>DATLKM010000078.1:0-10210 GCA_035538435.1 Binatia bacterium
CGTTTCATTTGACCGACAACTGCGGCAAGAGCGTGGCCCCGGGCGCAACCTGCGACCTCGGCATCACTTTCGTTCCGACCGCACAAGGCAGTACCACCGGCCTGATGACCCTGATCGACAGCGCTTCAAGCAAGCCGCAAGTCGTCGAACTTTTCGGCATGGGCACGGTGATGGCGGTTGCGCCGCAGAGCCTGAATTTCGGGAATCAGAAAGTGGGCACCAAGAGCCCGCCGCAACAGGTCGTCGTGACCAACCAGGGCAGCGCGGCGGTCACGATCAGCGGGATCAAGTTTATGGACGCGCGCAACAATTACCACCAGGGCAACAACTGCCCGGCGCAACTCAATGCCGGAGCCAGTTGCACGATCGGGGTGACGTTCGATCCGAAAAACACCGGCCCGCAAAACGGCATGTTGTACATCGACGACAATGGCGGAGGCGGCCGGCAAGGCATATCGCTCAGCGGCACCGGCGATTAGTACGTCACAGTAATTCAGTTCGCGCGAAGGCAAAAATCTCCGCTATACTACCTTGCAACCGTGACTCCCAGCCGACACGGATGAGTGCCTCCATCGCATCACTTCAATCTTGCTCGCCGTCCTGAACCCTCCGCCCCGGGTGGAGCGTTGCGAATTGTGAGTGAGAGGCGCGGAGCGCGCACAGAATTCTCTTTGGGATGAGTGCCATGAACTGGTCGGAACAGGAAGTGCTGGTCACGGGCGGAACCGGGTCGTTCGGCAAAAAGTTTGTCGAGATCATGCTGCGCGAGTATCACCCCAAGCGGCTGGTCATCTTCAGCCGCGACGAGCTCAAGCAGCACGACATGCGCGCGGCGGGCTTCGATCACAGCAGCCTGCGCTACTTCATCGGCGACGTTCGCGATCCCGGACGCTTGCAGCGCGCCCTGGCCGGAATCAGCGTAGTGGTTCATGCGGCGGCGCTCAAGCAGGTTCCGGCCTGCGAGTACAACCCATTCGAAGCCATTCAGACCAACATTATGGGCGGCCGCAACGTCATTGACGCGGCCATCGACCAGGGCGTCGAACGCATTCTGGCGCTGAGCACCGATAAGGCGGTCAATCCCATCAATCTTTACGGCGCCACCAAACTCTGCGCCGAGAAAATGTTTGTGCAGGCCAACGCCTACGCCGGGGCGCAGAATACCCGCTTCAGTTGCGCCCGCTATGGCAATGTGGTCGGCAGCCGGGGCAGCGTAATTCCCGTTTTTCAGGAGCAGCGCAAGCGCGGCCGCATCACCATCACCGATCCGCGCATGACCCGCTTCTGGCTCACGCTGGAGCATGGCGTGCGCTTCGTCATCCGCTCGCTCGAGCAAATGCACGGCGGCGAAATCTTCGTTCCTAAAATTCCCAGCATGAGGCTGGTCGACCTCGCCGAGGCCATCGCCCCCGGCTGCGCCACCGAATACATCGGCATACGCCCGGGCGAAAAGCTGCACGAGGTCCTGCTGTCCGAAGACGAAGCCCGCAACGCGGTCGAAGTCGATGAAATGTTCGTCATCCAGCCCGCTCATCCCTGGTGGAAAAAGGGCAACTGGATCCACGCGCGCGGTTTGCCCGAAGGCTTTCGCTACAGCAGCGACAGCAACGAACAGTGGCTCACCCACGAGCAGCTTCAGGATTTGATCGAACCCGAAGCCGTGGTTAAATCGGCGATTCCCGCTTAACGAAATTCCGGCATGAATTCAGCCATCATCACCCGCGAGATCCTCGCCATTGACGGCGGTACGCCCGTCCGCAAAACGCTGCTGCCCTATGGCCGGCAATCGATTGACGACGACGATATTCAATCGGTGGTCGACGTTCTGCGTTCCGACTGGCTCACCACCGGTCCCAAAGTCGCGGAGTTTGAAGAAGCATTCGCCGCCCGCGTGGGCGCGAAGCATGCCGTGAGCTTCAGTTCCGGCACAGCGGCCTTGCACGGCGCCGCTTTTGCCGCAGGATTAAAACCCGGCGACGAAGCCATTACGACGCCGTTGACTTTCGCGGCGACGGCAAACTGCGTCCTGTATCAAGGAGCAACTCCGGTCTTCGCCGATGTCAGCGCGGATACGTTGAATCTCGATCCCGAGCAAGTTAAGGCGAGAACCACTCCCCGCACCCGCGCGATTTTCGCCGTCGACTACGCCGGCCATCCCGCCGATCTGGATGCCATTCTCAAGTTCGCTGCCGCGCGCCATCTGATGGTGATCGAAGATGCCTGTCACGCTCTGGGCGCCGAGCATCGCGGGCGACGAGTCGGCAGCATCGCCGACATGACCGTGTTCAGCTTTCATCCCGTGAAGCACGTGGCCACGGGTGAAGGCGGCATGGTCACCACCGAGCGCGACGATGTGGCCGAAACCCTGCGCCGCTTTCGCAATCACGGCATCTCCAGCGACGCCCGCGCCCGCCAGTCGAATGGACAATGGCACTACGAAATGGTTCTACTGGGCTACAACTACCGGCTCACCGATCTGTCCAGCGCGCTCGGCCTTGCCCAGTTGAAAAAGCTGGACGCCAACCTGTCCCGCCGCCGGGAAATCGCCGCGCGTTATCGGCAAGAATTCGGCGAACTTGCGGCCATAGAAACTCCGGCAGTACGGGAAGCGATCAATCCGGCGTGGCACCTGTTTCCCATTCGGCTGAATCTTGAAAAATTAAACGCCGGCCGCGCCGAAATCTTCCGCGCCCTCCGCGCGGAAAACATCGGCGTCAACGTTCACTACATTCCGGTCCATTTGCATCCCTACTATCGCGACCGCTTCGGCTACCGCGGCGGCGAATTTCCCGTGGCCGAAAACGCCTACCAGCGCCTGATCAGCCTGCCCATGTTCCACGGCATGAGCGATCAGGATGTCGAAGACGTGATCGCGGCGGTGAAAAAAGTGACCGCCCATTACGCGAAATAAGCCCATTGTCCACTCCCCGCGCAATTTCGGTTCTTGTGGTCGGATCCGGCTCGATTGGCCGGCGTCACATGGGAAATCTGAGGAAGCTCGGAATTACGCGGCTGGCGGCCTGCGATCCACATCCGGACAGGTTGGAATACGTCCGCTCCGAATTTCAGGCCGAATCCTTTTCGTCTCTTGACCAGGCGCTCACAAGCTTTCGGCCGGATGCGGTTCTGATTTGCTCTCCTCCCGTCTGCCACGTGCCGCAGGCCATGCAGGCGCTCTACGCGGGCGCTCACATTTTCATCGAGAAGCCCCTCTCCGACCGACTGGATGGGATCGACGAACTCAGAAGGGAAGCGGAAGGAAAAAAACTGGCGGTGCAGATCGGATACAACCTGCGCTTTCATCCGCCGATCGAGAAACTGAAACAACTCGTGGAAGAGCGCGCGGTGGGAAAAATTCTGTGGGCGCAGATTCACAGCGGAAGCTACCTGCCGGATTGGCGTCCTTGGCAGGATTACCGCAGGAGCTATACGGCGCGCCGCGAAATGGGCGGCGGCATCCTGCTGGATGGTTCGCACGAGATCGACTACGCCGCGTGGCTGCTGGGCGCTCCGCAAAAGCTGGTCTGCATGGCCGCGAAAGTAAGCGCTCTTGAAGTGAACGTGGAAGATTGCGCCACCATGTTGTGGCAGTTCCCCGGCGGTACGCTGGCCGATATTCATGTGGATTTCATTCAACGCTCCTACGCGCGCAGTTGCACTCTTGCCGGAACGGAGGGCAGGATCCACTGGGACTTGAAAGCGAATGCAATCGAAATCGTGCGGCCCGACGGAAAGAACGAGGCCTTGCAATTCGACTGCGAGGTAAACGATATGTACCTGGCCGAAATCGCCCACTTTCTGGAATGCATGGAAACAGGAGGCGCCCCTCGCTTCGGTCTGGACCAGGCAGTGCTCGCTCTGCGGATTGCGCTGGCCGCGCGCCGTTCCGCCGAAGAGAATGTGTGGGTGGAGCTTGACTGAAATCTCAAGGCCGGTTGCCATCATTCCCGCCCGTGGCGGCTCCAAGCGCCTTCCGGGGAAAAATCTCCTGCCGTTTTTTGGCCACCCCATGATGGCCTACGGCGTTTCCGCCGCTGTGAACAGCGGCCTGTTCGAACGCGTGATCGTCTCTTCCGACGACGTCGAAATCGGGCGGGTGGCCGAGTGGTACGGCGCGGAGTTTTCCGAGCGCCCCGCCGAGCTGGCTACCGACACCGCCAAATCGATTGACGCCGTAACTCACGTCTTGCGCCTGCTCCGCGCGCGTGGCGAGTTACCCGAGAGCGTCTGCCAGGTTCTGCCTAACTGTCCGCTGGTGACCAGCGCCGACATCCTCGAACACGAGCGGTTGTTTCGCGAAGCCGGGCGCCATTTCCAAATTTCGGTTGTGACCTATCGCTGCGTGTATCCGGAATGGGCGATGATGGAAGATTCCCAGGGGCACGGATACTGGAAATTCGGGCAGGAGAATCTGGTCCGCAGCCAGGAGCTTTCCCGAACCTATTGCCCGACGGGTGCGGTCTGGTGGGCGCGATCGGCGGGCTTGCTGGAGCAGAACACGTTTTACGGGTCGCCCTATCACCTGGCGGAAATCGACGCCAACCGCGGCGTGGACATCGACGATGAAGAGGATTTGCGGCTTTCCGAGCTGCTGGTGCTGGGACTGAAAGAGCGCGATGGGCGTTCCCCGCTGGAAGCGATGAAAGAGAGCTACTTCGCGAAGGGGCCGGCTTGCGCGACGGCCTGATCTGCGCCATCCCTGCGCGCGGCGGAAGCAAGCGCTTGCCCCGGAAAAATCTCCGCGCCCTTGCCGGCAAGCCCATGATCGCCTACTCCATTGAAGCGGCCCTGGAGACGGGGCTTTTTCGCCAGGTGTACGTGTGTACGGAAGACGAAGAGATCGCGCGAGCCTCACAAACGTTCGGCGCAATAGTTCCGGAGTTGATGCCCGCCGAATTGTGCGGCGACCTGGTAGCTTCGCACGTTCCCTGTCAGCGTATCGCGCAGTTGGCCGAGCCGGACGCGACCGTGCTGGTTTGTCTCCAGCCCAGTTCTCCGCTTCGCAGTGCACAGGACATTCGTGATGGGGTTGCGAAATTTTCGCAAGGGGAATTCGATTTCGTCGTCAGCGTGACGGCCGTTGACCCGCATGATTTTCACTGGGCGGTGGTTCCCGGCGGCAACGATTACTGGAAGATGTTTTTTGGGGCGCAATATCTGAAAGAGCGCCCGCTGCTGCCCGCCGTGTACCGCCCAAACGGATCGATCAAGATTGCGCGGCTCAGTGCTCTCGCGCAAACCGGCAACTTCTTTGGCGAAAAGCTGGGCGTAATTGAAACTCCGCCGGAGCGGTCGGTCCATGTCGCACTCGAATTCGATGTGAAACTTTGCGAAACATATCTGCGGGATAAGAGCCAGGGTGCACACAGCCGAACTGTCGGGTAGGCCCCTAGTGCGCGGCCCGTAGCAGCCGAACGTCTAAAGTTTTTTTCGTGAACAAGCCCACACTCCTATTTCGCGCCGATGCAAGCGTCGCCATCGGCACGGGCCACGTCATGCGCTGCCTGGCTCTCGCGCAGGCATGGCAGGACTGGGGCGGTTCCTGTGCGTTCGCCACGGCCGAGTGCACGCCCGCTGTCAAAGAGCGGCTGCATCATGAAAATATCCAGACGCACTCGCTCCCGGTCGAGCCGGGTAACTCCCATGATGCGAGTCAAACGTCAAAGCTGGCCGGGGAAGTCAACGCCGCCTGGATCGTCATCGACGGCTACAGTTTCGGTTCTCAGTACCAGTGCGAGCTCAAAGCTGGCGGAAAGAAGTTGCTGGTTGTCGACGATCACGGGTGTGCATCGCCGTATTCGGCGGACTTAGTCCTGAACCATTCGCTTCAGGCCGCGCCGGAAATGTATGCGAATCGCGCCGCCGGCACTCGGCTGCTACTTGGCCCGCGCTATGCCATGCTGCGCCGCGAATTTCGCGCGTGGCGCTCATGGGAAAGAAACATTCCGCAAGCTGCGCGGAAATTGCTGGCCACCATGGGGGGCAGCGATCCAGCAAACATTACCTGTAAAGTCATTGCCGCAATCCGGCGACTGGCGGGCCGCGATCTTGAAACTGTGGTGCTGATCGGCGGCAGCAATCCGCATCGCACTGAAATTGAAGCAGCGGCGCGCGAAGTGGCCAATATGCGGGTTGTCTGCGACACAAATTCCATGGCCGATTTAATCGCATGGGCCGACGCGGCCGTCGCTGGAGCGGGCACAACTTTCTGGGAAATGGCGTTCCTGGGCCTCCCCGCAATCCTGCTGGTTTTAGCGGAAAATCAAACCTGCGTGGCCCAGGGGGCAGAAACCGCCAATGCCGCTTGGAATCTGGGCGACGCCGCCGCGGTGAGCGTGGAAACAATCGCCGTCCGCCTCAATGCCATGCTCGACTCGCCCCAGACTCGTGGCGAGCTTTCCGCAAACGCCCGCGCACTGGTCGATGGCCGCGGCGCCGACCGCGTCGTCGCTTTTCTCTCCGGACTTGAGCTAAGAAAAGCTACCGCCGCCGATTGCGAACTGTTCTGGCAGTGGGCCAACGACCCCGCGACTCGCTCTGCCTCCTTCCACGGCGATCCCATTTTGTGGGACGATCACAGGCAATGGTTCAACGCCAGGTTGAATGATCCGCAGTCGGTTGTGTATGTCGCGGCCAACGGCAGCGGCGCCCCGCTGGGCTCGGTAAGATTTCAGATTGAAAGCGACCGCGCCGTATTGTCGATCGTTGTCGGCTCGCAGTTTCGCGGCGGCGGCTGGGGACAAAAGCTTCTCGCGCTGGCCGCGCAGCGGTTGTTCGAAGATTACCGGGCGAACTTGATTGACGCTTTCGTGAAACCGGCAAACGCGCCGTCAATGAAGCTGTTTTCCGCCGCCGGCTTTGAACGAATGCCGAACACGGTGGTTCACGAACAAGAAGCAATCCACTTCGTCCTGGGTAGAGATCAAAGCGCAAGATAAAAGATAGAGCATGAGCGGCAGTTTCCAAATCGGCGCGCGCCAAGTCGGCAGCGGATTTCCCGTGTACGTCATCGCCGAACTTTCCGCCAACCACAATCAGGACTACGGCTCCGCCCTCGAACTGGTTCGCGCCGCCAAACACGCGGGCGCGGACGCCGTCAAATTGCAAACTTACACCGCCGACACCATCACGATCGCCTGCGACCGCGAAGAATTTCGCATCGGCGGCGGCACACTTTGGGATGGCAGCACTTTGCACGATCTCTATGCTCAGGCTTTCACTCCGTGGGAATGGCAGCCGCGTCTCAAGCGCGAAGCCGAAAATCTGGGAATGGATCTATTCTCCAGCGCTTTCGATGCCACCGCTGTGGATTTCCTCGATCGGATGAAGGTTCCCGCTCACAAGGTAGCGTCGTTCGAACTGGTCGACATTCCCCTGATCCAGAAAATGGCCCGCAGCGGCAGACCGCTGATCATGTCGACCGGCATGGCCACGGTGAACGAAATTGAAGAAGCAGTCAACGCCGCCCGTACAGCTGGAGCGCGCGATATCGCCCTTCTGAAATGCACCAGCGCCTACCCGGCGGCGCCGGAGGAAATGAATCTGCGAGCCATCCCGGAAATGGCGCATCGATTTCAACTTCCTGTCGGCCTCTCCGATCACACCATGGACTTGGTTGCGCCCGTCGCGGCGGTCGCTCTGGGGGCCTGCATCATCGAAAAGCATCTGACTCTCTCGCGGACTGTTCCCGGCCCCGACAGCGCCTTCTCCCTTGAACCGCACGAATTCAAAGCCATGGTCGAAGCCGTGCGCACCGCGGAAAAAGCGCTCGGCGCGCCGCGTCTGGGTGGAAACGAAAAAGAGGAAAAGATGAAAGCCTTCCGGCGGTCCCTTTTTGTCGTGGAAGATATCTCGCCGGGCGAAGCTTTCACTTTGCAAAACGTTCGTTCCATTCGTCCCGGCAATGGCCTTCATCCCCGCCATCTGTCAGACGTTCTGGGAAAAACCGCCGCGCAGAGAATCAAACGTGGCACTCCTCTCGCCTGGGACCTCGTGGTGCGATGAAGAGAGCATGAATGCGATGAACGCTTCCCATGCCGCCCTGGCGGAGATTAATTCGCGGCCGAAGGTTGGCGAGGACCCGAACCTCGCGGTCTACGACTCCGCGGCGGTCGCTCGGCACTACGCCGGCCTGAACTACCTGACCGCCTGCGAGCAGAAACTTTTCGCTGCATATCTCAAGCCCGGAAGCGCAATTCTGGATCTCGGTGTTGGAGGAGGGCGCACCACTCCGTATCTGTCCGGAATCGCGGCGCGGTATGTTGGTCTCGATTACGCAGCGGAGATGATTTCTATCTGCCGCAGCAAATTCCCTGCACTCGAGTTTGCAGTGGGTGATGCCGCCGATTTGTCGCGGTTCGAGTCTGGCACTTTTGGCGCGGCGGTTATGGCCTTCAACGGCATGGATTACGTGATTCCCGATGATCGCCGCCTGCGCGCGCTCAGAGAAATCGCCCGCGTGCTCAAGCCGGAAGGCGTCTTAATTTTCTCCTCGCACAATCCGCGCTCAATTTTCATTCGTCCATCGTGGGATTCCCAGCGGGTCCGCCGTTTGGCGGAAAGGATCGCCGGCCAGTCTAGCTTTGTTGCCCCGGTAGTCTGGTTCCTGACCCTGGCGCGCGTTCTCGCCGCCGCCGCAGTTGCGACTTTCGGTTCTCTTGCCCGCATTTTGAAACGCCTTTTCACGGGTGCTTTCTGGACTGGCGACGGCTACTGGCGCGATCCTGCGCACGGTGGCCTGGAAACGCATGGCGCAATTCCCGCCGCCGTAGTTCGCGAAACCCAGGCCTGCGGATTTCAATCTGTGCGCATACTCGGCGACGATTATCCGCGCCCGAGCCGCGTCCTGGTTACCGACTGGTACTACTACGTGTTCTCGAAAATCGCCACGGGAGAGAAGTAACGTTTGCGCATCGTTCAGTACGCAGAAATCCCCAACGATCACGATCTGCGCCGGCAGTGGAACCGGCTCGTTCATCGGGTGAGCTCCCCTGAAGTCTTCCTTACGTTTGAGTGGGCCCAGGCGGTGCAGGCCTCCTACCACGAACAGCTCAAGCCTCTGCTGATCCTGGCGTATGACGGCGAGGAACTGGAGGGCGTCGCTTCCCTGGCGATTAACCGGAAAGATGATGCCATCGAATTCCTGGCCGGCGCCACTGCCGATTACTGTGATTTTCTCTCCACGCCAGCCGCGCACGAGGAATTCGTTGCAGCCGTCTTCGCCCAACTCGCGCAAATCAAGCCAAGCGCCGTCAAACTGGCCAATCTGCCGCAGGATTCACCTACTGCAGCCGCGATTGCAGCCGTTGCCAACCGCAATGGATTTCACGCCCACCTCCGCCCGGCATATTCATGCGCCCAGGTCCAACTGGGCGAAGGAGAAGAACGCGATAGATTGAAATCCTCTCTCGCAGGCAAGAAAAAACTGCGCCAGTGCCTGAGAAACATGGAGCGCGAGGGCCCGGTATGTTTCCACCATTTGCGCACGCGAGCGGAAATTTGTGCGAAACTGCCTGCCTTCGCCGAGGCCCACGTGGCGCGCTTTCAAGCTACGCAGCGCGTGAGCAGTCTCGCTTCGCCCGAGCGGCGGAAATTTCTGGAGGAGTTGGTATTGCGACTTGAACCCTCCGTCGTGACTTTGAGCATTCTTGAGATCGACCGCCGGCCGGTGGCCTGGAATTTCGGGTTCAACTTTTGCGGTTCGTGGTTCTGGTACATGCCCACCTTCGACAGCGCTCAGGAAGCCAGTTCGCCGGGCTACTGCCTGCTTTCGCGCATCGTCACCGACGCCTGCGACATGCCGGAAATGAAGACCGTGGATATGGGTTTGGGTGCGGAAGGCTACAAAGAACGATTCGGCAATCATTCGCGCCACACGCTCTACGCCGCTTTCTCCCGATCGCGTGTTCGTCACGCCGCCGGCGTCGCCCGTTACCGCTTGGCGGAAACCGTAAAGAAGTCTCCCCCGGTGGAAGCCGCCGTCAGGAAAGTGTTAAGCGCTTTTCGCTGATCTGGAACTTTGCGTCGTTTCAGCGCGCCCTGCGCCAAATTCGCTAAACTGTTCTCTCACCCCATGACTCATCCAGGTTCCGGTTGCGTGACTGTATTCACCCCGTCCGACGCAGCTGCGCACAACACCAACGCGCAGAATCTTACGGTGAAAGAAGTTGTCGCGCGCCTGCCTGAGGACTTCCACGTAGCCATGTTGTGC
>DATLKM010000079.1:0-4817 GCA_035538435.1 Binatia bacterium
GAATCCACCAGGTCAGGCCCACCACCAGCCCGTGATGGCCGGCAGCAGTGTTGTAGATAGTCAGGCTGTACGCCGGATTGGTGCTGGCGGGCAGCACCATCGGATAAAGCCCAAACGCCGCCCCCACCAGCATAAAGACGATGTATATTGTCGAACCGGTAAATGCCATCTTGTCCTGCTGCTTGCGCAGGGCGTAGATGATGAGGCCCAGGCTCCCCGCGACAGCAACCGGGATGAGATCGCCGACGGCATAGCGCTTGTAATTTTCCAGAGCCAGCGGCTGTACGTAACATGTCGCCAATAGCCCGGCGGCGGTAAGAATCAATTGCGCCGGCCACGCGTATAAGGCGATCCTTCGCGCGCGAAGGTTTACCTCCCCTTCCGTCTTCACAGCGACGTACAACGCTCCATGCGCGGTCAGGGTAACCAGCGCAATCACGCCGGTCAGAATCGTGTACCAGTCGAGAATTCCGGCATTGGTGGTGACTCTGAAATCTGTAAACAGCGGCTCAAAAAAATAGCCGTCGGAGTTCAGCGGCACGCCGCGCACCACGTTGCCCAGTGCGGCCCCGAAAAAAATCGCCAGCAACACGCTGGAAACGCAGAATATCAGATCGAAAAAACCGATCCACACCGGATTTTCCAGGTGCCCGCGCAATTCAATGCCGATGCCGCGCAGCATCAGCAGCCAGAGCACCATCATCAGCGGAAGATAAAATCCGCTGAAGCTGGAGGCGTAAAGAAGTGGAAACGCGAAGTAGAGCGTTCCTCCCGCTGCCAGTAGCCAGACTTCATTGCCATCCCAAACCGGCCCAATGGCCCGCAGAATTCCCTTGCGTTCCGGGCTTGTTTTCGCCGCCGCCAGATAAATGGCGCCGGCGCCAAGGTCAAAACCATCCAGCGCAACATAGGCCACCAACATTACCGCTACCAGGATGTACCAAACGGTTTCCATCAGTCGGTGCCTCCCCCGGCCGGCAGCGGCTCCGGGCCATGATCGATCTCGCGGTGCACCAGGAACAAAAACAGAATGCCCATCACCATGTACATGCCCATAAAGCCAAGCAGGGTAAACATGCCGTTCCCCGCCGAAACCATTTTCGAATAACCGTCGGCTGTGCGCATCAGGCCGTAAACCAGCCACGGCTGACGGCCCAGTTCGGCCGTCATCCACCCCGCGGTGTTGGCGATATAAGGGAAGGGAAGCGCGAGCAGCAAAATCCACAGCATCCAGCGCGCTGAAAACAGCGAACCTCTCCACAACAGGAACGCCGCCACCACCATCATGGCGATGAAAATCGTTCCCAGTCCAACCATGATGTGGTAGCTGTAATAAAGGAGAGCGATGTTCTGCGGCCAAAGATCGGGCGGGAACGAATCGAGCCCTTTTACCTCGGCGTTCCAGGCACGGTATGTGAGAAAGCTAAGGACATTCGGAATAATGATGGGATTATCGATTTTCTTTTCCGGCACATTAGGCTGGCCGATGATCACGATGGGCGCGCCCGACTGGCCGACGAATAAGGCTTCCATGGCCGCCAGCGTTACCGGTTGATGCAAGGCAACCATTTTTCCCTGCCCATCTCCCGTGGGAAACAACTGGAGTGCGCTGGCGATCAGCCCGGCCACGACTCCCGTTCGCACAAATATTCGCCCCTGGGCTTCGAACTTCCCCCACAGCAAGTAAAATGCGCCCACCGAAGCCATCACAATCGAGCCGGTAATCACCGCGCCGCACATGTTATGGGCATACTGCCACCACGCCCACGGGTTGAAAATCAGCTCCCAGAAGCTCGACAACTGCAGCGAGCCGTCGGCCGCTTTGACGTAGCCGACCGGGTTCTGCATCCAGGCGTTGGTCACGATAATGAAAAACCCCGACAGCCAGGATCCGCAAAAAACCGCCACCGCCGCGCCCCAGTGTGCCCGCGGGCTCAAACGTTTTTCGCCGTAGAGAAAGAGCCCAAGAAATGAGGACTCAAGAAAGAACGAAAAAACACCTTCCATGGCCAGCGTCTGCCCAATGATTCCCCCGGCAAAGCGCGAAAAATGCGACCAGTTGGTGCCGAACTGAAATTCCATGGGGATGCCGGTCACTACGCCGATCAGAAAGTTGATGCCGAAGATTTTCGCCCAGAAACGCGCCGCCCGATGATAGCTCTCGTCGTTATTTCGCAGGGCGATCGTCTTCAGCACAACGATCAACAGCGCCAGGCCCATGGTGAGCTGCGGGAAGAGGTAGTGGAAGGTAATGGTGAAGGCAAAGTGAAGCCGGTGAACCAGCAGTGCGCTATCCATAACCGCGACTTTCTAATTTTAGGATACCGCTTTTAAAGAAACGACGTTTGTGACATCCATCACATATGCAAAATCAACGCGCCATTTTGGCACGGCGTTCTATTTCCTTACGCCGCGCTTCCCGCCGGCGTCCCGCATCTTCATATCGCCGCTGTTGCTCTTCGGTTTCTGGAATCACCGGGGCCACCTTGACCCGCTGCCGCTGTTCATCCACAGCCACAAATGTTAGGTAGGCCGAGGCCACATGTTGGGCCGTATCGGCAATGTAGTTTTCGACAAATACCTTCACACCCACTTCCGCCGATGTATGAAAAACCCGGTTCACCGACGAACGCAGGATCACCAGATCCCCCACCCGCACGGGAACCAGAAAATCGATGTGGTCCACCGATGCCGTTACCGCGTAGCTGCGCGCCTGCCGGTGCATGGCCATCGCGCCGGCCAGGTCAATCCAGTGCATCAACCGGCCGCCCAGTAGCGCCCCCAGCGGGTTGGCGTCATTGGGCAGGACAATTTCCGCCATCTCGGACTGCGAATCTCGCACCGGCCGCGGCATCAACGGTTGGTCGCTCATCATTATGGTTTCTCCGTTCAGGACTGCGTGCGCACTGCCTGCGTGTGCGCCGCCAGAAAGCATTCCGCCATCGATTGCACGCGGAGGTCGCTGTGCATTCGCGGCCAGATTTTTTGCATGGGGTCGTATTCCAGCGTTCCATGCTCCATCGGCAGATGGCCCCGCTCGCAAACATACCTTATATAAATGTGCGCGTCCGACGCATCGGCTGCCGATTTCCCGATGCCGAACCGTACCGAGTCCCACGCGCGGTCCACCGGCAGCCGCCGGCAGCCTTGCGCGTAGCCCAAATTGCAAAACTCTCGAAGGTGGTCGTCCGAAGGCTGTTCGCGCTCATGTCCGGGAGCCATGCATTGTCCCTTCCACCCGCAGCCCAGCGGCAACCGCGCCGGATGTGGCCATGCGCCCTCAACAAACTTTTCCATCGGCAGAAAAAACGGACACGCCACCGCCACCCCCCAAACGGACAAGAAATGTTAAAGAACGCTCATTCTAATCACTGGGCCGATGTGAATCCAAGTGGAGCTGGGCGGAATTCTTCGACTCACCCGCTCCGTCATGCGTTCACCCCGCGCAGCCCCCGAGCTTATGTAGTAATCTCATTCTGACAACCGACAATCGACAATCGACGACCGACGACGGAGAACCGAGAAACCTGCCCATGGACCGCATCGCCGCACTCAACGAAGTCCTCACCCAGAATCCCAACGACGCTTTCGCGCGCTACGGCCTGGCCATGGAATATTCCAAGCAGGGAGACTTCGACCGTTCCCTTGCCGAGTTCGGCATTCTGTTGAAATCCAATCCCGACTACACTCCCGGCTATTTTATGGCGGCGCAAACCCTGGCCCGCGCCGACCGCATCGCCGATGCCCGGACCATGCTGCACGACGGCATCGCCTCCGCGCGCCGCACCGGCAATCTGCACGCGCAATCCGAAATGGAAGCCATGCTGCAAGACCTCGGCTAGTCAAATCGTCAACCCCCCGGTAGCTAGTGATCTCATTCCAAGGGTCAAGCGCGGGTGAGGGGGCCTGCTTTTTGCCAGTCGTGCAGGAACTGTGTCCATCATCACATCTTCAAGCGCGGCCCACCATTTATAATCACTGATTCAGCATTCCATCTCATTCTGACTGTAAGGAAACGCTTTGCTCGACTTTCTAGGCGATCTCAAACGGACCCACATGTGCGGCGTGTTGCGCGCCTCCGACGCCGGCAAAAAAGCCGTGCTCATGGGATGGGTCAACCGCCGCCGCGACCACGGCAACCTGCTGTTCATCGACCTGCGCGACCGGACCGGCATAACCCAAATTACTTTTAATACCGAGCGCGACAAGGCGGTTCACGCCAAGGCCGAAACCCTGCGCAACGAATACGTCATCGCCGTCATCGGCACGGTCAAGCTGCGCGACCCGAACACCATCAATCCCAACATGCCGACGGGAGAAGTCGAACTCGCCGCCGACGAGCTGCGCATCCTCAACGAATCCAAGCTCCCGCCTTTTCTTCCCGGCGACACCGCGCTCACCAATGAAGAAACGCGCCTGAAGTACCGCTATATCGACCTGCGCCGCGACGCCATGCAGTTCAATATCGAAACCCGCCACAAAGTCGCCAAGGCCATTCGCGATTATTTGTCGGAACAGGGTTTTTTCGAGATTGAAACCCCGTTCATGACTCGCTCCACCCCCGAGGGCGCGCGCGATTATCTCGTACCCAGCCGGGTGCAGCCGGGAACTTTTTACGCTCTGCCGCAGTCGCCGCAGATGTTCAAGCAGATTCTGATGATCTCCGGCTTCGACAAGTACTTTCAGATCGTGCGCTGCTTCCGCGACGAAGACCTGCGCGCCGACCGCCAGCCCGAATTCACCCAGATTGATTTGGAAATGACCTACCCGCAGCCGGAGACGGTCTGGGCCGTCGTCGAAGGATTTCTCGCCGCGGC
>DATLKM010000080.1:0-1817 GCA_035538435.1 Binatia bacterium
AGGAAGTACCCCAACCTGTTGAACAAGTTCAACCTACTTTTCCTACCAATGCTCAATTACATTTTAGCATTACTAACCCTCAAAAGTCAATAAGAAAGCCCAGCTACTACAAAGCAAAACCTAAAGATTTGACAAAAATAAATAGATACGCATCTGTTATTCAAGACTCAGCTAAATGGTATGAAGATACTCTAGCAGGGTCTAAAATATCTTATTTGTATCTTGATCAAAATAAACCTGAAATACTAAAAGAAGAAAGTATACAATTATCGGATAAATCTTTTGACTCTGAATTTCCTAGTGAAGTGTCAGAAGAAAAATCAGTATCAGATATGATCCTTGAAAAAGATACAAAAGGTTTATCAGAGCATATGAAAAAAGGCATCAAAAATTATTTACAATCTGATCAGTATGCAACATTTTTAAAAGCTATGGGCAAACTTCACAACTATTCGCCTAAAAACATTCAGCTTCTTTTATCACAAAATAAAAATATTTCAATGGTTGCAGGTTTTAATACTTGGAAAAAAGATTTTCAACGCACTGTCAATAAAGGTGAAAAATCCTTAAAAATATGGATGCCTTTTACAGTTAAACAAAAAGACGAAAACGGAAAAATCAAACTAGATGATCAAGGAAAACCAATCACATTTACTGGTTTTAAATTAGGCTCGGTTTTTGATGTTTCTCAAACTAACGGTAAAGATATACCCAAAGCCCTGTATGAACTTTCTGAAACAAAGGAAGATTATCAAGACCTTTACAGGTCTCTACGTGCCACATTACAAGAAAGTCAAATTGATATTGAGTGGAAAAATCTTCCTGAAGCAAAGGGTTATTATAGTCCAACTGAAAATAAAATCGTTCTAAAAAGTGGGCTATCTTCAACACATACAATTAAAACAATTTTACATGAAATGGCACATTCAAGGTTACACAAAGATGGGTCATTTGATAAATTATCTGAAGCCTACAAATTGCAAGAATTACAAGCTGAAAGTATTGCCTATGTTGTTTCAAACCATTTTGGCATTGATACTGGTGCATATAGTTTTGGATATTTAGCATCATGGTCTGATGATAAAAAAGGCTTATCTGATTTTGAAAGTCAGCTATCAATTATTCAATCTGAAGCTAAAAAAATCATTGATACAGTAGATGCCAAACTTGAAAAAATCAAAGAAAAGGGTACTATTGAAAATACTTTTGAGAATAAATTTTCATCTTTTAAGCAATCAAAAACTGATAAGGAGGTGGGTAATAACTTGTCTCAAAATTTAGGAAAAGCCAACGGCTTATGAACTGACCTGAAAAAAATAAAAGAAAATGAGGATATATCATGACACAAATTGAAATCACACAAACTGTACTCTTTGACTATTTAATGGCAATGTCTGTCAATGGAAAAATAGAGCCACGAGAAAATGCTGAAACACTTACACGGAAAAAGATGCTTGCCAATATTGAAAAAGACTTTAAAGAAATTGAAAGTCTGGGCATTGATTTACTCTTTGAATATGCGACAACTATTGAGCATTTAAAATCAATTTCTGATGATGATTTTGAAACTCTAAAAGATACAATCATCAAAATTGATTTAGTATCTTGATTTCAAAAAGGGGGATTGGGGAACACCCCAAAAATTTATAAAAAAGGTAGGAGTAGTCAATTTGACTATTCCTGACCTTTTTATAAAACAGCAAGTGGGGTACCACTTGCTAGTCCTGCCAGATAAAAAGTATATCATGGTGTAACTGCTTTGTAACAAATGATTTTCAAAGATAATTCTCTAAAATATGTATCTTTCAAAAAAATAA
>DATLKM010000081.1:0-4879 GCA_035538435.1 Binatia bacterium
GCGATGATTTTGGAGGGTTCACCACCTGCCGCTTTCAGGGACGGAAATCGGGCGGCAAGCGATTGCTGCGCATCAAGAGCGAGTTGCGGAGCAGGGGCGATGACTGCGCTGGGCGCGATGCTGAAGTCGCCGGACCTGCGCACTGAGCTGGCATCGACGGCCGGTGGCGGCGCGATCACGGCGGCCTGCGGCGCCTGCGAAGCGGCGCGTGATGTGGTTTGCAAATCGGGCGGCGGGGCGATGACCGAGCCTTCGACCTGCGGCGCCAGACGCGTCATGTGCGAAGCGCGAACGGCGGGCGGCGGCGCAATCGGCAAAGGAGCTTTCGGTATTCGCTCCAGTAATGCGACCATGTTGGGAAGAGCAAGATCGCGATCGAGTTTCACCTTAATGTTGGGCGGCGGCGCGACGATGGTCTGCCGGCGGTTGTCCGGTTGCGGAGGAACCGAGATGATCGGCTGGACCGAGTATTCGGGATCGGCTTTTTCCGCAGGCCCTGGATGGGAAGTGCGCGTGTCGAGTGGCGGCAGATATTCCGGAGGAGTGTAGTAGACGACATCTACATGAGTGTGGGCCGGTAGAACTGTGACGCGCGGTTGCAGAGCGAGAATTCGGGGAGCTATAAAGAGCACCGATAAAGCAAGGACGTGACATCCCGCCGATTGCAGAAAACCGAACCAGGGCAAGCGCCGATCGACGAAAACATCGTCCCACAACGCGGGGGCGGTAGAGTCGAGTGACAAGGGAGAGAACCCGGCTAAACTAAAAGACATCGAAAAAGACTTCCTCAGAATGATACGGAAGCAGGATTCGGCCTCGATGAGGCAGCGCCGTTCCAGCCTGCGATTTCGGTCGCTGCCGACTGGGTGGCGCCGCGACGAACCGCACGCCTCGCGAACCTTACATACATTTCAATCTTAGATGCAAGCTGGGCCTTCTCGATCGAGACCGTGAGCCGACTCGATGATTTTAATGCCGAATTCAGCGTTATGAGGGACTCGATTGTTCATCGCCGGAGCTGCGTCCCATCGCGTTCCTCATCTGGTTGAACAGGCGGCGGCTCTGCATTGATCCTGGTTCCTTTGGTCACATCTCAGATAGTACTTTTGGTGTTCCCGGATTACACCTTCGCGTGGCGACAAGGGCCATCTATTCGGGTTCTACTTATGGAGACCAACCTGGCGTTCGCGCCTTCCGATGTTCGGCGCGAGCCACTGATGGAGGGGCTATGCATCGACCGTCTTCGAGTAGTTTTATGATTTTGCTTCTGCTCTGTGGACTGGGCGGAACCGCATTGGCGCAGTCGCAATCGGGGGAATCGTTAGGTGATATAGCCCGGGAGCACAAGGCGCAACAGCAGGCCCAGGAAGCATCCGGGAACGCGCCCAAAGTGATTACCAACCAGGACCTTCCCGCGGGATCGAGGCCGGCGCCGCAGGCCGATACATCGGACACGATGACCATGGTCTCTGGGGTGACGAGGCCGGAACGGTTTTCGGAGCAAACGCCGGGCATGAGGCCGCCGGCGGCGAGAAATATGTCCGCGGACTGGAGAGCACGGATCGCGGAACAGGAAAACCGGATTGCCGAACTCCAGGCGCGAATCGACCGCGTGAATGCGTCGGTCCATTCCGCCGGCACAGCGAGCGAAACTCCCACAAACCGGTATCAGGCAATGCAGATGCAGCATTTGTCCATGATGCAGGAGATACTGAGCCAGCAAAAACAAAGGCTGGCCATGATGGAAGACGCCGCGCGGCACTCGGGCATGAACCAGTAGGATCGGGAGTCGTTGAGAAATTTACAAGGAATGTGGCTTGCAGCGGTGAGGCGGTCGCCCGATCGCTCAATGGCTTCCTGCGTCTTTGATCACTACCACGTCTGAATCGGTGTGCCCGCGAACCATGGCCATCTGCTTGCCGTCATACGACCAGTGAAAATCGTAGATGTGCTCGGCGGTGAAGTCGGTCAACTGGCGGCCTTTTGATCCATCGAGCGGCTGGTACCAGAGGTTATCGACTCCATTCTCGCGCGCCGGATAGACCATGCCCTTGCCATCCGGCGAGAAGCGCAGCAATCCGAACACTCCCTTTTCGGGATCGATTTGACGGGCCTCGCCGGAATCGGTTGGAACCAGCGCCAGTTTGAGTTTGTGCCCGCCAGAATGGACGAGGGTCTCGAAGGCGACGAGTTTCCCGTCGGGTGAAAGATCGAATTGAGTTTGAATGACCGGAAGGCTGGAAACGACTTGGGGCGTGCCGCCATCGATGGGAACGCGGACGACTCGCGTTTCATCTTCCTGCTGCAAGTAATAGACCCACTGGCCGTCGGGAGAACAGAGGGCGTGATTGTCCTGCTTGCCGGAGCTGAGCTGCTTCAGATTTCCGCCCGAAGAATCCATGCGCCAGACATCATTGTTGTCGCTGGCGCCTCCCAGGGTCAGCGAATCGAACACGATATAGCGGCCCCCGCAGACGGTTGGATTGCCGCTGGCAAAGCCTTCGCGAGTCGCTACCGTGGTGCGGTTTCCGGTGGCGGGGTCGATGCGATTGAGGGTACCTTGCTGATCGCTAAGAAGGGATCCATCCGGGGCCCAGGCCAGGTTTGTAAATGCCTCAGAAGTGGTGACCGCCCGGCCCTGCGCGGCCGGCTGGGACGCGAGCAAAACGTAAATATTCCATCGGCCTTCGCTAAGCACGGAACTTAGACTCCGCCCGTTCGAAGCAACGCTCACGTAGGAGTAGGCATTGGTATCGTGCGTGATGAGCGAAAGTTTGCCCTCGGGATAGGAGAGGAATGCAATCTGCGTCTGATTGAAATTCGTTCCCGAGCCATGGAGAAGACCGGCGAAACCGCCGCCATCCGGCATCCACTCGGGGTCTTCGAAGAGCAACAAGTCTTTATTCCTGACGGCTGTTTTTTTCTCTCCCGTACTCACGTTGATGGCGACAAGCCGCTCCAGCATGCCGCCGGAGTTAAGTTCGTTGCAGACGATCACTTTGCCATCGGGAGACCAGGCGGGGAAAAAGAGATTCTGACTTCTCGGCCCGTTGGCCAGCACGCGCTCGTCATTATCGCCGCCTTGCACGGGGCGGACGATCAACCTGTACTTGCCG
The DNA here is from genome assembly GCA_035538435.1 of Binatia bacterium. Classification (GTDB taxonomy): domain Bacteria; phylum Acidobacteriota; class Terriglobia; order Terriglobales; family Acidobacteriaceae; genus Sulfotelmatobacter. Next base: position 3,117 of record DATLKM010000081.1, read on the forward strand.
GCATCGGGATTCTCGTAGCGCATGAAGGCAAGCAGCTTTCCGTCCGGAGAAAAAGTAACATTCGAGTCGACATCGGCGGCCAGCTTTTCCGGCACGCCGCCCAGCAGAGGCGCGCGATAGAGGAATTTCAAAACGTCATTTCCCGGGTCACTGCGGACGAAATAAAAATAATTTCCATCGGGAGAAAAACGGACGCCGTTGTAATAAAGCTCTTCGGCCGGCTGCACCTGCACGTTGCTGTTGGTGGGAACGTTGCGCAGCCAGAGACTGGCGAGGCCGTTGCGGCGGACGACGCTGAGAATGTACTGGCCATTGGGAGAGATGGCCGACATGACGATGTCGCCGGTATCGGTCAGCTTGCTGACGGAAATGTTCTGGAAGGGCGCCGGGCGGCTGCGGAAAAATACCGCAGAGGCCAGAAGGCCAACCAGAACCAAAGCGATCGCGGTGCCGATAAAACGGAAGCGTGTGGCAGGTTTGGGCGGTTGCTGCACAGGGGCTGGCTGTCCGGAGGTCGAACTGAAGGCACCAGTGCCCGCAGCCAGCGTGGCAGAGGCTGACGCAGGAAGTGACCCTGAGCCGGCAGATTGCGCGGCCGGCGCAATGACTGTGGCCGTTTGCGCGACTTTGCGCCCGGATTCGGTATCCCGCTTGAGGCGCTTCAGGTCGCCGCGCAAGTCCGCTGCCGACTGGTAGCGCAGCTCGCGATCTTTCTCCAGGGCCTTGGCGATGATCTCATCGAACTTGGGCGGCAGCGAGGAATTCAACTGCACGGCAGGTTCAGGATCGAGCTGCAAAATGGCGTGGAAAGTTACCGCGGAGGTCGCGCCGGTAAAAGGCAGCTTTCCGGTCGCCATCTGGTAAATCATCACGCCCAGAGAGAACAAATCGGTGCGCGGATCGAGTTCCTCCCCGCGGGCCTGCTCGGGCGACATGTAAGCGATGGTGCCAACGGTTGCTCCGGGACTGGTCAACTGCATCGCTGGGGAATCCTGGGTTGCGCCGATGGTTTTCATTTCCATCTCGGGCCGCGACAGCTTGGCCAGCCCGAAATCCAGGACCTTCACCTGACCACGCTGGGTGACGAAAACGTTGGCCGGCTTGATGTCGCGATGGATGATGCCTTTGCTGTGCGCGGCATCGAGCGCGTCGGCCATCTGGATGGCCCAGTCCAACATGCGATCGAGCGGCGTGGCGCCGGAGCGCAGGCGCATGTCGAGCGTGGCGCCTTCCAGCAATTCCATGGCGATAAACGACTGCGTCTGCCCGTTTTCGCCGGGAAATTTTTCCACGGCGTAAATGGTGCAGATGTTGGGGTGATTCAAAGATGAGGCTGCCCGAGCTTCAAGTAAGAAACGCTCGAGCGCGTTGGCATCCTGCGAGAGCTGTGGCGGCAGAAATTTGAGAGCCACCCTGCGGCCGAGATTCAGGTCTTCCGCTTCATATACGATCCCCATCCCGCCGCTGCCGAGCTGCGACACGATGCGGTAATGGAGGATGGTTTGTCCAATCATGATTGGCGGCGATGGAAGAGTTCATCTTAGGAGCGATGGACGGGCCAGTCAAACGGGGCGAAGGCGTTGAGGTTCGCGAGCTGGCCCGAAAATCGCGAGCCTTCGGTGAGGTTCTGGCCGGCTCGGGTTGGAAAATCACGATTGTTTCCGTGGTGAGTTTAGTTTTTTGAGGACACGATGATGGCCTCACCCACGTTTTCCATTAATTGCTGGAAGGCAGGAATCTCGTACAGCCGCATTCCTATTTCC
>DATLKM010000082.1:0-2647 GCA_035538435.1 Binatia bacterium
CTTCCTCGAAGGGTCTTCCCTGCCCGAGGACATGGTGAAAGCTTGCGCCCAGTTCAATATGCCGGCCATGGCTTTGCTCGATATCAATGGCGTCTACGGCTCACCGCGTTTTCACATGGCAGCGAAGAAGGCAAAGATCAAAGCGCATATCGGCGCGGAAGTTACAACCGAGTTCTTTTCACCACAGAGTCACAGAGGCACAGAGAAACCGTCAACAAAATCAGAGCTTAAAAATCAAATTCGAAAATCTTCCGCGTCTCCGTGTCTCGGTGGTAATTTCCGCCTTCCCCTCCTCATTTCTTCGCGCGCCGGCTATCAGAATCTTTGCCGGCTGATCACCAAAATGAAGCTGCGCGCCAAAAAAGGCGAGGGCGCGGCGTTGCGAGAAGAATTGGAAGAGCACGCCGACGGCCTGATCTGCCTGACCGGCGGCGCCGGGGGGCCGCTGGCCGCGGCGTTGAAAGAGGGCGGCATGGAAGCGGCCAGGAATCGGGTCGATCAACTGATTGGCATATTCGGGCACAAGAACGTTTACGTCGAACTCCAGCGCCACTTCCATCGTGAGGAAGAATCGCACAACCGCGCCGCCATTGAAATTGCACGGTCGCTCAATCTCCCACTGCTGGCCACCAACGGCGCTCACTATGCCACTGAAAAAGACCGCGAACTTTGCGACGCCTTTACCGCCATAAGCCATCACCGGACGTTATCGACCGCGGGCCGCCTGTTGGCGCGCAACTCGGAGCGGCATTTGAAATCTCCGCAGGAAATGCAGGAACTTTTCTCCGATCTGCCGGACGCGATTGCCCACACGCTCGAACTTTCTTCGCGGCTTGAGTTCACGCTCAATGAACTGGGCTACGAATTTCCGCGCTATCCCGTGCCGGAAGGCGAGACCATGAATTCTTTTCTGCGCAATCGCTCGTGGGAGGGCTTTCACGACCGTTATGGCCGGCACACGCACGAAATTCAAACTCGCGCCCGCCGGCAAATTGAAAAAGAATTGAAGCTCATCGAAAAGCTCAAATTGGCGGGATATTTTCTGATTGTCTGGGACCTCATCCGCTTCTGCCGCGAGCAGAATATTCTGGTGCAGGGCCGCGGATCGGCCGCCAACAGCGCGGTTTGTTATTCGCTGGGCATTACCGCCGTCGACCCCATCCGCATGGAACTTTTGTTCGAGCGCTTTCTATCGGAAGAGCGCGGGGAGTGGCCCGACATCGATCTCGACTTGCCCTCGGGCGACGAACGCGAAAAAGTTATTCAGTATCTTTATAAAAAATACGGCGAGCGCGGCGCGGCCATGACTGCCAACGTCATTACTTACCGCAACCGCAGCGCGGCGCGCGAAATGGGCAAGGCGCTGGGTTTCGATGCGGAAACGCTGGCCAAAATTTCTTCCGCCGTGGCCACCTGGGAATTTCGCGACGAGAATGACGCGCTCGACAAGCGCTTTCGCGACGCCGGTCTCGACCTCGCGCATCCGCGGCTGCGCAAGTATTACGAACTCTGCCTCGCCGTGCAGGACATGCCGCGGCATCTCGGCCAGCATTCCGGCGGGATGGTCATCTGCCAGGGACAGCTTGATTCCGTGGTTCCGCTTGAGCCCGCGTCCATGCCCGGCCGCGTGGTCGTGCAATGGGACAAAGAAGACTGCGCCGACATGGGCATCATCAAAGTCGATTTGCTTGGCCTGGGCATGATGGCGGTGCTGAAAGATTCGCTGGAACTGATCCGCGGGCATTATCACGAAGAGGTCGATCTGGCGCACCTGCCGCAGGACGATGCACAGGTGTATTCGGCACTGCAGCAGGCGGACACCATCGGCTTGTTCCAGGTGGAAAGCCGGGCGCAGATGTCGTGCCTGCCGCGCCTGCGGCCAGTGCGCTTTTACGACATTGTGGTGCAGGTGGCGATCATCCGTCCCGGGCCGATCGTGGGGCAGATGGTGAATCCATTTTTGCAGAGGCGCCAGGGGCGCGAAGAGGTGACGTATCCGCATCCCTCGCTCGAACCGGTGCTCAAGCGAACGCTGGGCGTGCCATTGTTTCAGGAGCAGTTATTACGCATTGCCATGATCGCCGCCAACTTTACCGGAGGCGAGGCCGAAGACTTGCGCCGCGCCATGGGCTTCAAGCGGTCGCAGGCGCGCATGAAGGAAATCGAAGCCCGGTTGCGCGCGGGCATGACGCAGAATGGAATTTCGCCCAAGGCGCAGGAAGAAATTATTCTGTCGATCACGTCGTTCGCGCTTTATGGGTTTCCCGAATCGCATGCCGCCAGCTTCGCACTGATTGCGTATGCCAGCGCCTATTTGAAGAGTCATTATCTGGCCGCCTTCACCGCCGCGCTGCTCAACAACCAGCCCATGGGATTTTATTCCCCGGCAACGATCGTGAAAGACGCGCAGCGGCATGGATTGAAAGTGCTGCCGGTGGATGTGACGCGCTCGGAATGGAATTGCACTCTGGAAAGTGCCGCTGACCGTTGGCCGTTGGCCGTTGGCCAAGAACCCGCTATGCGCCTCGGCCTGCGCTACGTGCGCGGGTTGCGGGAAGAAGCAGCCCAGGCGCTGGTGCGAGAACGTGAGCGCGCCCCGTTCGCTTCCATTCACGATCTCGCCCGCCGCGTTCCGGAGTTGCGCAAG
>DATLKM010000083.1:0-33471 GCA_035538435.1 Binatia bacterium
CCGCGCCCGCCCATTCTGCCTCCGCACTCCGGGCATATCCAATTCAGGATGCTGGAAAGAATATCCTCGGCCGGCTTGGCATTGCTCAATCTCGTAAACGTCATATTGACCTCGTCTGGCGGCAAGCGGGTTCCAAACCGCAATTGCTTTCTGCGCCCGCAGCCCAAATGCAGTGACCGCGCATTCTTAACTGTCGTGGACGGCAGATTCTGTGCTGGAAGATGCACCTGTCATTCCAAAACTTGCCGCGGAAGCTGCCGGGAAAAAATGAATGGCGATTCCCGCAAAGGTGAAACCGGATTCCGATGGAAGGCATCAGTACGTTGCATAAACGAACGACCAAGCAAGCGCCTTCGCAGCCTACCTCTCTCCAAATGCCATCCCTGCGAAGGCGCTCCTAGTTTTGGGCCAGAAATGCCCCAAGTCTCGGACAACGGGCGACGGAAACCCGGTTCGGCAGCGACGGGCGGCAACAACTTTCGGGCGATCCCCACGTCGATATTTCGACACCTGTCGGTGACAGGACTCCCTTTCTGACTTTTGCTGGCTCTCCTGGAAAGCCCGTTCCAACACCTAAATGGCAAACAAATCAAGTGAGAGACCCTGAGCTTTCGGATTGGAAGGCGGCGTGCCTGCACCTGGATCAAGGAGGAGGTAGACATGCAACAGCTAGCGGCGGGCATCAGCAGTGGGCAAACGCGGGTGACGGAAAGAAATGAACCCGCGGTGATGGAGGACCTTCTTTCACGCGGTATGCCGTCGTTTTATAGAACCGCCTACAGATTTCTGGGCAATCAGGCCGACGCGGAGGACGCAGTGCAGGAAGCATTCTTGTCGGCTTACAAGCACCTGGGGGATTTCAGAGGGGAATCGCAGCTCTCGACGTGGGTAACCACGATCGTGAGGAACTGCGCTCGAATGCAGCTGCGCGGCCGGCCCCGGCACGCTCACGTGTCGCTGGACGAACCTCTCGGCGAATACCGGGAGACCTCATTCTCGGAACAGCTGCCCGACCACCGGCCCACTCCGGAGGACGAATGCAAAAACGCGGAATTGAAGGCACGCTTGCGGGAATCAGTTGTTCACCTATCGCCCACTCTTCGCCGCACGTTTCAGCTGCGCGAGATGGAGGACCTTTCCATCCACGAGACGGCCGAAATTCTGGGCGTGCCGATCGGGACTGTGAAAGCGCGGTTATCGCGGGCCAGGAAAGAACTGACGCGATCGATGCGCCGGAAGCTGGCGATTCAACTTAAATAGCTACAGTTCAGCAAGCCACCACCCGACAATTTCTCAGCCGTGAGTTGAAAACCTAAGCAGCCCTGCCGCGCCGGTTTGGGCACGTCCCGATTGGACGGTTCGTGACCGGCGGAACTGCCCATTCTTGCGCGGCATGGGGTCAAGCGGTGAGGGGACAGTCAGGGTGATCGCATTGGCAGGCGATTTCTACGTCTTCGCTGCCGGCCTCGCGGCAAATTTCGCCACAATACTCTTGTCCATCCCCAACCTCGCAGCAGCAGGGAATGTGCGCGCACTTTTTCTTGTCGGGCATATGTTTAGTCTCCTGAGATCGGAAAAATTGCCCCGCAGGGCAGAAGGTTAAAGCGGAGAGACACTCTGCTCTGCCGATGGTTGCATCTCGCACCTGCGGGTATCGGCGCTAACGGCGGGCGTTTGGCGGAAAGTGCTCGAACATTTTGTGCACTTCGCCATCGAGTTTCTTCGTGTCCTTCTCCGGATTGTTCGACAACGTGTCGCTGGCTACACCGCGCCAGATCAGGTTCTTGCTGTTGGGATCGAACATGTCGATGACCAGGGATCCAACTTTGTAGGTGTCAACGGTAGTCGTAGATTCGCCAAAACCGCCGAAACCACGCCACCGCCATCCGCCCCCGAACCCGTCGTAAAAAGTGTTCATGGTGTGTTCGGCGGTAGTTTTACCAAACGCATTGACGACAACATCGCCGCCGGAGTCGACGAGGGTCCAGCCTTTGGCAGCGAGTTGAGCGTCAACCGCGCTTCTTACGCGTTGATCCCAAAGGGAATTCTGGGTCTCAACCTTGCCCCAGGAGTAGCGCTTAAGGTTGCTGAAGTTTACGTTGTGATCGTAGTCTGTGCTGATCGACGCCCAAGCCACAGCCGCAATAAACAACAACGCAAGTGGGAGTAATACGGACCGGCTTTGCCTTTTCATCAGTTCCTCCTGATATTTCCAAGTTGCGTCGCCGAGCGCTGTGCACTCTTCGCATGTAGTGTGCGCGCGCCCGGCGATATGCGCGGGCGTGCACTTGCCCTGCCAATGATTCGATTGCCCCGCAACGAATGACATTTGACTGGGGCTGCAAGTGCTCACGTAGCGAGGCCCCAGGTAAGACCACCGCATGACTGGAAGGTTTCGCGGAGGTCGGTGTCCGCCTTTCGACCACTTGTGTCCTTCGCCGAACAAACCTTCAAACTGGCTTGGTCATCTGGACGGACCGGCGGGTTTGACGGCGAGCTGCGTATGGAATACTGCGTGCAGCAAATCCGCCTTGAGGTGCGCGTGTCAGGAGACCTCTCCCGGTTTCGAGGCACTGTTATGAACGCCCTGGCGGCGTTATCGCTGGTCCTGTCATTTGGTGCGGCCCGGCTCGCGGCTCAGGCGGGTTCCGCGCCAAATTCGCCCGGCAGTTCACAGGCGCCCAAGGCAAATTCTGACCCGGCGTCCTGGCTGTTCCCCGTTGAAAAACTGGATGAGCATTTGCCCTACTGGCTTCACATCGGCGGCGAATATCGCAATCGCCTCGAGGGCCCACTCGGCATCGGGTATGCGGCAACCGACGACTTCTATTCGCTTGACCGCCTGCGCATCAATGCCAGGATTCAACCTACAGACTGGCTCGGCTTCCGCGGCGAAGTGCAGGACTCGCAGATTTTTTTCAATCACCATATCGCCAACGCCAATCCCTACGAAGACAAATGGACGCTGTGGGAGGCCTACCCTCAGGTGGGCAACTCCGAAACCGGCTGGGTCGATGCCCTGGCCGGGCGCCAGGTTTTAAGGTTTGGAGACGAGCGAGTCATCGGGCCCTCCGAGTGGCTCAACGTCGGGCGCACTTTCAATACGGCCCGTTTCGATATCCACCATCCCGGATACAAGCTCAGCATCTTCGCATCTTCCGTGGTGCCCGGCGACAGCAGCGACCTGCACGCCGCGCTTCCGGGCAACAATTTTTACGGAGTCTACGGGAGCATGCAGAACGTCATCCCCAGGGCAGATTTTGAGCCGTACGTGCTATGGCGTGTGGCGCCCAGCAGTTCGGCGCTTCCCGAAACCCTCGGCCGCGGCCACCTCAACGAAGTCACCATCGGCCTGCATACCAAAGGGAAGCTGCCGGCTGACTTCGAATACGATACGGAATTTGACGGCGAGACCGGCTCGCTCGGATCTTCGTCTCTGCGCGCGTGGGCAGGCTATGTCGAGCTGGGCAAGACCTTCTCCCGGACGCCAGCCGCACCTCGAATTTTCGTGGAAGGCAACTACGCTTCGGGAACGAAAAATCTTGCGGGGGCCTCGTGGAACACATTTGACGAGCTCTATCCTTCGAATCACGACAAGCTGGGCTTTGCCGATCTGGTCGGCCGGCGAAACATCGAGCAATTCCGGGCCGGCGTTCAGGAGGAGCCAACGAAGAAATGGAAGATCAAGCAGCAGTTTGAAGACTTCTGGCTGGCCACCACGCATGACAATTTCTACGCCAGCAGCGGCGCCATTTCGGTTGCCGCGCATCCGGGGGCGAGCCCTCACGTGGGGGGTGAACTCGATCTGGTCGCGGAATACAATCTGAATCGTGGGCTGAGTTTCGGCTTCGGCTACTGCCGCTTTTTCGCGGGACAGTTCCTCGATGCCACCACCCATGGGCACGATTACACATATCCGTTCGCGTATCTGGAATACAACTTTTCCCGGTCCGGCTTTCATTTTCCGATTACAACCAACAAGCCCAACTGACTGCCGCGGCTCGTTGTTGCCCGGCCAGCCTTTTGTCAGCGGAGGAGCAGCGTTGCGCAAGCGCGATTGGGCGGTCAACATGCACCCCCCGGCGGCTGCCGCGCATCGAGGAAATAAGGGTGGGCGAACCAAAAGCTCATGTGGGGTGGTGCAGTTGCGGATTCGACTCGTTCAAATCACGGCATGGGTGATCCTGATCGGCGCGGCCGCGGCGCAGACGACGCCTTTGCCGGACCCTCCACAGTTGCGGGCAAAACATCACGTCTTATCGCTTACGCTGCATGCGGTGAATGAGCGGGGCCGCGACGCCTTCGCGTTCAACGGCGCCACCGTGCCCCCCGTACTTCGGGTTTCGCCCGGGGACAAGTTAAGAATTGAGTACGTGAACGATCTTCCAGCGACCTCGCCGGAGACGTGCGCGATCGACCCCTGCATGGACATGACAAACCTGCATTTTCATGGGCTGGCGGTCTCCCCAAACGCGCCCCAGGATGACGTCCTCGATATGCTGGCCAGGCCGGGAGAAACCCTGCACTACTCGGTGGAGATTCCGCGCGACCACCAGCCGGGGCTGTTCTGGTATCACACGCATCCTCACGGCGAAAGCCACCGTCAAGCTCTGGACGGAATGTCGGGCGCGATCGTGATTGAGGGCATGGAGCGCTATGTTCCGGAAGTGAAGGGATTGCCCGAGCGCGTGCTGGTGGTTCGCGGCCTCTCCATCAAACACGACGCCGGCGCGGCAGCCCTCAGGCAGCGGGTGGACATTCCCGCGAAAAGGTGCGGAGGAGAACGCGAGGCGGCGGAAGAGATCATGACGGTGAATGGGGCAATCCGGCCGAGCCTTGCGATGGCTCCGGGGGAGCGGCAATTCTGGCGGATCGTGAACGCTTCGGCTGACCGCTATCTGGATTTGCAACTGGATGGAGAGCAGTTGGAAATCGTGGCGCTAGACGGCATGCCGCTGGCTTATCACGATCGTGAGCATCCAACGCTTGAGGCCGACCATTTCCTCGTGGCGCCTGCGGGGCGGCTGGAAGCGATCGTGACCGGACCACCGCAGGGTGCTCACGCAGCGCTGCGGACGCTGTGCGTGGACCCTGGGCCGCTGGGCGATCCCAATCCGGCGATGGTGCTCGCAGATGTGGTGACGAGTTCGGCGGCGGAAAAAACGGCCGCGAAAAAGGAGCACGTCACGGACAAGCGGCCGCCCATGTACGCACAGGTGGACGTGGAAAAATTCAAGACTGCAACGCCGGAGTTCACCGTTATCTTTACGGAAGACAAGAACGGCTTCTATATCAATGGCGCCAAGTTCGCGGCGGACGCCCCTCCGATGACGACTGTGAATGTCGGCACATACCAGCACTGGAGGATCGTCAACGCGACCGCCGAGTTGCATCCTTTCCACATTCACCAGGTGCATTTTCTTGCCTACGCGGAAAATGCAACTGCCCTGACGCATCCCCAATGGCTTGACACCGTAAACGTTCCGGTCGGCAGTTCGGTGGACGTAATTCTTGACCTCACGAATCCGGTGATCAAGGGCATGGCGGTGTTTCATTGTCATTTGCTGAATCACGAAGACAAAGGCATGATGGCGAAGGTTCTTTTCAAGTAAAAAGATTTCCGGCGGGCTTCGATTCGACCGCCGTGAAACGAATGGACCGGCCAATAACAACGGTATGAGCAAGGCGGTTGGACATTAAGGTCGGACTGGTTCATCCTAGGTCTCGCACGAAGCTTCGGGGCAGCCCGTGTGGAGGATGTTTAGGAATGGGGCCTAAATTCCGGACTCTGACACGATCGTTTCCATTGCTGGCAATATTACTTTTCATCCCCGCGGGCCATCTCCTCGCGCTCGACCCAACCAGCCGCATCTCGCAATATGGCCACAGCACCTGGCGGGTGCAGGACGGCTACTTCGGGGCCGCGCCAAGATTTGTCGCGCAAACTACAGACGGGTACATCTGGGTGGGAACCGGCAATGGACTGTTCAAGTTTGATGGCGTTCGCTTCGTGCGCTGGGACGCACAGCCCGGCGCTGCGTTACCCTCACCCGCCATTCGAGGCTTGCTAGGCGCAAGCGACGGAAGCCTTTGGATCGGAACCGATGCCGGCCTGGCCCACCTTGCCAATGGCCGATTGACGCTATACGAGCAAGGATGGGGCGTCGCGCGGCTGGTCGAAGACAAGAACGGGAACATCTGGTTCACACAATTTCGCAGCTATGACCGTTCCAATCCTCTTTGCCAGGTTCACGCCGGAGCGGTGCATTGTTACGGAAGCAAAGATGGACTCGAAATATTTACAACCGAAGAAATCGGGATTATAGCGTTGGACGCTTCTGGCGATCTGTGGATGGGAGGTGAAAATACTTTAGTTCGCTGGCGCCCCGGCGACACGAAAGTTTATCGCCCGCAGGCATTGCGATCGAATCCCGGCTATGCCGGCGTGGTGGGCCTGGCGGCCGCACCCGACGGCTCGGTTTGGGTTGGGGTTGTCGTGCGCGGACCCGGCGGCGGTTTGCAGCGCTTGATCGACGGCACCTTGAAGCCATTCCTTTCCCCTGAGTTAAACGGCGAAACCCTGAGTGTGACCGACCTGCACCGCGATCACCAGGGAAACCTGTGGGTCGCAACCGTAGACCGCGGCATTTACAAAATTCACGATACAGATGTTGACCATTACGGCGGGGGCGATGGGTTATCGGCCGATTTTGCCGGCGAACTCTTCGAAGACCGCGACGGTGACATCTGGGTCATGACCACCGAAGGCCTCGATATGTTTCACGATCTTCGCGTGCAGCGCATTTCGGCGCGCGAAGGGCTGAGCGAAGACGCAGTTGAGTCGGTCGCCGCCGGGCCGGACGGCAAGGTGTATGTCGGAACGAGCCGGGTGCAGTTCCTTGAGCCCGGAAAAAGAGTGTGGGAGTCGATAGCGGCACTAAAGGGCGAGCAGATTTCATCTCTTTTCGTAGACCACTCCGGTCTCCTGTGGGCAGGGGTAGACAACAAACTCTTTGTCGGCGAGCAGCAGAAGTTTCGTGAAATTACGAGGTCCGATGGCGGCGCAATGGGCATAATCGTTGGCATTGCGGAAGACCCGGATCGCAACATTTGGGTTGAGTCATCAGCGCCGCCGGGAACACTGATTCGGATTCGCGACGGGAAGGTCCAGGAGATATTTTCTGCGCCAGCAGCGCCCGTAGCCAGAAGAATAGTTGCCGACGCGGACCACGGAATCTGGTTGGGTCTGGTGACCGGTGATCTGGCGCGTTTTCGCGACGGACAGGCCCAGACCTTTTCGTTTGGCGAACATGCGCAGTCCCGTGTGTTGGCCATCACCAGGATGCCCGACGGCGCAATTCTGGCTGGAACAGCCTTCGGGGTGGTGGCCTGGAAGAATGGGAAACAGCAAATCCTCTCTGTGAAAAACGGCCTGCCCTGCAATTTCGTGAGCGGGCTGATTACGGACGATGCCGGGAACCTGTGGCTCTATTCGCAATGTGCGGTCATCGAAGTTCCCCCCGAGCAGATGCAAGTGTGGTGGGAGCATCCGGGGAGCAAGTTGAATCTGAAAGTTTTCGACGCGCTCGATGGGTTCCGGCCCGGTTGGGCGCACTTCAGCACCAGCGCCAAAACACCGGACGGGCGGCTCTGGTTTGCAACCGGGAGAGTGCTGCAAGTCATCGATCCGGCCCATCTGCCGCAAAGCGCCGCTGCACCCGCCGTGCACATCAGCACTGTGGTCGCAGACCATAAAGAGTATTCGGCGGAACCGTCGATCAAGCTTCCGGCGCTGACCCGCGATCTGGAAATTGATTACACCGCACCCAGCTACGCGGCGCCGCAGAAAGTCTTGTTCCGATACATGCTGGAGGGCCGCGACGCCGCCTTTCAGGAGGCGGGTACAAGGCGCCAGGCTTTCTACAACGACCTTCGGCCCGGCCACTATCGCTTTCACGTCATTGCCTGCAACGGCGACGGCGTGTGGAATGAAGCAGGGGCCGCGCTGAATTTTTCCGTTCTGCCCGCGTACTACCAGACGACATGGTTTCGTGTGCTCTGCGCAGGCATTCTCCTTGCCTTGCTGTGGGCGGCATATCGAGAACGCGTTCGTCAGCTGCGGCAACAGGAAAAGAAGCTGCGGGATGTGATCGAAACCATGCCGACCTTTGCCTGGACCGCGTTGCCCGACGGCACAGAAGATTTTGTCAATCGGCACTGGAATGAATACTCGGGCCTGTCGATCGAGGAATCGGCCGGCACGGGGTGGCAGACTGCGGTTCATCCAGCCGATCTGAAGCCGCACCTGGAGAAATGGCACGCGTCACTGGCGACGGGAGAGTCTCTCCAGAACGAGGTCCGCTACCGGCGGGCAGATGGAGAATACCGCTGGTTCCTGGCGCGGGCGGTTCCGCTGCGGGACAAACACGGGAAAATTCTCAAGTGGTACGGCATTTCAACCGACATTGAAGACCGCAAGCGGGCCGAACATGAACGCGAACAACTGCGGGCCGATCTTGCCCACATGAACCGCGTGACCACGATGGGCGAACTGACGGCTTCGCTGGCCCACGAAATTAAGCAGCCGATTACAGCCAGTGTCATCAGTGCGGAAACCTGCCTGGAATGGTTGAAAGCTGACCATCCGAACCTGGAGGAAGTGAGCACGGCGAGCAAGAGGATAGCTGAGGCCGGCAGGCGCGCCTGCGACATTATCGACCGGCTGCGGTCGCTGTATAAGAAAACACCTTCCCAGCGGGAGATCGTCGACGTGAACGAGATTATCCGCGAAATGACCGCCCTGCTGCGCAGTGAAGCCATCAGATATGCCGTTTCGGTGCGCACGGAGCTGGCTGCCGAGCTGCCCTGGCTTTGCGCTGACCGTGTGCAATTGCAGCAAGTGCTCATGAACGTGATGCTCAATGGCATTGAGGCAATGAAAGAAACGGGCGGACTACTCACCCTGAAGTCTGAGCTCGATGGCGACCGAGGAGTGCTGATTTCGATCAGCGACACTGGTGTGGGGCTGCCGGCCGACAACAGCGACCAGATCTTCAACGCGTTTTTTACCACCAAAGCGAACGGCTCCGGGATGGGCCTGGCCATCAGCCGGTCCATTCTCGAATCGCACGGTGGCCGTCTGTGGGCGACCCACAATAAGGGCCGCGGAGCAACTTTTCATTTCACTTTGCCCGCGGCCAGGGAAGCGCAGAACCCGCCGGCAATCCCAGCCTGATTTTTCGGTCCTCTTTTTTATCCCAGCCACTGGGGGTTCTCAAATGTTCCGTCGAAGTGATGGCTGGTTTTGTAGAGTTCATACCCTCCCGCTTCGGAAGCTTTGGCCGTCTTTGCCAGCAGGGCCGCAACCTGATCCTGGCTCATCGGCTGGAAGCTCCGCGCCGCGTCGAGAGCTTGCTGCAGAATCTTCATGGAGTCGCAGCCAGTGATCACTACGCTGGTCGGCAAATTCATGGAATAGTGCAGGCACTCCACCGGCGTGGCTGTCTTGCTTTGAAGAATGAAATGATCGCCCATCGGTTTCATGCCGAGGACGCCGATGTTTTGCTGGACTAAGACGGGGAGCACTTTTGCCTCAAAGCTGTTGAAGTGGTGGTCCATAACGTTCAATGGCATTTGCACTGTGTCGAATGAAAAGTTATGGCCGGCTGCGGTGGCCAACATTTTTAAGTGGATGTCTGGGCTCTTGTGCCCGGTGAATCCGATGAAGCGAACTTTGCCCTCTTTTTGAGCCTGCTGGACGGCTTCCAAAGCGCCTCCCGCAGCGAAAATGCGGTCCGGATCCGTATCGCGAATGACCTCGTGGAACTGGAGTAGATCGACATGGTCGGTTTGCAAGCGCTTCAGCGATTCGTTGATCTGATTGCTCGCAGTGGTCTTGTCGCGGCCGTCAATCTTGGTCATGAGGAACGCTTTTTTCCGGTAGCCATCGCGCAGCGCTTTGCCCGCGCGAACCTCACTTTCGCCGCCGTTGTAATCCCAGCAGTTATCGAGAAAGTTGACGCCTTCATCCAAAGCGGTGCGGACGATGCGAATGGCGTCCTGCTCCTCCACATACGGCCGCGCCAGGTGATAGCCACCGATACCCACGATGGAAACTCGCTCACCGGTCCGGCCGAGGATGCGCCTGGGGATTTCATTTTTCGCGTCGGAAAATGCCGCGGGGGTCAAGCCGGCGCTAATCATCGTAGCGGTTGCAATCTCAAGAAATTCTCGTCTGGTGCTCATGGCAAGGCCTCAGGAAGCTTCATTCAACGGCTTACGAGCTCTTGGCCAGATTGGTCCGACTGAGTGGGAGTTCGCGAACGCGCTTTCCGGTCGCGGCGAAGACGGCATTGCAGAATGCCGCAATAAATGGCGGGACTCCCGGCTCGCCTACACCGGCGGGCGGGGCGTCGCTGTCGACGAGGTAGACGTTGGTTTGATAAGGCGCTTCGTTTATCCGCGCCACCGGATAATCGCCGAAGTTGGACTGCACGACTGCGCCGTTTTTGGCGGTGATTTCTCCGCTACGGGCTACGCTGGTTCCGAAGACGACCGCGCCTTCAAACTGCGCGCGGGTGACCTCGGGGTTTACCAGGAGCCCGGCGTCTACCGCAGTGTCGACCCGAGGAATCGTGATGGTGCCATCGTCCGCGACTTCTACGCGGACCACGGTAGCGACGTAGGTCAGGAAGCTGCGATGCGCGGCGATACCGATTCCCTTCCCCTTTGCCGGCTTGTAGGAAGCCCAACCCGATTTTTCGACCACCATTTCCGTGACCCGGCGCAAACGCCCCGTCTGCCAGGGATAGGTTTCGAGCGAAGCCCCGTAGTTGGGGTAGTCGACGCCTTGAAAATCGATGGTGCGATCGGGCCCGATCAGGTGGAGAAGATATTCAGCCGGATCGCGGCCGGCACGATGGGCCAGTTCGTCGGTGAAAGTCTGAATGGCGAAGCCGTGATAGATATTGGCAACCGATCGCAGCCATCCGATGCGGATGTGGGCTTTGGCGGGACCGTTCTCGATGCGAAGGTTGGCAATGTCGTAGGGAATGTCGGTCCATCCCTGAGCGAGATGGCCGGGATCGCCGTAGACGGCGTTAACATCGAAAATAGAGGGAATCGGGGGAAAAACCGAGCGCTGAAGCCACGCCGTAGGATTACCTTTCGAATCCAGCGCGGCCTTGATGTACAGGCCGGCCACGGCATTGTAGTAGTCGAACTTGATGTCGTCTTCGCGCGTCCAGACCACTTTGACCGGACGTCCAAGTTTCTTCGAGAGCACGGCGGCTTCGGCCACGTAATCAGGCTTGGATTTTCTGCCGAATCCACCGCCGAGAAGAGTCACGTGGCAGATCACATTCTCTTTGGGAATTCCGAGCTCTTTGGAAACGATGTCCTGCGCCGCCTGTGGATTCTGAGTGGGCGCCCAGGCCGTGACTTTGCCATCTTTGAATTCCGCCAGCGCTACCATGGGTTCCATGGGCGCGTGGGCGAGAAGGGGAACGTAATAGTCGGCCTCGAAAACCTGATCGGCCTTGGCCAATACGGCCTCGGCATCGCCTTGAGCGCGGACCACTTTGTTGGGCTGATGCGCGGTGGCCAGCAGTTCTTTCTTGTAGGCATCGGAGTCGTAGGTCTCGTTGGGGCCGTTTTCCCACACCACATTTAATTTTTTCCGTCCGCGGAATGCGGCCCAGGTGTTGTCGGCAATGACCGCAATGCCACCGAGCGGCTGGAATCCGCAGGGCGGCTGAAAGGGATCGATCGGAATTGTTTGCTGGACTCCGGCCACCTGCAACGGCGCTTGTGCGTCGTAGGACTTTACCTTTCCCCCAAAAACGGGCGGACGCTCGATCGAGGCATAGACCATGCCCTCCAGCCGCGCGTCCATGCCATAGACAGCTTTGCCTGTGACCAGGTGTTCGAGGTCGTAGCTGACCATGCCTTTGCCAATGTAGCGCCACTGGCTCTTGTTCTTTAACTGCACATCCTGCTTCGCGGGAACAGGGAGCTTTGCAGCCGCGGCGGCAAGATCTCCGTAACCCATCCGCCGGCCGCTCGCGGAATGAACCACAGCGTGCAGGTCTGTGGCGCATTCGCCGGCGGGCACTCCCCACTGCGCAGCGGCAGCCTGGATCAGCATGAGGCGAGCCGTCGCTCCGGCCAGCCGCATCACATCGTAAAAGCTGCGAATGGAGTGTGAGCCGTCGGTATTCTGATCGCCGTAGCGGCGGTCGCCTACGGCCTGATCAATTTTTACGCGCTTCCAATCGGCGTCGAGTTCGTCGGCAACCACAAGCGGCAGCGAGGTGCGAATCACGGTGCCCATCTCGGAGCGATGGGCGACGATGAACACCGTGCCATCCGGATTGATGCCCACAAACACGTTGGGATGAAGCGTGGCGAGGTCGGCGTCTGTGCGGAATTCCGGTGTGCTCTCCGCGGCCGGGAGCCCGGGCAAATATGCCACCCCCAGCACGAAGGCACCGCTGGCGGCCATCCCTTTGAGAAAACCACGGCGGCTGAAATTCGAGATGGAGGTCATGCTCGCTCCTCGGCGGCCGCTTTGATGGCGGCCCTGATTCGTTGGTAGGTCCCGCAACGGCAAATATTTCCCGCCATGCCGTCGTCAATCTGCTGATCCGTGGGCTTGGGCGTTGCGGATAACAAAGCGATGGCCTGCATCATCTGGCCCGGCTGGCAGTAACCGCACTGCGGGACGTTGATCTTCATCCACTCGCGTTGCACGGGATGAAGCCCGTCGGCGCCGATGCCTTCAATGGTGATGATCTTCGCGCCCCCCGAAGCACTCATGGGCGTGATGCAGGAACGGACGGCCTGCCCGTTTTTGTGGACCGTGCATGCGCCGCAAAGGCCCACGCCACAGCCGAACTTTGCGCCTGTAAGCCCCAGAATGTCGCGCAGGTACCACAGCAGAGGCATTGCGGGA
Organism: Binatia bacterium; assembly: GCA_035538435.1. GTDB lineage: Bacteria > Acidobacteriota > Terriglobia > Terriglobales > Acidobacteriaceae > Sulfotelmatobacter. The sequence goes on from DATLKM010000083.1 coordinate 12,953, forward strand.
TCACCGGCGAATGACTGCTCGGTGCCGTTAACCACCAGTTTGATCATGGGAGCGACCTCTAGAGTTGTTGGGCAAAGGCTTTCTCGTCCTTTTCCTGTGAGCGAGTTTCCATCTCGCGGATGACAATGGAATAATCCTTATCCGCGCCGAAAGCAAGGGCCTGAGAATTTACCTGGAACGCCGCCTCGGTCACCGGCAATGGCAGACTCAAGCTGGAGGCGGTTTCAAGAATCAGGCGAAAATCCTTGTTCATCAGGCTCAAAGCGAACTGCGGTTCGTAATCCTGGTGAAGAGCGCGCAGAAGCTTTCCCACATGAGCTGGGGCGACGACCGCGGTTTTCGATAAGACAGTGAAAAGTTTGTCGCGATCCAGCCCCTGTTTTTCTCCGAACGCGCAAGCTTCGGCAATCGCCTGCATGCCGTCGCCCAGTAAAGTATTGACCACCAGTTTGGCCGCCATTCCAGACCCGGATGGACCCAAGTAAAAATACTGCTTGGCGAAGGCTTTGAACACAGGCTCGACGGCGGCGGAGACCTCGGGATCGCCTCCGCCCAGCAACGTGACCATTCCCTGTTCCAGCACGGGGGTGCTGCCCGAAATGGCGACATCCAGCACGTGCACGCCTCGCTTGGCGCCTTCTGCGGCCAATTCGCGGCTGGTCTGCGGGCGAACGGTACTCATCTCCACGACGATCGTGCCGGGCTGAGCATGGGCGAGGATGCCGTCGGATGCCAGATAAACCTGAAGCACAGCTGCGTCGTTGGTCAGGCAGGAAAAGATGACTCGGTTTTGATTGGCTACCGCGGCGAGATTCTCCGCCACCGTCGCGCCATCGGGAACCAGCGCTTCCGCTTTTCTCCGGTCGCGATTGAATACCGTTACTTTGTATCCGTCTTTGAGCAGGCGCCGGGCAACGCGGCTGCCCATGGCGCCCATGCCTATGAAGGCGAGTGGAGTGTTCGTGCTAATTTGATTCATTATTGATTCCCAGGTCCTTTTGGCTGCGGCTCTCCAGCAATGTAATCAGTGACAGCAAGCCTCTCTCCAAATGGGTTGACGGTGGTGATCTCTAGAGCGTTACTTAGTCATCTGCGTGGCGATGATTGGAGGATTCACGTCGGCTGAAGGACAAGTGTCCGGAATGGGACTAAGGGGCAGGCGCATGATCAGGACTCGGCCATTTGGCAGATCAAGTGCTTTTGCCAAAACAATGGAGCTTATTTCGTGAAAAATTTCACAAAAGCGAAAAAGAACGTGCATTCATTCCGGCCGTTGCTCTTAAAGAACGTGCATTTATTCCGGACGTTGCTCTTAACGGTGGTGGTTCTTGTGGTTGCGTTTCAAGGCGTGAAAGCGATGGCCGCAGCGGACGATCCGGACGCGGCAACGGTATTCGGCAGTACTTGCGCAACCTGCCATGGCAAGAACGGAGTTCCGACGCCCACCGGCAAGAGCCTGAACGCGCCCGATCTGACGTCGGCTGCCGTCCAGGGCCACACCGACGGAGACTTGCAGCAAATTATCAGCGGGGGCAAAGGAAATATGCCGCCGTTCGCGGACAGCCTGTCAGAAGCGCAGATTAAGGCGCTGGTGGCCTACGTTCGCACATTGGCGAGCCAACACAAAGCGGGGAAGCAGGGTAACTGAAATAAAGTGGTGGGGCGCTGAACGTTCGGGTTCCATGCCCATATGTTGCGGTGTCGAAATCCGGGCGGACATGTCGGCAGATGGACACGCTTTTCGGTGCGCTTGTCGCCAGGCACGCTCAGCATGCGCAGGACTAGAGGCCGTCTAGTCAGTGCCTTTGCCCTCCACAATTGGACGCGCGGCGTGAGTCGAGTCCAGCCCGAATCACGCCGCCCGGGCCTTACCTTGCTGCGGCCAACTCTGGAACCTCCGCCAGACTGCCATATTCTTCACGGCTGAGTTCGATCCCTGCCGCGCCAACGTTTTCCTCCAGGTGCTCAAGCGAACTGGTGCCGGGAATGGGCAACATGATGGGCGAGCGTTGCAGGAGCCAGGCCAGAGCAACCTGTTTCTGGCTTACTTGACGCCGCTTTGCGATTTCTCCGAGCACCTCGCCGGCAACCTTGCCGGCCCCCAGCGGGAACCAGGGAATGAAGGCGATGCTGTTCTTTTGGCAGTAGTCGACAACATAGTCCCACTCGCGATCGGCAAAGCTGTAGCGATTTTGCACGGAGACGATGGGAACAATCTTGCGGGCGCGCTCAATGTGCTCGCGCGTTACGTTCGACAGAGCCACCAGGCGAATCTTGCCTTGGTCACGCAACTCTGCCAGCGCCTCCACCGATGCCTCGAAAGGGATGACCGGGTCTGGAGTGTGCAACTGATAAACGTCAATGCGATCAAGGCGAAGGCGTTTCAGGCTGCCTTCCACGGCGTCGCGCAAGTGTGCCGGGCTTGAATCGTGGGTCCATTGATTGGGGCCGGGCCGATTCCAGCCGCCCTTGGTGGCAATCACCACCCCCTTGGGGTACGGGAATAAAGCCTCAGCGATCAACTCTTCGCTCACATGCGGGCCGTAGGAGTCCGCGGTGTCGATAAAGTTGACATCCAGTTCCACAGCGCGGCGAAGAACTTCGAGCGCCGTCTTTTTATCTTTCGGCGGTCCCCAGACGCCTTCGCCGGTAAGGCGCATGGCTCCGAAACCCAAACGATTGACAGACAATTCACCCAAAGCGACAGTTCCCGCCAGGGTGGCCGATAAACGCTGGTCATTTTTCTTGTTCAAGATAATCTCCACACAAACATGATTGATTTCGGCAGAACTGTGAAACGAGCACTTCCGGTGCCAAACGGTATTTTCTTAACGACGGCAGAGGATCTCCAGGAGTGATTGCGGAACCGGGCTTGCACCCGCTTCGCCGAAGCGCTGGCTGCAAAAACATCTTCGGCTTTTGGCGGGCGAAGTCTACCGCAGGTAAGAGCTAATTTACCTGCTGCGAGTCGCCTTCGACCTTCTGCGAGTTTCGCAGTCGCGGATGGTAGATGCCGAGTTTTTCCATTCTGTGGATGAGAGTGGTTCGCGCCAAGCCGAGCTTGGCGGCCGCGCCCCTGGGTCCGCCGATCACTCCGCCGACCTGTTCCAGGGTTTGAAGAATTACGGTGCGCTCGGCATCTTTCAGCGTTCCTGTAACCAGTGGTGCGGGAGCGGTTGGCATCCCTTGCGCCACGAGGGGGTTGGGCAGGACGCCGTTGTTCGACAGGATCACCGCCCGTTCAATCAGGTTCTGCAGTTCGCGGATGTTTCCCGGCCACTCATAGCCGGCCAGAGCTGTCATGGTGTCCTCGGGAACATGCGACACTTCCCTGCCCATGCGGCGGCAGAACTTTTCCACGAAATGCATTACCAGCGGCTGAATGTCCTGGCGGCGCGCGCGAAGCGGCGGCAGCATGACCGGAAATACGTTCAGCCGGTAATACAGATCGCTGCGAAATTGTTCCCGGGAAACCATTTCGTGCAGATTCCTGTGTGTGGCGGCGACCAGGCGAACATCGACTTTGTGGGTGCGGGTGCTGCCCAACCGCTCAAACTCCTGCTCCTGCAATACGCGCAACAGTTTGGGCTGCAAAGCGCCGGGAATGTCTCCGACTTCATCCAGAAACAGAGTTCCCTTGTCCGCCAATTCGAAGCGGCCGATTTTCTGCGAGATGGCCCCGGTGAAGGCGCCGCGCTCATGGCCAAATAGTTCACTCTCCAGAAGATCAAGCGGGATGGCGGCGCAATTGACTCTTACAAAAGGCCGCCCCGAGCGGCAACTGAGGTTGTGAATGGCGTGGGCGATCAGTTCCTTGCCGGTACCGGTTTCGCCTTGAATGAGAACGGTGGAATCGGTGGGCGCTACCCGCTCGACCTGTTCCAGCACCGCTTCAAGGGCGGGGCTGTTGCCGATGATCCGCTCAAAGCTGCGGTCTCGCCATTCCTGATAGCCGGACTCAATTTGTTCCCATGCCCCCACAGTTGAACCCCGCTTTGGGAATGCCCGATATCTAACCGACTGATTCCATCACGCTCATTCGCTTATGGCGGCGCGAATATGCTGGAGCAAGACCGCATTGTCGAAAGGTTTGGTCAGAAACTCCACAGCACCCGCTCTTAAGGCTTCCATCCTCATTTTGGTGTCGCCGTGCGCAGTGATAAAAATCGTTGGAACGTCGCAATGTTCCGCGTTCAGTCTGGCCTGCAACTCCAACCCGGTCATCTCCGGCATTTGCACGTCGGCAATCAGGCAAGCTGTCTGATATTGTGAGCCGGAATCCAGAAACTCGACCGCTGAAGCAAACACTTTCGAAGGCAGGCCGGCCGCCTTCAGCAAACCAAACAATGCGTTCCGCATTAACTCGTCATCGTCAACTATCGCGACCAACGTCTTTTCCCCCCGAATGGTCATGATGGAGAAAGTTAGCGCCAAAACAGCTCCCAGCGCAATCACACTTAGGGATGATCGTGTACACCCCGGCAGGTGATCGGCGGCCGGTCTTATCGAAACGAGGTGTCAGGAAATGTATCTAAAGAACGTTCAGGAGACGAAAATTACATTCCCGGAGTTATGCGCGGAACGAATCCCCATGGCTGCCGGGACGGGAAATCACGCACCCAGCTTCCCGAAATTCCTGGCGTTATTTTTAGCTGGGCCGATCTCGAGTTTCGCCGCCATGCCGACCAGTTCGGCCAGGGATTCCGCTTTCATTTTATGCATGACCTGCCGCCGCTGAATCTTGACCGTTACCTGGCTTGTGCCCAGCTCGAAGGCAATTTCCTTGTTCATATTGCCGGAAACCACAAGGGTCATCACTTCGCGTTCGCGCGGCGTGAGCGACTCGTAGCGCTGGCGTAATTCATTCAACTCGCTCTGGTGTTGCCGCGCGAGGCGATCGCTTTCGAGGGCCTGATGAATCGCATCCAGCAGATCCTGGTTTCGAAACGGTTTGGTCAAGAACTCAAATGCGCCAGACTTCATGGCCTTGACGCTCATGGGAATGTCGCCGTGGCCAGTAATGAAGATGATGGGGATCTGAATTCCGGCGTCGGTCAGCTCACGCTGCAAATCCAGGCCGCTGATTCCGGGAAGCCTCACGTCCAGCACCAGGCAACTGGGGCCATCCAGAGGCTTTCGCTCCAGGAACTGTTGCGGCGTCTCGAAGGTTTCGGAATGGAGGCCAACCGACTTGAGCGTCCCCTGAATGGCCGAGCGCATCGAAGGGTCGTCATCCACGACGAATACGGTAGCGGAATTGACTTTATTCACGGGCGCACCATGATACCGTCCGGCGCGATGCAACTATAGTTTATCGCGGAAGATGGGATTCCCTCATTTCGGCGAGATCGGTTCGCTGGGAAAGACCGATTTTGGCCTGCCGGCGAGTACTTAGCCCGCGCCTCCGACTGGTCGCACCAGCGCATCGGCCAATCGAACCGGCGCGCTGCCACCGTGCTATAGTGTGAAAATTATAGGCATTACGAGTTCTTTCTGCATCGTAGGAAAAGCAGTCTCTTCGGCGGAAAAGAAAGTCACTGCAGCGGAGCTTCCATGACCCCTCGTCTGCTCGCCCTTATAGCACTCTGCAGTCCGGCGCTGGCGCAGAACGTAGTCCATTACACCACCACGACTGACAATGTGAAGTACCTGTTTGCGACTGCCGATCCGGTAGCAAAATTGAAACCTGGAGACATTCTCGACACCAACACGCTCGATTGTTTTGGCAACGTACTGCGCAAACCGGGCGACAAGATGAGCATGGTGAAAGGGGACAATCCGCTGGCCGGGCCTTTTTACATTGAAGGAGCGGAACCGGGCGACACTCTGGCGGTAAAGATTCTCGATCTCAAGGTGGATGGAGACACCGGCGTGGGCGCTTATTCTCCGGGATTCGGCGCGCTCAGCGGCTCGCACTACACGCCGGTGCTGGAGCCGCCACTGAAAGAGCGCATCTGGTTTTATCGCATTAATCATCAGTCCAACACCGCGACGTTCAAGGCCGAGGATTCGGATTTTTCCGTCCAGATTCCTATGCATCCCTTTTTCGGCTGCATAGGCGTTGCTCCCGCAAATGGGGAAGCGCGCAGTTCGATCGTACCGGCGGAGTTCGGGGGAAACATGGATTCTCCGGAAGCCAGCGTGGGCAACACTGTGTACTTTCCCGTAAACGTGAAGGGCGGGCTGTTTTATATCGGTGACGGACATGCGGCCATGGGCGATGGGGAAGTGGCAGGGTCGGCGATCGAGGTGCCGCTGAAGGCGCGAGTGCAATTCAGCGTGATCAAGGGCCGGACGATTGAATGGCCGGAATTCGAAAATGACGAAGCCATCATGACGGTCGGGGCTTACCGCCCGGTGGACGATGCGGTAAGAATTGCCTTTACCGAGCTCGTGCACTGGATCCATCGCGACTACGGACTTTCCGACCTCGATGCCTACGAATTGTTGTCAAAGGTAGCCAGAATTCACTTTAACGAAATGGTGGATCCAAACTTCGTGATTGTTGCATCCATCGAGAAGAAGTACCTGCCTCCAAAGGTGAAGCCGTAGGCTCCGGCACAGGATGGTGCGCGGTTCGCGCCGTTCAATCCGAGGTGACTTGTGAGCGCGAAGACCGGCAAAGCCCCGCCGCTGACTCAGAAAAAATCGAACGGCTCCCTCGCCCGGCGAAGGTCTGAGCAGCGGGAAGCGATGTACTGGGCTGAGGCGCAACGACTCAGTCACACCGGCAGCTTCGGGTGGAAGCCGGCTTCCGGGCAGCTTATCTGGTCCGAAGAAAGTTTCCGGATTTTTCAATACCCTCCCACTACGACACCCACGGTGGAACTTGCCCTGCGGAGAGTCCATCCGGAAGACAGATCGGCGGTGCGCCAGAGGCTTGATCGATTCTCCAGGGACCACAAAGATTACCAGCACGAATACCGCCTGCTTATGCCGGACGGTTCGATCAAGTATGTACGGGTGGTGGCGCGGGCGTTGAACGACCAATCCGGTGAGGTAGAGTTTGTGGGCGCCATTATGGACATCACCGCGGCCAAACAAACCGAACAGATGCTCCGCGAGCGGGAAGCATTTCTGGCGGAAGCACAGCGGCTGACCCACACCGGAAGCGGAGTTTGGCGGGTGGACACCGATGAGGCGGTGTATCTGTCGGAAGAGTGGTATCGCATCTATGGCTTTGACCCCAGTCACGGGCTGTCGGCCTGGAAAAGCCGCGTCCTCCGCATGCATCCGGAGGACCAGGCAAGAGTCAAGGCGGCGAAGGAGCGGGCGGTTCGAGAAAAAACCGATTACCAGGTGGAGCACCGAATCGTCCTGCCCGACGGCACCGTCCGATATACCGATACGGTGGGCCATCCGGTGCTGGATGCGTCCGGCGAAGTTGTGCGGTTCGTGTGCACCATGATGGACATTACGGAACGCAAGCAGGCGGAGTTGGGACGGGAGGCATTGCGGGAAGCGCAGGCGAACCTGGCGCGAATCAGCCGCGTGGTCACCATGGGCGAACTGACGGCGTCGCTGGCCCACGAATTGAACCAGCCGATTGCCGCCGCGTCCATTGACGCCAGCACCTGTATGCAATGGCTGGCGGGCCAGCCCCCTGATCTTGAGGAGGCGCGGGCGGCCGCGGCCAGAACTGTCATCGACGTCACCCGCGCCGGCGAACTCATTCGCCGGGTGCGGCAATACTTTAAGAAAGAAATCTCGCAACCCGAGACCGTGGATGTCAACGAGATGATACGGGAGATGATTGCTTTTTTGCGGGGCGAGATTGTGCGAAACAAAATCGCGATCACGACTGACCTGGCAAAAGAGCTCCCCTGCGTCGTTGGCGATCGGGTTCAACTCCAGCAGGTCCTGATGAATCTTATGATCAACGGAATTGAAGCGATGAAAGAGACGGATTCCACACGCAAACTGGAGATCACTTCAAGGCCCGCAGAGCACAACGAAGTAGTCGTCTCCGTCAACGATACGGGCACGGGGCTTCCCCAGGAGCGGCAGGAAAAGATCTTCGACGCCTTCTTCACCACCAAGCCGCAGGGGACGGGCATGGGGCTCCGCATCAGCCGCTCGATTGTCGAGGCGCATGGGGGGCGGTTGTGGGCGTCGAACAATTTGCCGCACGGGGCGAGTTTTCATTTCACCCTGCGCAGCGGCGCATAATGGCGATTATGGGCGGGGTCTTGGAAGGCCCGGCCGGAGTCAGGCGGCCCATGCAGAATCGCGAATCAAGCGGCAGAAATTTATTCGTTTGAACTTTGGATCTTTATCCGCCAGCACGTCGGCTTTGACATTTCCGAAGGTCGTTTCCGGCTTGCGCTTGACGCCGTCGTAAAACGCCTGAATGATGTCCTCTTTGAAATGTTCGGTCCGGGGGTAAGCGCGCGCCACGGCCTCGCGATCCGCTTCGGCAAAGTTGTAGTAGCCCATGCCGAGCACGTCCATCTCAACGCCCGCGGTGACCAAGGCCACAATGGGATGCATATACCGCGGGATGCCGGGAGTGGTGTGAAGCGCAATGGCCGTCCACACGGTGTAGATGTCTTCCTCGGGAACAGCGTGCGCGTGAAGGAAAGCGCGCGCGCAGTTTGCGCCATCCACCTCGAAGCGATCATCCATGCTGCTGTACGGCGCGGTCAGGCCCATATCGTGAAACATTGCGCCTGCGTAAAGCAATTCCGGATCGAATTTTAGCCTGCGCCTTTTCCCGGCCAGCGCGGCAAAACAATAGACACGCGTCGAGTGGTTGAAGAGTAACGGCGTCTCGGTATCGCGCACGAGTTCGGTTATTTCGCGCGCCAGTTTGCTGTCTGGGATTTCCGCTCCTGGAATGGCGATCGTTTCTACGGCGTTTCCGGCGGCATTTTTCACGGCAATGTCTCCTGGCGGCAACTGGCATCGGGTGGCGGATACGGTTTCATCGGGCGGCCGGCTGGCCCTGAAGCCGGGACGGGGCGAACCCAGTTGCCGGCTCGGAGATGCGCAGACCGCCGCGCCGGCGCAACACACGGCGTTTAGGAAACAACAGGTCGCGCATTTTCAGCTTGGCTTTATAGAGCTGCGATTTCGAATTGCCGATGGTGCAATGAAGCAATCGGGCAATCTCGCGATGGCGGTAGCCTTCAATTTCGTAAAGCGAGAAAACTCTGCGGCAGCCGTCGGGAAGGCACTCGATGGCGCGGAGCAAGGCGATGCGGTCGACCGTTCTGGATAGCCGAGGATCCGGCGTGGCAATCTCATGGGATAACGGCGATGATTCGTCCGAAGCTGTTTCGCTCAACGAAACCATGACTCGCGACTTTTGCCGGCGCAGCTTCATCAGCACGGTGTTGAGAACGACGCGGCGGAGCCAGGTGGAAAACGCGGCCTCACCTCGAAAAGTGCGAATGCAGCGGAAGACCTGGAGGAAAGCTTCCTGGGTCAGGTCCTCGGCTTCGGCCGAGTCTTTCGTCATGAGGAGGCAAACGGAGTAGACGCGTTTTTTATGCAGCTCGAACAGGGCGGCGAAGGCTCCATCCTCCCCGGCCTGGGCACGCTGAACCAGGCTGCGTTCCAGGCTCTCACGCTCAGCATCGGCAATCGTTTTCGTCCGGTCAAAGTTGCGCGCGGCGACGCCGTATCTATTTGGGGAGAGCGGAGGTGCCGGCCGATTTTCTGACGCCCCAACGCCTTCAAAGGCAAGGGCCGTATTCGTATCCGTTTGATCCATGGTGTTTTTTCCTTGCAAAGTTGTCATGCCGTTCTCAGGCATGTTTTGTCGGCCACAGCTGACCAGACGTTATGCCGACCCATGCAAGCTCCTCTCCAAAAAATCTGCCGGCGGGTAACCCGGCGGGGCGGGTTCGAGTTCTCCTCTTTTCTGCGGAGACTTTTTTGCAGCCGTTGAAGGCCCTGCGCTGCCCCATAAACTTCGAGCGCCACCGTCCGCCCTAGGACATGTGTCCGGATGCCGACTGAATGGACCTAGCTCATGTCCGCTTTTCAGCGCGTTGTGGTTATTTTTCTGAACCGGAAATCGAACTCAAGAGCATCGCGAGAACGACGCAAGATGGCCTGAATTAGGGGATTTGCGGGCAGAAACCTGACCTGACGCGCGCACTCTGTGAGAGGAGCAGTCGCGCGATGGCATGTAACTCGGCTGCGGCATGGAAATTGCAGCCGCGGATGGCGATCAAATGGAACGTTGTTGGCCGGAAAGGCGTGGAGCGTCAGCCGAAGGGCGCTCCACCTCGGCCAAACGAAACCATTGCTTCTTTTCGCCGATGCGGTAAAGGTCTTCTTTCATTGATTTCGGGATACGGAATGCTTCTGCGAACGCCACGTGGTCTCGACTTATATTTTTGTCGTTTCAGGATGCACACCGGTCGTCGAATGGCCGGTGACATCTCGTGTGCATTACACCGGGTGATTCTTTTTGGGTGTACGCCCTAAGGGTTCGACTCAACCACCCGCTTTTCCAAAACAGCCGAAAAGTGCTCAATTAGCGGGAAATCCGCGCCCGTTGGGAGATCGCTTGTCAAAACCCTGACCTTTTTATGAAACCCGTACCCGAACCCAAGGAGGATATGTGAGTTACAGAAGACTCGTTTCGATCCTGGCAGTCGTTGGCGGATTGTCTTTCTTGCTTCCGATCCTGGCAGCGCAAGGCACACCGCCGCCGCCCATCACAAACTTTCAGCTTCCGCCCGGTTACCAAGTTCCCCCCGCCGACCAGCAATGCATTCTGTCGGGAAATCGACTGAACCTGCAATGCATCATCGCGAACGATCCGGATCTCAAGCGGGTCCGCGCAGAGGAAGCGCAACTGGAAGCGAACGCTCTGGCCTCGGCGGATTCCGGAAAACTCGACCCCTATCACCAGGTGCAAACTCTGGGCGCATTGGAAATATTCGATCCCACTTTGTCAGTGAATTCGAACGTCGCCTGCAGCTATTGTCATGACCCGATGGCGGGCTATGCCAATGGCGCATCGATTCTCAGCGTCTACACCGGGGGATCGAATCCAGGATCTGTGGCCATCACGGTCCCGAACGCTTATCCCAACAACCGAATCGCCAAGCGCAACCCCCAGAGCTACGCCTATTCGCCGTACTATCCCCGGCTGCATTACAACACCGCCCAAGCCGATTTCTACGGAGGAAACTTCTGGGATGGCCGGGCCACGGGGTACAAACTGCAAAACTCCGCCGCCGAACAGGCGCAAGACCCTCCCAGCGACCCAGAGGAGATGGCAAACCCTGACCCGGCCTGCGTGGTTTGGAAAATATCGCAGGGCAAGTACGTGTCTTTCTTCGAAACGGTCTTTGGCGCGGGATCGATCACCAGCATTTCGTGGCCTTCGAACGTGGCGAGCGTGTGCAGCACTCCAAAGGGGGCTGCGATATTCGGAAACAACGCCACTCCGCTCAACCTGAGTACATTCGACCGCACTCTGGCAACCGTGGACTTTGACGAGTTCGCACAGGCCATCGCAGCTTACGAGTCTTCTTCATCCGTCAGCCCCTTCACTTCAAAGTTCGATTACTGGGTGACCGGAGTCAAGGGCGTGACGCTGACCGCAGAAGAGCAGGCGGGATATGACTTGTTCCGCGGCAAAGGCAGCTGCAACACCTGTCACCTGGACGGACGCTCGAGCACGCAATTGGGAGGCACGGATACGGGCGCGGCGGCCGACGTGCGGCCGCTGTTCACCGACACCACTTACAACAACCTGGGGTTGCCGAAGAACGTGATCATGCCGTGGTATTCGGAAGACACTCCTGACCAATGGGGCTTTACCGGCAATCCGTTGGGATTCGGCTTTACCGATGAAGGAATGGGATTGTTCCTGGACGGCTACTATGGCGCCCCGCCCGATCTGGACTGGGGAGTCTACCTGGAGCATTTCGAGGGCAAGTTCCAGACTTCGACCGCGCGTGACGCCGCACAGGTGCCCTACCCCGGCTTTGTGAAGGCGTTCATGCACAACGGCTACCTCACGAGCCTGAAGGAGGTCGTCCACTTCTACAACACGCGGGATGTTTACCACTACAACGTTCTCTCAGGAAGCTGCCCCGAGGGTACCGTGGAGAAGGTTACGTGCTGGCCGGAACCCGAAGACGAAAACAACATCAACACCACAATCGGCAAGCTCGGTTTAACCGATGAGGAAGAAAACGAGATTGTGGCATTCCTGGGCACGCTAGTGGATGGATACAAACCATGAGCGGCGCAGAGTAGGTGCTTCGCGAGGCTGGGGCGGACTATGAAACCGCCCCGGCTTCAACCTCTTGAATTCAAATTGTCATCGAGGCGGCCTATGTTGACCAGACGGATAATCTCACGAGGCATCGCGTTCAACATTGTTGTTTGTTTGCTGTTGGCAGGTCCAACTGCCTCATTCGCCGGCGAGGACCAAACCGGCAGCGCCATCAAGCCCGAAATTGAATCAGTTTCCGACACCGTGGCTTTCATCCGATGGACGGTATCGAACCCGCAAGGCACGATTCTGCACTATGCCGTGGTGGAATACGGCAAGGACCCCAAGCATCTTAGCTTGTCGGCGAAATCGCCCACGCGGATTAATGTCAGCAACCACGAAATGGTCTTCCGGGCGCGGGTGGGACATCTCGATCCCGGATGTAAGTACTACTATCGCGCGTATTCCGCGCAAGCCAATGGGGTTGCCGATTCCGAACCCAGCGCCATAGGAGAGTTCACGACTCGCGAGCATGTGAGCCGATACTGACCGACGCGGTCTTGCATGATTCTTTAGTGGCACTGGGCACTTTGACTGCAATCGATTCGCGGAGGGACCGCGCCACCCTTCGGTCGCGCTCCGCAGACACAAACCTGTCACTTGATTTTCGAGGAGGACTCCCATGCATCTGAAACCAGCCGTATCCATCGCCGCTATCGTCTGCCTGATGGCGTTGGGATCCACAATGGCCGCTCACGGCCAACACGCCTCATCATCTGCGTCTACCGTCTACAATCCCTATCCTCCTGGCATTCTTCCGCCAAATCTCGACTCAGAGATACAGAGAGTGCTGGCGGAAATCGATGTGGTTGAAGGGCGAGCGGCAACGCGGTGGAAAAACCTTAAGCCTCCGGTGGTAACCGGTCAGCCCCCCACCCTTCAGAACACCGGAACTGAAGCGATCGAAACCCTGGGCGAACTCATGATGTTCGACAAGCGGATGTCGTCCGGGCAAAATCAAGCATGCGCATCCTGCCACATGCCCTATGTTGCGTTCAGTGGACCAATCCCTTCCGTCAACCTGACCATGATCGCCTATCCTGGAACAGAGCATTTCCGGGCGGGAAAGCGAACGGCGCAGAGACACACGTACGCACCGTTTTTTCCGGTATTGCAGTACAACTCGGAGCAGCAGCTTTTCTACGGGGGGAATTTCTGGGATTCACGCGCAACCGGATATGAGCTGAGAAACCCCGACGCGGAGCAAGCGCAGCATCCTCCGGTGGATACGCAGGAGATGGGTCTCTCGGATACGGCATGCATCGCCTTTCGCCTGCAAAGCGCGACCTACCGGCCGCTTTTTGAAAATATCTGGGGCCAGGGCTCGCTCGACATCAACTTTCCGCCCGAGACAGAGCAGATCTGCGCAACTCCCGGAGGAGCGGCGGTATTCGGCAACAACACCACGCCCATCCCCTTGACTCCGGCAGAGCGCACGCAGGCGACTGTGGTTTATGGGCATTGGGGGCAAGCATTGGATGCCTACGAGCAATCAATACAGGTGAGCGCGTTTTCGTCGAAATTCGACGCCTTCCTGAAAAACAAATACACGATGACAGCGGACGAGATGGCTGGTTACAAATTGTTCAACGGCAAAGGCAATTGCAATTCGTGCCATCTGGATGGCCTGGGGACAACGCTGAGCTCCGGTCAAGTCGATACCAGCAGCCCGGCCCAGGTCAACCCTCTGTTCACGTGTTTTGGCTCAGCGAACGAGGGCTTGCCTCTCAATCCGAGAGACGCTTTCTACTATCAGGACAAGCCCGACCCATACGGATTCACGCCCGATCCATATGGGTTTGGCTACAGAGATTTGGGACTGGGAACTTTTCTCAGAAGCGGCTTCGGCTCGGCTCCGAACCCGAATCTGAGCTGGAGGATCCAAGCGCCCTCAGTGGACGGGCAGATGCAAGTCTCTTCGGCGCGCAATGTGGCGATGACGCCTCCGCAGTGCTCAACCACGGAAGCGCCAGGGCCTTATTTCCAAAAGGAGTTCTTTCACAACGGCTACATCAAGAGCCTGAAGCAGCTTGTTCATTTCTATAACACACGCGATGTGTACGGGCCCATGCCCGTCACCTCGGGGCATTGTCCGCCTGAAACCGTGGAGAAGCTTACCTGCTGGCCGCATCCCGAGGTGCCGAACAACGTCGACATGACGACGGGAAAACTCGGACTGACCGACCAGGAAGAAGATCAGATCGTAGCGTTTCTACAAACGCTTACCGACGGTTATACGGTGCCTTATCCCAATAACGACGTCTATACCGGAGCTTGCATGTCGGGCGGAACAGCGGCAACACAGGGGAACGAGAGCATTATTCCAACTCCTCCGCTGCCGCCGTGTGCTCCCGAAATCTGCGACGTTCCACCGCCGGTAAATCCGGCTATCCCATAAGCCGCGTGCATGGAGGCCGAAAACGGCCTCCATGCGCCGTTTTTTGATCTAGTCGACGGCCGTTTGCAGAGTGGGTGGTAAATAGGGGAGGCAGTCTTTATGAAACGATTGATTTCGGTGCTCGAACTCATGCTCGCTGCAGGAATTTTGCTGGTTGCCATACCTGTGGCCACGCAACTGACTCCGATGGCTAAGAAGGCGAACAAGGTTGAGATCACACAGGGGCCAGAGCTGGAACGCAATGACGCTTATCTGACGATCATTACCTGGACCAGCAACAATCCCGGGGGAACTCCGCAACATTATGGAGTAGTGCACTACGGAACTGACCCGAAGAATTTGACCGAAACCTCGAAATCTCCGATCCGGCTGAACATGACGCACGACTACACAGTTTTCCGCGTGCGCATGGACGCTCTGAAGCCGCAGACAACTTACTACTACACTGTCGATTCCATGGGATCGAACGGTGAAAGCGACGGGGTGAAGAGTCCGGTAAAACAGTTCACCACGCCGTAGACGGTGCGAATCGATTCAGGCGGGCGGAAAAGTACGACGCTAGTCTGCCATCGACGGCCTTTCGTGAGCGCGATTTGCGGCGTTCGCCGCCTGCACCCTGCTGTGCTTGCGGCCATAGGAAAAGTAAACAGCCAGCCCGATCACCAGCCAGATGATCAATCGCGCCCAACTCTCCCAGCCCAGGCTGATCATCATGAGCAGAGAAACGCTGATGCCCATGATAGGCGTGAAGGGAATCCACGGGGCGACGAAAGCGCGGGGAACTTCAGCGCCTCGCCGGCGAAGAATCCAAACTCCGGCGCAAACAATGATGAAGGCGAGGAGGGTGCCGATCGAAACCAGTTCGCTGATCACGTTGATGGGCGTCAGAGCCGCGACTATGGCCACGCACAGGCCGACGAGAATTGTGGATATATAAGGCGTGCGGAAGCGCGGATGGACGGCGCTGGCCCACCCGGGCAGCAGACCGTCGCGGGACATGGAAAAGAAAATTCGTGACTGGCCGAGAATGGTGACGACCATGGCGGAAGTAAGTCCGCAGATGGCGCCGAGTTTGACCAGCGTGCTGCCCCAGCGAATGCCGGTCGCCTCAATGCCGAGCGCGATGGGAGCGGGAGCGTCGAGCGCGGTATATTTCACCAGGCCGGTCAGAACCACCGCGACCAGAATGTAGATAACCGTGCAGATGGCGAGCGATCCGAGGATGCCGATGGGCATGTCGCGAACCGGATTTCTGGATTCCTGTGCCGCCGTGGAAACCTGATCGAAGCCGATGTAGGCAAAAAAGATGACGCCCGCGGCGCGCGCAATGCCAGACCATCCGAAGCTGCCGAAGTGGCCGGTGTTGGGCGGGAGAAAAGGAGTCCAGTTGGCGACGGCTTCCGCGTGGTGGCTCGCAATGTAGCTTGCGCCGAGACCGATGAAAACGGCAAGCACACATATCTTGATCATCACGACCGAAGTGTTGAGCCTGACCGATTCGCGAATGCCCACAACGAGAACCGCGGTGATGACGAGAACTCCGAAAAAGCTGACCAGATTAAACGAAGAGTATTGATGAGGCAAAGTGGCGGGAT
Organism: Binatia bacterium; assembly: GCA_035538435.1. GTDB lineage: Bacteria > Acidobacteriota > Terriglobia > Terriglobales > Acidobacteriaceae > Sulfotelmatobacter. Next base: position 29,190 of record DATLKM010000083.1, read on the forward strand.
CGATATGAGCCAAGGCAAGGCCTTTTTGCAACTGGCCCGTGAGCCTTTCCCAGTGGCCTTGATAGAGAACGAATGCGGTGCCCGGAGAGCCGGCGAGCCTGGGCGGAAGAAGAATGCCGAAGTCTTGAAGAAGACTGAGCACATAGCCGCTCCAGCCGCTGGCTACAACGGCGGCGCCGAGAGCATATTCAAGGATCAAGTCCCAACCGATGATCCACGCGATGAATTCGCCAAGCGTCGCGTATCCATAGGTGTACGCCGAGCCTGACACGGGAATCATGGAGGCAAGTTCGGCATAGCAGAATCCGGCGAAGACGCAGGCAACGGCGGCGAGCATAAAAGACAGAAGAATTGCAGGGCCTGCATAATGCGCGGACGCTGTGCCGGTGAGAACAAAAATGCCGGTCCCGATAATCGAGCCAATGCCGATGGCAATCAGGCTCGTGGGGCCGAGAGCGCGCCGAAGCGTGTGTTCACCGCCTTCCTCGGCTTCGCTCAGGATTGCCTTCAGCGACTTTCTGGCAAAGAGACTTGGCATTGGGTTCCGAATGTTTTTTTCAGCGCGGCAGCGGATTGCGCATGTTCGCCAGGGCGTAAGCCATGACCGCCATGGCCGCGGCGTTCACGCGCAATTCAGCCGGAACAACTTTGTCGAGCGTATCGGCCGCGGTGTGGTGGTAGCCGTAGTACGTGCCCATGTCCTGCAACATCCCTATGACGGGCACTCCCTGCTCGGCCAGCGGTGCAACGTCGGTAGTGCCGGGCGCGCGCGATGTTCTCTCGAAAACAGTTGTGCCGATGCCCGCAAGCACGGGCTGCAGAGGCTTCAAAGCATCCGCGGCAACTTTGTTCATGCGCAAGGCAAAGCCTAGCGGAGCCGAAGCTCCTGTGTCGCTTTCCATGGCGGCGATGTGGTTGGTGAATTCGTTCTGATGATCTTTCACGTATTGCTGGCTTCCGCTGCCGTTGATTTCTTCATCCATCCAGGCAATGACGCGCAGCGTGCGCTTCGGGCGGAGATGGAGTTTCTGCAAAAGTTGCGCGGTCTCCATGGCGATGACCACTCCGGCACCATCGTCGATCGCGCCGGTCCCAAGGTCCCACGAATCGAGATGACCGGAAACGATGACGATTTGCTCGGGATGCTCACTGCCTTTCAGGTCGGCGACAACGTTGTAGCCGATTTCATCCGGAAGATTTTGCGGAGTCAGCGTGAGATGGATTTGAAGCGGGCCTTGGGCGGCGAGGTGCGCGATAAGGTCGGCATCTTCGGCGCAGACCGACGCGGCGGGAATTCCGGCGGGATCACTATAGCCGGCGTGAGCCAGCCGATAGTTGGCGTTGCCGATGGAGCGAACAAGCGCGGCCGCGGCGCCAACTTGAGCCGCCTGTCCAGGGCCGGATTCGCGGTAGCCGACAACTTCACGATAGGCGGCAAAACCCAGGCCCGCGGCGGTTTTTTGGTCGTCGAATCTCGCATTAATGAGAACGATTTTGCCGGCAACCGCCGAGCGCCCGAGCGCCTTAAGCTGATCGAAGTCATCGACTACGACGACTCCAGCCGTGATTCCCTCGGAGCTTGTTGCTGTGCTGCCGCTGAGGGCAGTCAAAACGATTTTGCGCCGCGATGCCGGCGGAAAACCGGAAGCGGCGACTATTTCGGCGCTTTCCAGGCCCCGAAGCCAGTGCGGAACCTTGGCTTCTTCCAGGTGAACCTCGAGCCCCAGAGCGCGCAGTTCAGCGGCAACATATTCGACAGCGGCTTTTGCCGCCGGCGATCCGCTGGGTCGGGGGCCGATGTTTTCGGTCAGGTGCGCCAGGCGCTCATAGGCGTAATCGTCAGCCAGCGCCGCGTTTTTGATCGATTCGAGCTGACGGATCAGCTCGGAGGAAAAGTCGCCGGAGGAACTTGCCGGTTGCTGGGCCCGGGCGCAGAGCTGCGTAGAAAAAATCAGACAGGCAGTGAGAAAGCGCCAACGGACCGGACGATGCGAGGGTCTCATGAATATTCGAACCAGCGTATGCGTGGAAAAGCGGTGCTGGGAGTTTCACCCAGCACCAAGTGCATCAGCATTGTAGCCGTACCGTCGTTCTTTCCGACGACTTCTTCCTTGTACTGCTGGGGGAAGCGCCCTGCGTTGCCGCAGGCGCTAAAAACTGTAGCGCAGAGAAAATTCGAGCACGCGTGCGTTCGAGAGCGTCGAATTGAAATTGCCGAAGGAACCGGCGCTGGTGATGCTGTTGCCCGCCTGATTCAGTTGCATAGTACCGACGTCGAAGCGCGGGGTGTTGGTCAGGTTGTAGGCTTGAGCGCTGAACCGAAGCGCCTGCCGCTCGGCCAGGGCCCATGTCTTGCTCACGGAAAAATCGATGTTGAAGGTGCCGGGGCCCCAGAGATTGTTGCGCTGGCCGGACTCGCCGGGAAAAGCGGCCCGGAACTGGTTGATGGCGGAAGAGGGATCGCTGAAAACGTTGGGGACGCCGTTGATGACGAATGTGCCGGTGCGCGGCCGCTGGCCGTCGAGTATGGCAAGGGACTGAGTGTCGAAGTTGGTCGCCCAACAGATGCCGCAACCGATGGAAAAAGGATACCCGCTGGTCCAGCGCCAGAGGCCGGAAACCGTCCATCCGCCGATAACAGCGTCGAGAGGGCGGCTCGCTCTGCTGGCAAAGTGCTTGCCGTGTCCGACCGGCAATTGATAAACCCAGTTGGCATTGAATTGTTGAGCGTTATCGAAATCGGACGGGCCGCGCTGCTGGTTCGGAAACCAGGAGTTGATCAGCTGGCTGGCAAAGCCTGTGCCCTGGAAATGGTTAATGCGCTCGGCGTTGGAGCCGATGTCCAGCGATTTTGAGTAGGTGTAGTTCAAGTCAAACTGCAGCCCGTCGAACATACGGCGCCGCAGGCTGAACTGGCCCGCGTTGTAAGAACTGTTGCCGATGGTATTCCAGCCATAGAGGGAAGAATATTGCGGCGAGTAGAAAGTGAACGGCGTTTGCTGGCCGTTGATGGTGGCGCAAGCCGGGTAGCATCCATTGGCGGTGATGTTGCCGGGAACGTCGATGAACTCGAGCGCGGTGGTTTCGTTGCCGGTGTAGTAAGCGAAAAGATCGTAAATGGCTTGCGTGGCGGTGAGGGTCGCGGGAACGCCGCCGCTGGTGAGACCGGAGCAGAGCCCGCCTTGATTGCCGCATTCTGCGCCGACTTGTGTGCTTGAAGACCCCGCTGCGGCGGGATACATGTCCTCCCAATAAGCGAGAGGCTGAACATTCTGGATCGGAACCTGAGCCCGATACTGCTTCGCGAGCAGCGTGGCGGCGGTGAAGTAATCCATGTGCGACTTGGGGTCCCAGAGATCGGTCGGCATGGCGAAGTCTTCTTCCTGGAGCAGGTGATGGGCAAAGCGGCCAACGTAGGACGCTTCGAAGACAAAGCCTTTCGGCAACTCCCGCGTGATCGAGAAATCGAGGAGGTGCGAATAGGGAGTCTTCATGCGATCGTCCAGCCCCCAGGTGATGGCATAGCCGCCGGAGGCGAGGCCGGAGGGCGGGGTCACAGGAAACGACCCGCTGGGCGCTGCTTCCACAAGCGGACAAGGCGCCACGGGGCACGCGCCGCTGGTGCTCGCACTGCTCGTCGGAATTGTGTTGATGGCGGAGAAGCGCGCCGAGCCGTCGACCGTCTGCACGCCCGGCGCGTTGCTGATCGAGGTAGTCAGGCCGAAAGAGCCCAGTTGATCGAAGCTGTTGACGACGCCTTCGCCGAAGTGGTCGTAATAGATGCCGTAGCCGGCGCGGATGGAACTTTTCCCGGGACCACCCCAGATGCGCTTCGACCAGCCGTCTTCCGCTTTCGGCGCATAAGCGATAGCAAGACGCGGAGCGAAGTTGTTGTAGTTCCAGTTCCAGTAGGGTTTTTTGCCGTTGGCCTGGCCGGAGAGACTGAAAGATAGCAGCGGTTCGTAGGCCTGGCCCTGGAGCATGGCGGCGGCGCGCTGCTTGAACCACCCGTCAAGGCTTTGATCGGGAGCGACCTGAGTTCCATTGGTTTCGTAGGGCGGCTGTAGCAACGTGTAGCGCAGGCCATAAGTGACTGTCAGATTGGGCTTAAAGTGATAAGTGTCCTGGGCGTAGAACTCATATTCATGATTGCGGAAGTGGCGCGGGACGGGCGCGCCCTCGCTCAAGGGTTGGAGCGACTTGTTGAGGTTGTAATTGGAATTGACGACGGTGACGAGGCCGGCGAGAGCGGTGACGGCGTAATCGTAGTTCTGGCCGAAAT
>DATLKM010000084.1:0-24799 GCA_035538435.1 Binatia bacterium
GATCAAAGCCGCTCTGCCCGTTGGCGCTGGTCGAAGCGCCTGACGATTTTCGGTAGTGGGTCAGCACTTCAGTCGCCTCACAAACGCATTCTCGAAAAAACTTGAGAAACATGCGGCGGCTGTGGCGCTTCGGTTTATGTATAACAACTTCTGCCGCGTGCATTCCACTTTGCGCGTGACCCCGGCGCCGGAAGGAGGACCCTCAAGTCACGTGTGGACAATCGAAGAACTGTGCGGTCTGCTCCTTGAGACGGCATCCGCCACAAAGCGGATTGACAAGGGGGTTATCCTGAAAGCACTCGGACGCGAGCTAATGAGTGAAACCGTATTCCACAACGTCCATGTGGCCGTTTTTGCGCTTTGGATCATACTTCTTCTGCCCTGGGTGCCTTTTGCTGCCATTGCGGCTATGGCGTTCGATGCAGGTCCCACCGCCGGGGCATATCTATATTGTTACGTGCATTTGGACGTATCCGGTTATGGTTTTTGTTGCGTGGAAGTTTAGGGACAAGTCGCCATTGATTCCCTTCCTGCCTTTCCTAAATCTTGCGCCCTTCATCGTCGGCTTACTGTGGAAATCAGACTGACCCACTAGCCGATTTTCTGCCTCCTAGGTCTCGCCGGCGCCATGCCGATGGCCCGCTCTTTCACCACCGCGCTGAGGAATCCCGCATCTGCCGAAACTTCGCCTCTCCCTTGCTCCTCTTCCCCGCCCCGCCGTACTATGACGGACGGAATCAGACCACCGCTGGAGGGCCAATGCCAGACCGCCGTCATTTTTTAGCCTCAGCTACTGCCGGCTTTGCTGCCGCTTTTGCCTTGCGCGAAAAGCTTTTTGCCCAGTTGGAAAAAATACCGGCCCTCCCCGACCGGTCTCTTTTTGACAAGAACGAAGACGCCTACTGGGCTGAGTTACGCAAGCAGTTCCTGATTCCCCAGGATGAAATCTATTTGAATAATGGAACTGTCGGTTCCAGCCCCGCGCCCGTGCTGCGCGCCGTTTTCGACGGCTACACGACCACAGAAAAGATGGACCAGGAGGACCCCGAAGACTATCCCATCTGGGGATATGCGGCATGGAATGAATTTCGCGATCCGCTTGCGGAATTTGCCGGCTGTAGGCGCGATGAGCTCGCGCTCTTGCGCAACGCGACCGAGGCCAACAGCTACATCGCCAACGGAATCGACCTGAAGCCGGGAGACGAAGTTCTAATGACCGACCAGGAGCATCCCGGCGGCGAACATCCCTGGAACCTGAAAGCAAAGCGCTACGGAATCGTCGTGAAGAAAGTCACGCTGCCGCGGCCGGTCAAAGATTCGGCCCAGGTGCTGAATCTATTTAATGAAGCCATCTCTGCCCGCACGCGCGTCATCTTCTTCAGCCACATCACAACATTTTCCGGAGTCGTTCTGCCGGCGAAAGAATTGTGCGCCCTGGCGCGATCCAAAGGAATCCTGTCGGCGGTAGATGGCGCGCATGTTCCCGGCATGATGCGCCTGAATATTCGCGACATAGGCTGTGACATGTATTCCGCCAGCCCGCACAAGTGGCTGTTTGCCCCGAAAGGCTCGGGGTTTCTCTATGTGCGGGACGAAGTGATCGACCGGCTGTGGAACACCATCGTCACCGAAGGCTGGGACGAACCTAAACTCCGCGCCGAACGATTCCAGCGCATCGGCAGCTCGAATGTGCCATCGTTGTGGGGACTGCGGGCCTCGATCAAGTTGGCGAATGACATTAGCATGGAGCGCATCGAGCGCAGGCACCGCGCGCTGGCCGACTACATGTTGGCGGAAATGACGAAGCGCGGGGCGGAATCATGGACCTCGCCGGATCCGGCTTTGCGTTGCGCGATCGTCACGGTCAACGTTCCGCCGATCCACCGCATGGACTTGGAAACCTGGATGTGGAAAATGCACAAGATTCGTATCCGCGGTGGCGAACCGAGCAAGCTGCGATTGTCGACCCCATACTATTTGCAGAAAACAAATGTGGAGAGATTTCTGGAAAAGTTTGACGAGTATAGTCGTGGGAAGATTTCTTAGCGCGAAAAGATAGAAAGTAAGGCGCGCCGTAGGCCAAGTCCGCATGGGGAAAGTCGCCCGCCTCAAAGAACGAAGCGGCAAGGGCAGCGACGATTTCATCGGCCGGTTGAAAGTTCAGTTTAACGTCGTGGGCGATATTCTAACGCCGGTCTATCCTCCCGAAGCATGGACAGGGACAATCTCGATGATGATCCGGAGCCTCAATCGTACTACTCCAACCCCAAGTGCGTAATCAATTCCTCGCCTTTCAAATGCCGCAGCGTGTTCTTCAGCTTCATTAATTGAATAAACAAATCGTGCTCGGGATAAGGCCCGGGCACGGTCATTGGCGATTTGAAGTAGAAGCTCAGCCACTCCTGAATGCCGATTCCCTTCAACTCCGAACAGCGCTGTGCCAGGTCCATTAACAGCACCAGATCGAGCACAATGGGTGCGGCCAGAATCGAGTCGCGGCACAGAAAATCCACTTTGATCTGCATCGGGTAGCCGAGCCAGCCGAAAATATCGATATTGTCCCAGCCCTCTTTGTTGTCCCCGCGCGGCGGATAGTAGTTGATGCGGACTTTGTGATACATGTCGCCGTACAGTTCCGGATAAAGCTCGGGTTGCAGAATGTGCTCCAGCACCGAAAGCTTCGATTCTTCCTTCGTTTTGAACGATCCCGGATCGTCGAGCACTTCCCCGTCGCGGTTGCCGAGAATATTGGTCGAGAACCATCCGTTGAGCCCCAACATGCGCGCCTTGAAGCCGGGCGCGAGAATCGTTTTCATCAGCGTCTGCCCGGTTTTAAAATCTTTCCCGCAGACGGGGGCGTCGTTACGCCGCGAGAGTTCCAGCATCACCGGCAGGTCCACGGTCAAGTTGGGCGCGCCGTTGGCGAACGGCACGCCCTCCATCAGCGATGCATATGCATAGATCATCGAGGGCGCGATCGTGTCATCGTTTTCGCGCAGCGCTTTCTCGAAGCTCTTCACCGACTGGTGAGCCTCTCCCGCCGAGATGTACGATTCGGTCGAACCGCACCACATCGTGATCAGCCGGCTGGCTCCGCTCGTCTTTTTGAACGACCGGATATCGTCACGCAACTGCTCCGCCAGATCCATCTTGTTCTTGCCCTTTTTCACATTCGGTCCGTCGATTTTCTTGACGTAATTGTGATCAAACACTGCCGGCCGAGGCGTGACGGAAGAAAGAAACGGCTTCAGTTGATCGAGCAGGCGCTGGTCGAGAACCCCAGCCTTCGACGCGGCCTCATACATGTTGTCTTCGAAAATGTCCCAGCCGGTGAAGACCAGATCATCCAGTCCGGCGAGGGGAACAAATTCCTTGATCTTGGGCGAACGGCCGTCCGTCCGCTTGCCCAGCCGCACCGTGCCCATCTGCGTGAGCGAGCCGATGGGTTTGGCCAGGCCTTTGCGGATCGCTTCCACGCCCGCAACAAAGGTTGTCGCGACCGCACCCATGCCCGGAATCATGACCCCCAGCTTCCCTTTGGCGGGTTCAACCGTGCCCACGATGGTGGCCGATTCCGTCACTGCTTTTGGGGACTTCTTGCCACCGCCAGCCAGCTTCATCTCACGGCCAGCCCGGACGGCATGAGTCATCGCAGTTTCGCGGTGCTCGTGTTCAACCGCGGCTTTTGCTGTAGAAAACTGCTTGCGATGACGGCGGCCGTCCGCGTCCAACCAGTCGGCCATATAAGCTCCTGGGCGCTTCTGATACATTGAATGCTCCTTGCGGTGACAGGTTTCGCCACCAATAACTACTCGATCATTATATCGTCAATCCTGGCCAACCGGGCAAACCTGCAGCGCCGGAAAGACGGGAATTCTCCCTCAAGCGGGTCAATTCGTCATTCAACGGAGGTTTAATGGCACGCGGCAAGGCTATTTCTTTTCCGCATCTGCGGGTTCAAATGGCAACTCCCAATAGCGTCCAGAATCTCGAAACGCCGTTGCCGGCAATGCAACAGCAACGGCAAATCGGGGCATGCGCTCACCTTTAGCCGGCCTGTACACTGGCGGCATGTCGGAAAAGGCGTTGAAAACCTCCAACACAGGACACGCAGGGGGACACCGGGTAAACCGGTGGGCGGAGCATGAAAAACAGATTCATCAGCTTTTTGAGGATGGCGACCGCGCGCTGATTTCCGCCAACCCGGAGGCATTGCGGCGCGTATATGCGGAAGACTATGTGCAATACGACGAGCGCGGCCGGGCTTCGACCAGGCGCGACCTGATTGCGAATCTGACCTCCGGAAGCCTCCGATTAATCTCCATGCTATCGACGCGCCGTACCATTCGAAGCTTGAGCGCAAGCGTCGCGGTCGTCCACGGATCCGAAGTTGACGAAATCGAACGCGGCGGAAAGCGGTCGACCGTTCAGTACATTTATTCTGACGTGGTTATAAAAAGAAATGGTCAGTGGCAGATCGTCGCTTCCCAGCTAGCAATTCCCGTTGACTAAAGATCATTCCGCAGCCGGGCGGCCGTCTCTCATGCGGTTCTGCCAGTGGTGCCACACGAACCACGCCGCGCCCAGAACGATCACGGCCATGATGGCCGCGTCGAACTGGTGAAAATACTTGCCGAGAGAGCGCCAGTTCTCTCCCAGCTTCATGCCGAAGTAGGCCAGGGCCAGGCACCAGGGCCACGAACCGAGGAAAGTGTACAGATGAAATCTTCCGCGAGGCATGCGCGAAACCCCGGCAGGCAGCGCGATAAACGTGCGAATCACCGGCAGCAGGCGCCCGAAGAAAACAGCCAGATAGCCCCAGCGCGCAAAAAACTTGTCGGCCCAGTCGAGCTCGCGCCGCCCCATCAGAATCCACCGTCCGTAACGTTCGACCAGAGGGCGGCCGCCGTAGAAACCGATTTCGTACGCAACCAGAGAACCCAGATTGCAGCCAATCGCGCCGGCTGTTGCCACCCACAGCAGGCTGAATCTGCCGGTAAAAACCAGATAACCTGCGAACGGCATGATGAGTTCCGAAGGCAGCGGAATGCAGGCAGACTCGATTGCCATCAGCAGCGCAACACCGGCATATCCCGCGCCGGCCATGACTGAGTTGATGAATACAAAAAGTGCGGCGAGAATTTTTTCACTCACAAAACAAGTTCTCAGTTCTTAGGATTCAGTTCTCAGTCAGGACGGTCAAAAGCAAGCCGAGAACTCGTAAATCTCAGTCTAACCGATAAATCCTGTCGTTCCCCGCCCTCCCAGTCATGGAAATGTACCGTGCAGCGAGACACTGCTCTCTGTTTGTGGCGTAAGCGATAAGCCGGGGCGGGCATAAATCTGAAATTGCCGGTCTTCGTAACTCTTCGTCCATCCGGCATCGGGTAACTTCCCCACAATGGGCGCATCGACCGGAACCAGCACGGCATCGGTCGGAAATGCTTCCAAAGTCTTGCGCCAGTCCGGGCGTGCCTCATAGAAATCGAAAACGCTCTTCACTACGTCGTCCGGAAATGCGACTTCATAACGCGAATCAAGCGAAACCTTCACGGCGGGATAGAGTTTCCACGAGGCGTATGCCCCCAATCGAAACGGCGTCATCAGATTGCCGGCGAACTTCTGTTGCTTCAGATAATTCACCGGGCCGACTGGATACAGCGGCTGAGGAACGTCCAGGGCCCAGGGCTTTTCTTGAACGGCAGAATAAACGCACACACAGCCTGCAAATATCCACGCCGAAGCAAGAAAATGGCGACGGCGATGGGAGAACCGAATCAGCCATTCGCCAACGCTCGTTTTCCCTGACCAGTCCGGCACACAGCAAAGCCAGGAAATCGCGAAAAGAGGAAGCAGCTTGCGATGCAGCGCCGCTTCGGCCGCCGTTGCCGCAAGGAAAAGACCGCCATCGGCACCGCGCCATCCGTCCCACCAGGCGGAGCAAAACGCCCAGACAATCGCGCCCGCGAATATCGCAACCCACAACGGCCCCAGATGATAGATCGAATCCCACTCACCGGAATAAGGTCGCGGCATCAACAGGCCGCGTTTCAGGTAGGAAAAATAGGCTCTCCCATACGGGTTCAGAAATATTTCGCCGGTCAGCGCCGCAGTCAGTACCAGAACATGCCGCCATGATTCTCCACGCAGGAAGTTTTCGCCCGCCTGGAGCAGCAGCACCGCCAGTCCGATCACAAATCCGCCGTGGATATTTACCCAGAAAGGAAAAACAAGCAGCGCCACCGGGATCCACGTTCGCCCCCGCCGATCAAGTTGCAGGAACAGCAGCCACAGCGCGGTAAAGAAAAAGGTATACGCCTGCGCGCGGATGGTGGAAAGAAATCCCAGGTGCCAGAGAAAAATGGCGGCAGGCGTACAAAGTACAAGCAGGCGAAAATCAGTTGCTCGCAACCGTGCTACCCAAAAACATAAGCAGAGAGTTCCGAACGCCGTAGCGAATTTCAGGACAATAATCGCCCGCGGCCCAAACCACTTCACGGCAAGGAATGCGATTGCGCCCGCGCCCCATTCGTGGTCGATCCAGGGCAGAGTCGGCGTGTAGGCGAAAACATCGGTCTTGAGCAGGTGGCCCGCCGCGACACTTTCGCGGATCAAACCCATCTGATGCCACAGGTCGATGTCGACAAAGTTGTAGGCGATCAGTTGCCAGAAAAATGCGGCGCATCCAAAAACAGCGAGCCGCAACCACAGTCTGTCAGAATGTTCGTTCGGGTTGTCCACATTTTTGGCGAGGAAGACTTTGCGCTATTCAAACAGCCGCATCAATCCTGCGGCTTTCATGTCCGGAGCCAGAAACTGGATTTCGTTCCCGGCAGCTCGCGTTAACGCCTCCGCAGCCAGATAGCCGCTGCGCACCGCGCCTTCCATGGTTGCCGGCCAGCCTGTCGCGGTGAAATCGCCGGCCAGAAGAACGCGCGGCCAAGCAGTCTCCTGCGAGGGGCGAACCGCGTCGATTCCGGGCCGGGGGGAATACGTCGCGTGAACTTCTTTAATGACCGCCGACTTGACCATATTCGCCTCCCGCGCCGCCGGAAAGAACTCGCGCACTTCCTTCAGCGCCAGCTCGACGACTTCACCGCGTGACCTGGCAATCAAATCGGTCGACGCACTCACCACCAGCTCGATGTAACTGCCACCCTGCGTTTTCGGGCCGGAACCATTGCGCGTGGCCAGCAGCCGTGATTTGTGAAACATCCATTGAATCGTCCGATCGAGAAGGACCGCGTGATCGAGATCGCTGATCTGGCGGTCAAACCAGAGATGAATTCCCGTGATCGGCGACGATTCGAAGTGCTTCAACTGCTCTCGCAGCCTCGCCGCATCAGAATTGTCCGGCAGCACTTCCTGCAAAATATCGAATGGCAACGCAAGAACCAAATAATCGTAACTTTCCTTCCTGCCTCCGGCTTGAATTCGCACTCCGGAAGAATCGGGCGCAAAGTCTTCCAGCGAGGTGCGCAGCCGAATGTCGCCCCCGCGGGCGCGAATGTAGTCTCCTGCCCGGTTGTAGAGCTCGGTCAGCGGAATGGTAGGAACACCCATGTGCCGCGCCTCGGGCGCCTTCATCGACTCGCGGACAACCTGCGCGGCATACGCCACAGACATGCGATCCAGGTGTTCACTCAACGCGCTCACCAGAATCGGCTTCCAGAAACGCTCGATCCCGTGTTCGGTTTGCCCGCGCTCGCGGCCCCACTCCAAAAACGACTTCCCTTTGTCTGCCGGACGCGTCAAAGTCAGTGCCGCGATCGCCCGCGAAATGGACAGCTTGTCATGGGCCGAAAGAAAAGGAAAGCGCAAGAACGATGGCGCAGTATGGAGCGGGGCGGGGAGCGCGGAAGCGTGCATTACGCTTTGCCGTCCGCCTGGTTCGATGAAGGTCATCGTGTCGTACCAGCGGATTTTCTCTTCCACTCCAATGCGCCGGTAAAACTCAACCAGGTTCGTGCACACTCGAAACAGCACATGCTGGCAATTGTCCACGACCTCGCCCGTCCCCGGATGTTCGTACGATGAAGCGCGGCCGCCAAGGTAGGGTCGCCGCTCGAACAGCGTCACGCGATATCCAGCATCGGCAAGCGCGCACGCGGCAGCAAGTCCCGCCAGACCGCCGCCTGCAACGGCGACCGTAGATTGTTTGGGATGCTCAATCATTCGCGTTTAGATCGCTCACCGGAACGCTTGGGAAGGATGGCAGCCTGTCAACTTCATCAGGCAAGGCGCCGCCAGAATCCTTTGGCGAGAATGCGCAGTTTTTCGCCCGTGGTCAGGCTCACTTTTTCAGTGAAAACATCGTATTGCCGCTCGCCGATTTTTTCCAGCAGCCTGCGATAAATGTTGACCAGCACCCATAGCGCCGGCTGGCTGTCTTCGGAAATAAAGGGAATGAGTTCGTCGCCGGCGCGATAAAATTCGCGCGCCCGGTTGGCTTCCATTTCCAGCAGCGGCCGAAAACGTGCGACGTCGGGCGGCCCCTGCAAATCCGCCGCTGCCAATCCAAATTGCGCCAAATCTTCTTGCGGTAAATAAACCCGGCCCATGCCGGCGTCTTCCTTCACGTCGCGAACGATATTCGTGAGCTGAAACGCCAGACCGCACTGCTCGGCCAGGGGCTCCGCCCCGGGGTCGCGGTATCCAAAAATGTGAATGCATACCAGACCGACCACCGACGCGACGCGGTAGCAGTAAAGCTTCAGGTCTTCGAAGGTTTGGTATTGGACAGAAATTCCAGCAGCGCCCTCCGGGCGCTGGTCCTGCGCTGCGACATCCATGGCAGTGCCCATGGCCAGTTCATCCAGCAGGCCGGCCGGGATCGTGTAACGCCGTTGTGCGTCGGTCAAAGCCAGGAGAATCGGATCGTCGGTAGGCTGTCCCTGCTGCGCCCGGTGCAGCGCGTCCAGCCAGTTCTCGAGCTTGAACCGGCGGTCTTGCAGGCTCAGGCCGGCATCGTCGGTAATGTCGTCGCAGCGCCGCATGAAGGCGTACACGGCACACAGAGCTTCCCGCTTGCGTTTGGGCAGAACCAGAAAAGCGTAGTAAAAATTCTTGGCGTTCGACCTCGTAATTCCGCGGCAAACGGAATACGCCATGGTGAGCTGCGCTGGGGCGGGCGTCCATGGGGCCAGCATTGGCTGCGTTCCCGCGCTCACAGCAGCTTCCTCAAAACTGCCCGCGCCACCAGAGCCAGTTTGCGCGGCTTCGAAATTTCAGGCCGCCGGCCCAGCACGGCAAAATCCTGCCGTTCGATAGCATTCAGAATTTCCTGCCCGCCGCGGCTGAAAAGCTCGATGTCCAAAGCCAGCTCGCTACTCACCTTTCCCATCAGCGGCAGGCCACGCTCGAACCATTCGCGCGCTCGTTGCACTTCGAATTTCATCATCGCGCGGAAGGCAGGCGTGTTGCGGCCCTGCGCGATCGAGTCTTCTGTGACCGCGAACCGGCGCAAATCCTCCAGCGGCAGATAGATCCGGCCTTTGGCGTAATCCACGCTGACGTCCTGCCAGAAATTTGCCAGTTGCAGGGCGGTGCAGGTGTAGTCGGAAAGCTGCTGGCGCCCGGCGTCACCGTACCCGCACAGGTACAACACCAGATGTCCGACCGGATTTGCCGAATAGCGGCAGTAGGCCAGCACATCGTCGAAGGTTTCGAACCGGGTCACGCTCTGGTCCTGCCGGAAGGCAACCAGTAGATCGGAAAATTCGTGCTGGGGAATTTCAAATTTTCTGACCGTTTCGGCCAGCGCTACGAACACCGGATGGCGAGGATTGCCCGCGTAGCAGGCGTCAAGTTCGGTTTGCCATTGATCGAGCAATGCCAGCGACGCGGCCGCATCTCCAACTTCATCCCCCAGGTCGTCCGAAATTCGGCAGTACGCATACACGTTGAAGAAATCCTGCCGGAGCCTTTTCGGCAGAAACCAGGTGGCGACCGAGAAATTCTCGTAGTGAGTCCGGGCCAGCCGCCGGCAATAATCTTGCGCCTCAGCGAGCGTGGGGGCGCGGTCGGGAAACGCGTAGGCCGCCGGCAGGCGGTTCCAGCCGGTTGCGGCTGAAGCAACAAAAGACGGGCTTGGGGCAGCGGTTTGGTTCACGCCATGCTCTTCGAAGTGGGCGCTGCATTCGCCACGCCCAAAAACAATAACTGATCGTTCGCCTAGCTCAGGATGACACCTGCGTCGAGAGTCCCATCAGATCAGTGGCCGGGGATAATCGCCGTCTTGATGTCGCCGCCGCGGTTCAACATGTGGCGCAACACTTTTTGCAGGCTCGAAAGCGGGGCTTCCCCCGTAATGTAGTCGGTAGGCCGGATTTTCTTGGCGGCGATCAATCCGAACGCGCGGCGCACGGTTTCCGGCGTGTGATGGAACGTCGCTTTCAATGTAATCTCGGAATAGTGGAGGCGGTCCGTATCCAGTTGCACTTTCGACCCGCTGGCACAACCGCCAAAAAAGTTCACCGTACCGCCCTTGCGGACCATGTCGATGGCCCATTCCCAGGCTTCCGAGCGGCCCACGGCTTCAATCACCACATCGCAGCCGCGCTTCTGCGGACTCAGCGCCCGCACCGCGTCGATCACGTTCTGCACTTTCGTGATCTGCACGATTTCGTGCGCGCCCATATGCTTGGCTGCGGTCACCTGCTCGTCGCGCTTTACGACTGAAATCACGTTGCAGCCGATGGCGCGGGCCACCTGCACAAACATTAAGCCGATCGGCCCGCCGCCGATGATCGTGACCGTGTCGCCGATCTCCACGCCGGTCTCATGCAGTCCGCGCAGCACGCAGGCCAGCGGCTCCGTCATGGCCGCGTCTTCATAGCTCACGTTGCCCGGAATCACCAGCATGTTCGCTTCAACAATGCGCCGGGGAACGCGAATATATTCCGCATAGGCGCCGTTATTGAAGAGCAAATCTTCACACAGGTTTTCCTGGTGCTTGGAGCAGTAAAAACACATCTGGCAGGGCGCGGAGTTGAGCGCCACCACACGCTGGCCTTTCTTGAAACCGTTGACGCCTTCGCCGACCTCTTCAATCACTCCGGCCAGTTCGTGCCCGAACAAGGCCGGGGGAACAATCATACGGGCGTGGTAACCCCGCTGATACACCTTCAGGTCGGTGCCGCAAGTCAGCGCCACCTGCACTTTGACCAGCACTTCCCCCTTGTCCACCCGGGGAATCGGAACTCGCTCAATCTTTAAATCTTCTTTGCCGTATAGGACGGCAGCCGTCATTTTTCCATTCACTTCTGGTTTCCTTCCCGGTCCCCGCGCCTCCAGGCGCTACCGGGCTGAATCACGATCTTCATCGAAGCCGGCTGTGGATGCGCCGCCAGTTCCAACGCTTTCGCCGCATCCTGCAACGAAAAGCGGTGGCTGATCAGCCGTCCCAAATCGATCTCCTTGCGCATGACGAAGTCTACGGATTTCTGCTGCAAGTCCACCGACGCGCTATAAGAGCCGAGCAGGCTTTTTTCATCCACGCAAACCGCCGCCGGGTCGATCACCGCCTCGCCATGTTGCGTCTGGGCAAACAACAATACGCGCCCACCGGCGCGCACGGCATCCATCGCCGGGCGAATCAGGGAGTTGCTGCCCACGGCTAAAATCACCGCGTCAGCCCCGCGACCCTCTGTCCGCTCCCGCACCGCGCGAACAGTATCCTGCCGGCACGCTTCGATCCTGTCTCTAAATCCAAGGCTTTCAGATATTGTAAGCCTCTCCGGGTATAAATCGGAAGTGATTACCTCGGCTCCCGCCTTTCGCGCTAACACACTCAGAATAATGCCGATAGGGCCTTGGCCAATGACCAGCACGGTTTCGCCTTGCTCCAGCCGCAGGGTGTCAATTCCTTTCATGCAGGTATTGACCGGCTCAACAAAACTGGCTTGTTCGAAAGAAACATCGTCTGGAATGCGAACCGTTCCCTGTTCCACAATCCAGTCCATTACTCGAACGTATTCGGCAAACCCGCCCCCGGAAGGCTCGAATCCCGCCGTGCATCCGACTTTCTTGTAGGTCTCGCATTGCGCGAATGTCTTGTGGCGGCAGTAGTAACACGATCGGCAAGGGATGTGATGGAACACCATGACCCGGTCGCCCGGCGCAAATTTCCCGACATCCGCACCGACTGCGGCCACAACTCCCGAGGTTTCGTGTCCAAAAATGCGCGGCGCCGAGTGGGACCCGGTTGCAATTTTTTTCAAGTCCGTGCCGCACACTCCGCAAGTGTGGACTCGAACCAGCATCTCCCCGCGCCCGATTTCCGGCACCGGCACCGTTTCCATCCGGACATCGTTAATTCCTCTGTATACCGCCGCCAGCATCGTCGTGGGGATGGAACGAATCTCCTCGTCGAGCGCGATCTGTCCTGAAAAGGCCATGAGTTATTTTCGCCTGAAATAGCTACTTTTGCGAATCGGATGCTTTTCGCGGATCGGAATTCGTTAACTCGATCGCCACGTTTATCGAATCCAGATAAGGCGAGTCCGGCGGACTAAAATGCCGGGAGAGAACCTGCAGAACCACATAAAAATTATCCACTTTGATGATGCGCTTGGCAGTCAACGGAACCCGGGCGAACGTGCCCGGATCGAGGCGGTAGAGCGTCCCGCCCTGCTCCGGTTCGTCAGGCGAGGACATCAACACGTTGTTGTAAATCTTGTGGTGCAGGTCGGCCAGTTCCACATGCCAGGAAGTGATCTGCTTGTCGCCTTCCGGTCCTTCCGGGACGATCGATAGCACATAACGATCGGCTCCATGCGAATCTTTCACGCGCTCGCGGTACTCGCGGTCTTCGGGAGTTAATTTGACTTCGAATTTTTCCCCAACGATCTGCGTGGAGCCCTGGCGGAAGCTTTCCGCGTAAACGGTCGCAGGATTCGACTGCGCAAATGCCGGCGCGGCGCAGAGCACAGTCACGAACAGAAGAATTTCCCCGGTCTTCATCCCCGGCCACCGCCCGCCGCATGTGTAACCGCTGCCTCGCCGGAAGACGAAATCGCGGCCGTTGCGGGCGAGCCTTCAACTCGTAACCGGGTCAGATATGCGCTCAAGGCCCTCGAAGCCTTGCGGCTGTTTCTGCCCAGCCGCAATATGCGCCCCCACCTCCAGGGCCGCAAGGCTGTGTGGAGGGCAAAGCCCGCGGTCTTGAAACTCCCGTCGGGCTCTACAAACTGTTCCATCTGCGGCATTTCAAACGACGAATCGTCTGAAACGGCTTTGACCGCCCGGAATTCGATTCCATGCGCCCGTGCCGCTGCGGCCACTGCAGCCGCTTCCATATCGACGATCTGCGCTCCATAAGCCCGGGCAAGATTCGCTTTTTGTGCCAGCCCCGCCACTTCCATAAATGTAATCAGTGTCGTTCCGTCGCCGCCGGTGACTGCGCTGCGGCTGCCATCGCGCGCATCTACCACAACTGACGGGACTAAAACATCCCCGATCTTCAGCCGCGGCTGCAACGCACCCGCGAATCCCACGGACAGCAATAACGAAGGGCGATCAAGAGCAACCAGCGCTTCCGCCGCCCGGCGCGAAGGTTCCGCGCCAATTCCTCCGCACACCGCGACTATCTCGCCGCACTCAAAAAAAACGAAGCTGCGGCCCTCGTGCTCGCGCGTGACGCGTACGCAACCTCTTAGAAATCCGCTGATTTCGCGCTCCAACGCGGCGACAATTCCGACTCTAAACATAACCGTTGCTCCGGAACCACTCGACCGCCCGGCGCAAAGCGTTCTCCGCTGGAACGATCTTCCAACCCAGTTCGCGCTCGGCCTTGTCGGAGCTGGCCCACATCTTCTTCTTACCCATGCGCACGGTTTCAATGGTGGCGCGAGGCTCGCGTCCTAATAGAGTTCCTGAAACCGTCTGGTCTACCGCTCCCGCGGCGTAAGCGACAAAGTACGGCAGTTTTATTTTCGGAGACGGCAAATGCGTGATCGCGCCCAGTTTGTCGAGAATCTGTTTGAGTGTCAGGTTTTCTCCACCCAGAATATACCGCTCGCCGCTTCTTCCCTTCTCCAGCGCGGCCACGTGGCCACGGGCGCATTCGCGCACGTCGACCAGATTCAAACCGGTTTCCACGTACGCGGGAAATTTGCGCTTCAGGAAATCAACAATAATGCGGCCCGTCGGCGTAGGCTTGATGTCCTGCTCGCCCACCGGCGTCGTCGGATTCACCGTCACCACCCGCATTCCGTTGCGTCCCGCTTCCAGCGCGATCTGCTCGGCCATGAATTTTGAGCGCTTATAATGGCCGATCATGCTGGCCAGCGAAACCGGAGAATCTTCGTCGGCGGCGCGGCCATTGCCGGTAAAACCGATGGTAGCTACGCTGGAGGTATAAACGATGTTCTTCACGCCGTTCTTCCCCGCGGCCTGAAGGATAGCGCGCGTGCCCTCGACGTTCGAACGATACATTTCGTTGGGATCACGCAGCCAGAGCCGGTAGTCGGCGGCAACATGAAAAACAGTGTCGCATCCGGCCATGGCCTTTTCGAGCGACGCGGAATCGCGCAGGTCGCCGGTCGCGGTTTCCGCGTCCAGGCCTTCGAGATTTTTCAGATTGCTGGTGGAGCGAACGAGCAGGCGGAGATTCGCCCCCTGCTCGGCAAGAACGCGGGCTACGTGCGAGCCCAGAAAACCGGTGGCGCCTGTAAGGAAGGTGGGCATCATGACTCTGCTACTGCCGACTTGGAGCAATGTGATACTATAATGTATCACATGCAAAAAGCCTCCATCCGCGACCTTCGCTATCAGTTTCGCAAAGTCGAAGATTTGCTGAAGCGGGGCGAAGAAATCCAGATCACCCGGCGCAAGCGCGTCATCGCGACGCTGGTGCCCAAAAGAGCCGAAAACCAACCTGAGCTTCCCGATTATCTTGCGCGTTTGAAGCAAATCTACAAGAAGCCGCTGAATACCACAGGGGCCGAACTGATTTCCAAAGATCGCGAGAACCGGTTTTGAGCACGTACGCCGACACCAGCTTACTGGTTTCGCTTTACGTGTTCGATCATAATTCCCGGCGGGCGTCGGCCATTCTTGCCGAACTTCCCCGTCCCCTCATTCTGACTCCATTGCTCGAAATCGAAATCGCTAACGCCTTCCACTTGCGCATCTTCCGCAAAGAATCAGACGAGGGCCGTATTCGGCTGTCATGGAAGCTCTTTGAGGACGATGTCCAGGCCGGGATATTCGCGCCCAGGCCGCTCACCGACGAAGTCTTTGTTCACGCTCGTCAGCTTGCCATGCGCGCAACACCCAGGCTAGGAGTGCGCACCCTCGACCTCCTTCACGTAGCTTCGGCCGCTGTCTTAAAGACGGAAGCATTTTGCACGTTTGACAAAAAGCAGGCAGCCGTAGCCAGGTCAGAAGGACTTCTGGTGCGCGCAAATTAGCCAGCCCGAGCGCCACGCGGCTCGCACCACTCTACGCGCTCTCTTTCTCCATCACCTTCTGATACGTAGTCAGTGCCAGCAGCGGGAAGTACTCCCGGTAAAGGTGATATTTCAGATAGAACACCCGCGGAAAGCCGGTGCCGGTGAAGAAATTCTCGTCCCAGCTGCCGTCGTCTTTCTGCGTGCGCAGCAGATAGGCAATGCCGCGGGCAACCGAGTCGCTGCGCGTATCTCCAACCGCCAGCAAGCCAAGAATCGCCCACGCCGTCTGCGATGGCGTGCTGTCGCCAACTCCGCGCAGCGTAGGATCATCGTAGGAGCCGACGGTTTCGCCCCAGCCGCCATCCGGATTCTGCACCATGCGCAGCCACTCCGCTCCCTGTTGAATGCACGGCTCATGGCTGTCCATGCCGATGGCCTCGAGTCCCCGCAACACAAGGCACGTGCCGTAGATGTAATTCACGCCCCAACGCCCAAACCAGCTTCCGTCCGGTTCCTGCTCTTTGCGCAGAAATTCAATCGCCCGCTTCACCGCAGGATGGTTCTTGTCGTAACCGTAGGCCGCCAGCATCTCGAGAATTCGCCCCGTTATGTCGACCGTGGCCGGATCGAGCATGGCGTTGTGGTCGGCGAAGGGAATGTGCTGGAAGATCATCTCGTCGTTATCTTTGTCGAACGAGGCAAATCCGCCATTCTTGCACTGCATGGAGAATATCCAGTCAATCGCGCGCTGCA
Organism: Binatia bacterium; assembly: GCA_035538435.1. Taxonomy (GTDB): domain Bacteria; phylum Acidobacteriota; class Terriglobia; order Terriglobales; family Acidobacteriaceae; genus Sulfotelmatobacter. Next base: position 16,149 of record DATLKM010000084.1, read on the forward strand.
CCGACTCACGCTGGTAGCGCTGATTGGGGTGCTCCACACGGCTCAGGCCCAGGCAAACCATCGCGCTGTCGTCCACATCGGGATAGAACTCGTTGTTGAACTCGAAATACCATCCCCCCGGCCTGCCTTTCGGGTTCTTGATCTGCCAGTCGCCGGGGTTGCGCACCTGTTTTTGCAGAATCCAGTCCGCGCTTTTCACCATGCGCGGATCATTTACCGGCACGCCCGCTTCACCCAGCGCGAACAGCGCGTACGCCGTGTCCCACACCGGAGACATGCAGGGCTGCATCCGGAAGGTGTCTTTTTCCTCAATGCCCAGTTTCTCAAACTCATCAATGGCGCGAATCACTTGCGGATCGTCGAGCGAATAGCCCTGGCAGCGCAGCGCGATAATGGCGTTCATCATCGAGGGATAAATCGCGCCCAGCCCGTCGCTCATTTCGAACCGCTCCAGCATCCATTTTTCCGCGCTCTTCAAAGCGATCGAACGCAACGGCCGGATGTGCACGCGCTCAAACCAGTGCGTCATGCGGTCCAGGCAAAGGAAGAAATTGCGCCAGGAAATCAGCTTCTTCGACCAGCGCAGGTGCATGCGCGATTTCGACATGCCGCCCACAAACAATTCTTCCACTCCCATTTCCCGCGGAATTTTCTTAAACGGTTTTTTCGCGTAGCAAATGGAAAGCGGCACCAGAATCGCCCGCGACCACGAAGAAATTTCGTAGATATTGAACCAGAACCAGTTGGGAAAAAGGACAATTTCCGGCGGGATCGCCGGAACCGCGTCATAGTCGTACTGCCCGAAGAAGCAAAGATAAATCTTGGTGAAGGTGTTGACCTCGGTCACGCCGCCGAGTTCAAGAATTTTCGCGCGCGCTCGCTGAAGCACCGGATGGTCCGCGCTATACCCCGCCAGCTTTAAACCGAAATAAGCCTTGACCGATGCGCTGATATTCGAGGGTCCAGAGGCATAAATGCTCCAGCCTCCGTCGTCATTCTGGTGCTCGATGATCCAGTTCGCCGCTTTCTGAAAGCGCCCGGCGTTGCCTGTTCCCAGCAAGGTGTGCAACAGAATGTAGTCGGATTCGAGCGTGGTGTCGGCTTCGAGTTCGCCGCACCAGTAACCGCTTTCGTGTTGCTGGGAAAAAAGCCGGTCGCGGGCGGACGCGATAGCCGTTCTTGCGCGCCCCGACAGATCGTCGATTTTGCCGAAACGAAGCTGAGGCGCGGAACCTGGGTGCGGCTCGGTCAAGTGCGATTCGGGGGAGTCTCTATCCATCAATTTGCGGCTCCATCAATCCGCAGTGGCAGAAGCCGGAGCGGCGGCTATCGCCTCGACAATCTCCGGCGGCAGTCCGAAGCGCACGTTTTCCGGCATGACTTCGAGTTCCTGCACGTTGTCGAATCCTTTGGTCGAGAGAAACTTAATGGTCTCTTCAACCAGACATTCGGGAGCCGACGCCCCCGCCGTCAATGCGATAGTGTTTACACCTGTAAGCCATCCCGCTTCAATGTCCTGATAACTATCGATCAGGTGCGCGTTCGTCCCCAGATTGCGTGCCACTTCCACCAGACGGTTGGAGTTGGAACTGTTCTCCGATCCCACCACCAGCAACAAATCCGATTCCGATGCCACCTGTTTCACGGCGACTTGCCGGTTTTCGGTGGCGTAGCAGATGTCCTGCGCCGCCGGCCCTTTGATGTTCGGAAACTTCTTTTTCAGCGCGGCAATAATGTCCTTGGTTTCGTCCAGGCTGAGCGTCGTCTGCGTCAGGTACGCCACGCGATTCGGGTCGGGCACGTGCAGGTTTTCCACCTGCTCGGGGCTGCCGACAACCTGCGTAACCAGTGGCGCCTCTCCCAGCGTCCCGATGACCTCATCGTGATCGTGATGACCGATCAGAATGAGCGAATAGCCTTCTTTGGCAAACTTGACCGCCTCCACGTGGACTTTCGTCACCAGCGGGCAGGTCGCATCAATCACTCGTAGCCCGCGCCGGGCACTGTGCTCGCGCACCTCAGGAGAAACCCCATGCGCGCTGTAGATGACCCGTTCCCCGTTCGGCACTTCGTCTTCGCTGTCGACAAAAATAGCGCCTTTGCCGCGAAGTTCATCCACCACAAAACTGTTGTGCACAATCTCTTTGCGCACGTAGATTGGCGGTCCAAAGGCCTCCAGAGCGATCCGAACCACATCAATCGCCCGGACGACACCCGCGCAAAAACCCCTCGGCTTCAGCAACAGCAACGTTTTTCCCTGATTTTTGGAAAGCATTAAAACCTGTCTTTGAATTAAGATCGCATTGCCCAGCTTAAAGATGCAGCCCCACGCTGCAAAAATGCGTACTTTCAGCTTACAGAAAAAACCGCAGAATCGTTACCTGTAAGTTACCGGAAAGAACCACTCTGGTCAATGTAAACCACAGAAAGGGCGAGAATTAGCAGCGAAATGGGATTCGCGCCACTGAGCGGAGATTCACCACAGTCTTTTAGCGCCATAGCGGTCGAACACTTCGTCGGCGCTCAAGATAGGGATGTTCAGCGTTAATGCCTGAGCGGCCAGCATCCTGTCGAACGGGTCGCGATGGTAATGAGAAAGTAGTCCGGCACGAACGCCGGCTTCGATCGTGATCGGCAATTCAGAAAAAGACTCTTTCTTGATGATATCCAGCAAGTGATCCACAAGAGAACGCGGCCGCAATTTGGCGAGGCCCACTTTAATAGCCATTTCCCAACCGACTGCCGCCGAAATCAAGATCTGATTGTCTGGGTTTTCGATTATTTCAGACGCCAATCTCGATAGCCGCCTGGCATCCTCCATCCACCAAATCAGCGTGTGTGTGTCTAGAAGCGCGCGCATTGGCTTCGGGCAGACCTGCACTCCAGACTACTTCTCAAAACCTAAGTCTTCCATCTCCCGATCCGTCAACGGGGCGAATGCATCTTTTGTATACGAGATCTTCCCTTTCCACGCTCCAGGCTTCCGCTTTGCCACGGTTTTCTCCAGCGGAACCAGGCGCACGAGCGGCTGTTTGCCCCGGGCAATGACAATCTCTTCTCCGCGGCAAACTCTCTCAATCAGCCGCGAAAGCTGGGTCTTCGCCTTGTGGATAGTGACGATTTCCATAGCTTTGGCTAAATTAGCTTAGCTAACTTGCGCTGTGGCGTCAATTGGGGCGGCCCACCGCTCGAAAACCTCGGTAACCTGTTAAGCCTTCCAGGCCGGATGCAGAATAAAACCAACGACCTGTCCCCCGGGTCAAAGCGAGAGGTGTGCACGAACGCTGTGTACGCTCGGGACCGCTCACTATGATGGATGATCACCGGCGACTGCGTTTTGGCCGCTACGAAATTCTGGGGGAGCTTGGCCGCGGGGCCATGGGCGTGGTCTATAAGGCCCGCGACCCCAAGATCAACCGTGTCGTTGCGGTAAAAACCGTCTCGCTTGCCGGCCAATCGCCTGACGACGAGCGCGAGTATCGCGAGCGTTTTGTGCGCGAAGCCGAAGCCGCCGGCCGTTTGTCCCATCCTGGAATCGTGACCATTTATGACGTGGGCGAGGAGCCGGACACTCGCTCACCCTACATCGTCATGGAATATGTAAGCGGCCCCTCCCTGGAAAAAATGATTTCTGGCAGTTGCCAGACGTTGGCCGTCGATACCGCTTTACAACTTGCTCTCGAGCTCGCCGAGGCTCTCGATTGCGCCCACGGCCAGGGAGTCATCCATCGCGATTTGAAGCCTTCCAACATTCTCATGACCCAGGACGGCCGAGCCAAGATTGCCGACTTCGGTATCGCAAAGCTCAATCTCGCCAATATCACCTTGTCCGGAAGAACCTTGGGCACGCCCGCTTACATGTCGCCGGAGCAGGTCAGCGGCGAACCGGTCGACAGCCGCGCCGACCTGTTTTCGCTCGGCGTGATTTTGTATACGGTGCTGACCGGCTATCGGCCCTTCCAGGGCAACAGCGCCATGACCGTCTCTTTCAAAGTCGTCAATCGCGATCCCATTCCGGCCAGCGTGCTCGATACCGAACTGCCCCCCGGCGTCGATTACATCATCTCGCGCGCCATGGCCAAAGATCCCGCCCAGCGTTATCAGCGCGGAATGGAAATTGTTCTCGATATTCAGGAATTTCGCGAAGGCCGCGAACCCTGGAGCAAGAACAAGCAGCCCGTGCCCTTGGTCGCGGTAAATTCCGCGGAAACCACCAACGCGCGCATTCGCACCCGGGCAGCGGGCATGCAGCGCCCACCGGCCGGGCACAACCCCTTCCTGCAGCCGGACCTTCCCGAAAAGTTGTTGAAAATTCTTCGCAAGAACTCGTACCTGAGCGCTGCGGTACTGCTTGCCGGCCTCGCTGTGGTGGCCCTCGGAATGGGACACTCGCTGCGTTCGCAAAAAGCAATCGCAGGAATTCCGCCCGCAGCAACTCCAGCGATCCCTTCTCAACCCCTTGCCGCAAACCCCGCCGTTCAAACATCGGCTCAGCCGGCCGTCGCCACAGCAATTCCGGCGCCGATTGCGCCGGTGCACAAAAAAACCAAAATCTCCGGCGCCACGGCAAAGAACGCCGCTCCACCGCCAGCCAGCACCGCAGTTGATATGTCAACCCTGGAAATCGAGGTCAACCACAAATTCCCGCAGGCCAATCTCTCCATCTGGGTGGACAACCGGCTTACTTACACCCATGCTCTGGAAGGCTCCGACAAACAGCGCCTGGTCGTTTTCCATCATGTGCAGGGGCATGAATTCCACGCGGTGGAGATTCCGGCGGGAAATCATCAACTGAAGGTGCACGTCACTTCTGACGTCAACTCCTACGATCAATTCGGCACGATTAAAGGGGATTTTCCCAGCGGGAAGGAAGCGCTGCTCCACATCAACTTCGGCAAGCAGGGGGAAATGCAGTTAAGCCTTCAGTAGGACCACTCATCTCACCGACGAATAAACCTCGTCCCGGGCGGTTTTCAGGGTGAAGCCTGATTTCACCGCGTCATTCCTGAACATTTTCACCGTCTCCAAAGAAAAGTCGTGCAGATCTTTGCCGATCAGGTTCACTTTTTTCAGGATGTCTGAGGTGACCGTGATGATGTGGCAGCCGATCTCATCCGCCTGAAAAATGTTCAGCAGCTCGCGTGGGCTGGCCCAGACCAGTTGGATATTCGGCTCCGGCGCAATGATCTTCAGCGCCGATTTCATGAGCGGCACCGGATCGCGTCCGGTATCGGCCACACGTCCGGCGAAAACCGACAGATACGAGGGCGCTCCACCCTCCAGAGCTTCCGCCAGATGTTCCACCTGCTCGAGCGCCAGCACGGCGGTAGCGTTTACGCGAATTCCGTCGTGACTCAGGCGGCGGATCAATCCGTGCATCGGTTCGCGCCGCGTGTTCGTGACCGGAACTTTCACATAAACATTCGCCGCCCAACCGGCAATCTTGCGGGCCTGGCGCTCCATCTCACTTTCTTCATCCGCCAGCACTTCAAAAGAAATGGGCCGGTCCGTGATCTGTTCCAGGATTTCCCGCGCGAAACGTTCGTAGTCGGTCACGCCCGCGGCACGCATGAGCGTGGGATTGGTGGTGAATCCCTTGATGTACGGCTGACGGTAGAGCTCGAGAATGCTGGCTTTGTCCGCTCCATCGGCGAACACTTGCACCTTAAGCTCAGACACGGACTTCATCGGCAGGCTCCTTGGCAACAGCCGCAATGATCCAGTCGGCGGCTTCGCGCAGCGAGTGTACCGTCGCGTCCGGCGGCTGCGCCGGTTTTCTCTCGCGATAGCCGTAGTCGATCAGGATGGTCTTGCATCCCACGCTATGGCCGGCGTCAATATCGCGCCAGCGGTCACCCACAAAATAACTCTGTGAAAAATCCACATTGTGCTTCCGCTGGGCCTCAATCAGAAGGCCCGGCTCGGGCTTGCGGCAGGCACAATGATCTTTATCGTCATGATAACAGACGAAAATATCGTCAACCGGCAGGGAATCTCGGAGGATACGGTGCATCGCCTCCACCGTCGACAGCTTCTGCTTGCCCCGCGCCACATCCGGCTGATTGGTAATCACGTACAGAGCGAAACCGTGCGACTTCAAATCCCGCAGCGCCGGGCCCACATCGGGCAAAACGTCCAGTTCATTTTCTCCCGAAGGGGGCGAGGGTTTGCCATCGACCACGTTCGCGCGGTTAAGCACGCCGTCGCGATCCAGAAACACGGCCGCATGGGGCGGCGCATGTCCCGTCGATTCCCACTTCGTCTGCTGCACTTTTACCGCAGGATGCGAAACCAGCAGATGCCACACCACCGCCTGAAACACCTCCGTATGCGGCGTAACGTGCGCCGGATTGACCGTGGGAACGAGTACACACACATCGGCGGCTTTCGCCGTGTAGCCGCCGTCCCGGCCCACAACACCCAGAACTTTCGCCCCTACATCCTTCGCGTATTGCAACGCCCTTACCAGATTCGGGCTGACATTCTTTTCCGCGTCGCCGCCGCCAACAGAGAAAACCATCACCAGATCGTTCACCCGTAAACGGCTGGTTCGCAGCCACGCCTCGAACACCGTCGCCCAACCCTCATCGTTGGTCCGGGCCGTCAGTTCCGAAACATTGTCCGTGGGAGCATAGGCTTCGATTCCGGCAATTTTGCGGAAATCGTTCACCGCGTGAGAGGCGTTCGCCGCGCTGCCGCCCACGCCCAGAATGAACAACCTACCCCCCGCGGCCCTGGTCTTTGCCAGCAGCGCAGCGGCGCGTTCAATCGCGGCGGAATCGAGTTGGTCGATAACTTGCCCGGCTTCCGCCAGAAACTGTTCAGCGAAACTCTGCATAGTTTTAAGTTGCCGCTCTCATCTCCTGCCGCGAGATAAATTCGGCGGTTTCCCGCAGCCCCTCGGGCGAACCAATCTCATAAAAGCGTTCCTTCACTTCGAAAGCGGCAAGTTCGCCGCCCCGCAATAAATCCTGGTACAAACCCGCAAGGTCGCACGGTTCGTTCGCCGGGAACCCCCGAAACGCCTCTGCACGAAAAACCCCCAAACCGTAATCGATGAACTTCATCCGCGGCGTACGCTCAGTCTTGCTGTAGGCAAGAATCTTCCCCGCTTCGAACTCAACGTTGCTCGTGTCCCACTTCCCTTCGTTGCGAAATACAGTCATTAAGCCCGTCGAGCCCGAACTCTCAAAGCTGCGCGCAACCGCCGCATAATCGCAGGGAAGATACGAATCCCCGTACATCACAAAGAACGAAGCTCCCAGCTTCGGCAGCGCATTCCGTACGGCCCCAGCGGTTCCCAGTAACACGGGTCCATCGAACGAGTAGTCTACTCGAACGCCGAACCGCTCTCCGTCTCCGACTTTACGCTGAATGAGTTCGCCCAAAAATCCCACGCACAAAACCACCCGATCAATTCCACTCGCTCGCAGCAACCGCAACTGGTGCGCAATGAATGGCTCGCCATTCACCTCCAGCAGTGACTTGGGGATTTTCTCTGTGGCCGGCCGCAGCCGCGTCGCCAGGCCGCCCGCCAGAATCGCAGTCGTCAGCAACAATCCCTCCTAGGAGTGCGCCACCACGGTTGTGCCGGCAAAGTCGAATTGCATGCGAACTTCCCGCAACCCGGCCGCCCGCATCACATGCCGCACGCGGCTTTTTTCCTCCGTATAAAACATCAGGAACCCGCCCCCTCCGGCGCCAATCAGCTTTCCCCCCAGGGCCCCATTCGCGCGCGCCAGTTCGTACAAGCGGTCGATCTCGCCGCTGCTCATTCCCGGCGACCGCTTCTTTTTGTGCTCCCAGTGCACGTTCATCAGATCGGCGAACTTCCGCAGATCGCCCGCCAGCAGCGCATCGCGGCTCTCCATCCCCAACTTCTTCGTGAAGTGAAGATTTTCCAGCATGCCGCTGTTGTTCTGCTTCGTCCGCGAATCCTGATCGCGCAAAATATCCGACGCGTTCCGCGAACTCCCGGTAAAAAACAGCAGCAGATTATCTTCCAGGTTGGCCAGAGTTTCCGGCGCAATCTTCAACGGTTCGACCACCACATGATCGTCCGTACGGAACTCAAAGCACGTGATGCCGCCATAAGCTGCAATGTACTGGTCCTGTTTTCCGATTGGCTCTTTCAGCAGATCCAACTCGATGTGGCAGGCCTGCTCCGCCAGATCGCGCGGCGGAACGAAATCGCGCTTCAAGGTATGCAGTGCGCACAGCAACGCGGTCGTAAAGCTTCCGGAGGAACCCATCCCCGTTCCGGCGGGAATATCGGACAGGCTCACAATTTCAAGATAAGGTCCTGAAACTCCGGTCAACTTCAGCGCTTCCCTTACGATGGGATGCTGAATTTCTTCCACCCGCTCGACATCCTCGAACTTCGAGTACTTCACGAGGATTCTCGGCTTAAACGCTTCGTTTACCGTAATGTAAACATAGCGGTTCACGGCCGCCGAAATCACGAATCCGCTGTGCTGGCGGTAATAAGAAGGAAGGTCGGTGCCGCCGCCGCCCAGGCAAATGCGCAGCGGACTTCGCGTGATGATCATCGAATCGGCCCACCGCCGGGGCCGCGTTCAAAATTCATGCCCCAATCATAAGCCAAGCGGTTCGGGAAGGTCGAGTTGGGCGAACGCAGATAAGGAAGAATT
>DATLKM010000085.1:0-11974 GCA_035538435.1 Binatia bacterium
AATTGTGTTGATGGCGGAGAAGCGCGCCGAGCCGTCGACCGTCTGCACGCCCGGCGCGTTGCTGATCGAGGTAGTCAGGCCGAAAGAGCCCAGCTGATCGAAGCTGTTGACGACACCTTCGCCGAAGTGGTCGTAATAAATGCCGTAGCCGGCGCGGATGGAACTTTTCCCGGGACCACCCCAGATGCGCTTCGACCAGCCGTCTTCCGCTTTCGGCGCATAAGCGATAGCAAGACGCGGAGCGAAGTTGTTGTAGTTCCAGTTCCGGTAGGGTTTTTTGCCGATGGCCTGGCCGGAGAGACTGAACGATAGCAGCGGTTCATAGGCCTGGCCCTGGAGCATGGCGGCGGCACGCTGCTTGAACCACCCGTCAAGGCTTTGATCGGGAGCGACCTGAGTTCCATTGGTTTCGTAGGGTGGCTGTAGCAACGTGTAGCGCAGGCCATAGGTGACTGTCAGATTGGGCTTCAGGTGATAAGTGTCCTGCGCGTAGAACTCATATTCATGATTGCGGAAGTGGCGCGGTACGGGCACGCCCTCGCTCAAGGGTTGAAGCGACTTGTTGAGGTTGTAGTTGGAATTGACGACGGTGACGAGGCCGGCGAGAGCGGTGACGGCGTAATCGTAGTTCTGGCCGAAATTGGAATCCACGGCGGGAAAGCCGAAACCGGCAGGATCAAGACTCACCGGATTCTGGCAAGTCGAGATGCAAGAACCCGAGAGCCATAACGAGTCCGCCTGCGCGGTAAAAAATGACGTAGCGTTGGAGTCCCGAATGTTATTAATGATGCGAAGATTGCCGCCGAACTCAATGGTGTGCGCTCCCCGGGTCCAGGCGACATCGTCAACCACATTGTGGACGGGAACGATGGTGTTGTTGCTGGGAGTCTGGGCGGTGAGATTGTCGAGGCCGCGGAAATCGATGAAATGCTGGCTCTGCGTGCCCAGGCTGGCGAATCCCTGATGGATGTAGCCGTAGCGAAGGTTGTTGATCAGGTTGGTCCGCAGCACGCCGGTATATCCCGCGATCAGGCCCTTGGAGTTGTTGAGTTGGGTAACGTTCGCGGGCTGCCCGGGAAATTCCGAACCGCCGGTACCGGTAATGGAAGTGGAGTCGGAGCGCGAGGCGCCCCGGTCGCTCATCAACCCGCCGCGTACAAATACCTGATGAGCGCTGTTGGGCGTGATGTTGTAGTCGAACTTGGCGACATAGGTATCGAGCTTGGCGGGCAGCGGCGAGGAAAAAGTAAAGCCCTTAAAATCGTAGCCGTCTCCAACGGCGCTGGAGTTCGACTGGGGATATTGCTGGAATATCTGCATCACTGCGGGATTAGCGCCGGGCCCCAATGGACACGTTCCCAGGCTGGTACAGTTCGGGTCCATGGTTGCCAGGTCCGCGGGCGAAAGGGTGAAATAACCGGTTGAGGGGCATGTCGGGTCCTGGGTACACGGGTAGGAGATCGATCCCGCCCTCAGGCCGTTGCTGGGAACGACGCGTGTCACCTGCAAATTCTCGCGAGTGCGCTGGCCTTCGTAGGCGAGGAAATAAAAAAGCCGGTTCTTTCGGATGGGACCTCCGAAGGTCGCGCCGAACGTATTGCGCAGCAGGAACGGAGGCGAGTTGGGCAACCCTTGGGAGATCTCGGCATTTTCGTTGAACCAGTCGTTGGCTGCGCCGAAGGGCGGCCGGTAGTACCAGTAGGCCGAGCCGTGAATAGTGTTCGTGCCACTTTTCGTGACCAGTGAGACTTGCCCGCCCGAAGAACGGCCGGCATCGGCGGTCGCGTTGCTGGTGGTAACGCGGAATTCCTGAAGCGAATCGAGCGTCGCGCGCAATGCCCCGGTGAAAGCGAGCCCCTGCGTCTGGTCGTTGTCGTCAACGCCGTCGAGGGTCACGTTGGTCTGATCGCTGCGCGCGCCGTTTACCGCGCCGCTGCGGCTGTCAGAGGCCGCGCTGATATTGCTGCCGTTGCCGGTAAAGGCCACCCCAGGCTGAAGGCTGAGAATACTGGTAGCCTCGCGGCCCTCAAAAGGAAGGTAGGAAATCTGATCGCTGTTGAAGGCATGGCCCAGGCTGGCTTCCTGGGTATTGACCAGAGGCGCGCTGCTTGTGACCTCGACAGTCTCCTGCGTGGTGGCGATTTGGAGCGTGAAGTCAAGGGTCGCTGGCGTGTTCACCATCAATTCAGTATTGCTGCGTTTTTGCGCTCCAAATCCGGCTGCGCCCACCCGCAGTTCATAGGTTGCTGGCGGCACCTGAAGGAACTGATAGACGCCCTGGGCATTGGTCTGAGCATCGCGGGTGAATCCGGTCGCGGGGTTCGATAGCGTCAGATTTGCGCCGACGATTACCGCCCCTTTGGCGTCGGTGACGGTTCCCGTGAGCGAGGTGCTGGCGGTCTGAGCCGACGCCCATTGAGCCGCAGCTAAAGCAAGCAGAGCAGCCAGTTTTGCGATTCGCATCCGCTTCTCCGATGGAAAAAGGCCGATACAGTTGGAAGTCGAACCGACTTCCTGCCGAACCCCGAAATGGGGTCGGGCGAATATATAGCGGCTAATTGGATAGGTTGTCAACCAATTTTTTATTTGACCACTTTACCAATTTGCCAGTTGACAAGCTTGCGATTACAGATTTATAAGAAATCGCTGAAGCAAGCTTCCAGGAACGAGAGTGCGCCTGTATGCCTTTATCGGTTGATGTCGGTCCTCGCATAAGCCGGGTGGCGATTCCGGATGAACTTGTGGGCCGGTTCAAGGAATTGATCGCGAAGGGAGTTTTTGTTCCGGGACATCGATTACCGCCGGAGCGCGATCTGGCGGAAGCGCTGGCGGTAAGCCGGCCAACGTTGCGTCAGGCGCTCAGAGCGCTTCAGATTGTGGGCGTGATTCGCGCGCGGCAAGGCTCAGGTTCGTATCTGGCCGACAATGCCAGCGACATTATGCGCGTGCCGCTGGAGTTCGCCCTGGCATTGAAAAACGTGGCGAAGACTGACTTGTTCGAGACTCGCTGCACGTTGGAAGTGAAGCTGGCCAGTCTTGCCGCAGAACGGCGCACCGAGGATGACCTCGAGGCAATGCGTCAGGCACTCCGTGAAATGGAGAAATCGCTGGGCGATCCGGAGGCATGGTGCCGGACCGAGCCGGAATTCCACAGCTGCATTGTGCAGGCGGCGCGCAATGGAGTGATGTCCACGATCATCGAGATGCTGTCGCAAATGCTGATGGAGAGCGGGAAGGAAACGGTCCTGCTATTGAAGAATTACACCAGCTCCTACGTTTCCCACGAGAATGTTTATATTGAGATCGAAAGGCAAGATCCCACGGCCGCGGCGCGAAGAATGATGGAACATTTTTCGCTGATCAAGGTGATGACGGGAGAAAGTCCGTCTGCCGCCGACAAGGGTGCTGAGTAATCGTTTCAAGTGTCCAGGTTCTTGCAATCCGAAGGGATCCCATGACAACGCGCAGTCTGATGGGCATTCTAGCTTGCGTTTGCTTCTCCCTATTGCTGAACGCCCAGCAGTACGCCGTGACCAATCGCATTGCTTTTTCCGGAGAGCAGACCTATTGGGATTATTTGCTCGCCGATCCCCCCAGCCAGCGCTTGTACGTCACCCGGGGCAGCGAAGTTCTAATCCTCGACCTTGCCTCCGCGAAAGAAGTCGGCAAAATCGCCAATCTGAAGCGCGTGCATGGCGTGGCGCTGGCGCATCGACTGAACAAGGGATTCATCAGCGATAGTGGGGATAATGTAGTAGCCGTGTTCGACCTTCAGTCGAATGCCGTCACACAGAAGATCAAAGTTGGAGACGCGCCCGACGCGGTGCTGTACGAACCCACCAGGAAGCGTGTCTACGCCTTCAACGCGCACAGCCACAGCGCCAGCGTGATCGACGCGGAGACGGAAAAGATTGTTGCCACGGTCCCGCTGAGCGGCATTCCTGAGTTTGCCGCAACTGACGGCAAAGGAAACGTGTTCGTGAATATCGAAAGCAGGAATTCTCTGGTCCGCCTGGCGGCGGACGGCACCAGCGTGCAAAGCGAATGGCCGCTGGAGCCGTGCCAAGGCCCTTCGGGATTGGCCATAGATATAGAAGGACGCAGGCTGTTTTCGGTATGCGACAACAAGTTCATGATTGTGACTGATGCCGAAACAGGAAAGCGGATTGCCCAGATTCCGGTTGGCGTGGAACCGGATGCGGCCATTTACGATTTCGAGCGTAAACTGGTGTTCGCTTCCAACTGCGACGGGACCCTGACGGTGGTGAAACAGGAAAGCCCGGACAAGTACACTGTGGTGGAAAACGTGAAGACCCAGAGAGAAGCCAGGACCATGGCCCTCGATCCGGTGAGCCACAAACTGTTTTTACCTTATGAAGAAATCCGGCCCGGGCAGAAGCCGTGGGATCCCGGCACGCTCCCCGAATTTACGCCGGGGACATTTCACATTATGATCGTCGCGCCGCAGAGCTAGTGGAACGTGGCAGGAGGCCACCATGTCGACGATAGAATCCGCAGCACGTCCGCTGGAAACGGATGTTCGACCAGCCGAGATTCCTGTCGTTAAGCGGCAGCCGCGCCACTCGCTGCTGGTGCGCCTCACTCACTGGATCGTTACCCTGTCGTTTCTCGCTCTTCTTCTGACCGGCGCCGAGATCACCGTTTCTCATCCCCGCTTTTATTGGGGAGAAACCGGCAACATTCTGACGCGGCCCCTGTTCAAAATACCGATCCCTTCGTCGAGGAACCTTGTTCCCACCGGCTACGGTTACGTGCTTCCCGATCAGAATGGATGGAGCCGGTCGCTTCACTTTCAGAGCGCATGGCTGCTCGTGTTCATGGGATTGCTGTACGTTGTCGCGGGAATGCTTAGCGGGCATCTGAGAAGGGACCTGCTCCCAGGCAAAGGCGATTTGTCGTGGCGAAGTTGCGTAGATGTGATCGCGCACCATTTGCGCATTGCGCGGTCCCCTCACGACGGCTCGTCGTATAACGTGCTCCAGCGGGTTTCCTATTTGTTTGTGGTTTTCATACTTTTCCCGCTGGTAATCTGGACCGGCCTGGCGATGTCCCCGGCATTCGATTCGGCGATTCCGGCGACGGTGAATCTGCTGGGTGGGCGGCAATCGGCGCGCACTCTTCATTTCTTTGTCTCCGGGGCGCTCGTTCTCTTCCTGATCGTTCATGTGGTGATGGTGTGGCGGGAAGGATTTTGGGCCCGCACGCGGGCCATGATCACCGGCGGAGGATCGCCGGCATCGGCGCCGGAAAGGAGTGCAGGTGAATAAAATTTCCCGGCGAAAACTGATCGCTACCGGATTGGCTGCGACGGCTGGCGCATCGGGCCTGGCCGTGGCCGCGCGCCTGGCTCAGAAATATGGACTGGTGCCTCCCGATCACGGGGGGATCTACGGCCCGGGCGAAACTCTGGATTACGCTTCCCTGCGGCTGTTGACGCGCCATTCGCTGGCCCGGGAATTTTCACGAAGCCAGATTTCACCGCGGCCGCTGGAAAACGAAGTCGCGCCGTTCAGCCAGGAATTTAAGCGGCACATGGCGGCAAAATTTGTGGACTGGCGACTGGTGGTGGACGGCATGGTGGCGCGCCCGGCCTCGTTTTCGGTCGATCAGTTGAAGAGCTATCCCTCGCACAACCAGATTACAGAGGTGGTGTGCGAAGAAGGATGGTCGTACATCGCGGAGTGGAATGGAGTACCGCTCTCCTACATTCTCGATTTGGTGGGGGCGCATCCCCAGGCAAAATATGTTTTCTACTTTTCCATCGAGCCCGACTGGTGGGAGAGCATGGACATGGCTGACGCGATGCATCCGCAAACCTTCCTCACGTACGGAATGAACGGAAGTGACCTTCCTGTGGGCAACGGCGGACCGATTCGCGTACGGCTGCCACGGCAACTCGGCTACAAGAGCGTGAAGTTCATCAACCGCCTGGTCGTTACCGATGACGTCAAGAAATTCGGCAAGGGCCTGGGTTCGGTATCTCCGGAAGGCGGTTACGCCTGGTATGCGGGGATCTGAGCGATGAGCGCCAGGCCCCAGGAAGCTCACGCGATGGCCGAACAAGAGCGTGGCGGGATCCGCGAGTTAAGTCGGCCCTTGGTCACAGCCTGATCAGCACTCCCGCGGTAGCTTCGTCCGGTACCGGGCCGAAGCCCTTTCCATTGACTTGCCTTCGCCGCCCTCGTAGCATAACTGCCATTCCCGGCGTACCCGCTCATCATGATCGGCCAGACGATTTCCCATTACCGCGTCCTCGAGAAACTTGGCGGCGGGGGGATGGGTATCGTTTACAAAGCCGAGGACACCGATCTCGGCCGCTTTGTCGCTCTTAAATTCCTTCCCGATGCCGTGGCGCAGGATCCGCAAGCCCTCAGCCGATTCCAACGCGAAGCCAAGGCCGCTTCCGCTCTGAACCACCCCAATATTTGCACCATCCACGAAATCGGCAAACACAATGGGCAGCCATTCATCGTGATGGAATTCCTTGACGGGATGACGCTGAAGCACCGCATTGGAAATCGGCCGATGGAGATGGAACTGATTCTTTCCCTCGCCATTGAGATTGCCGATGCGCTCGACGCCGCGCATGCGGAAGGAATCGTGCACCGCGACATCAAACCGGCGAACATCTTCGTAACCAAGCGTGGGCACGCCAAGGTCCTCGATTTCGGCCTGGCGAAAGTGAGTGCGCCCAAAGCTTCATCCAGCGCGATTGCCGCGGCCAACACGAAGACCGGCAGCGAGGAACACTTGACCAGTCCCGGTTCGGCGCTGGGGACGGTCGCGTACATGTCGCCCGAGCAGGCGAAGGGAAAAGAACTGGATACGCGAACCGATTTGTTCTCCTTCGGCGCGGTGCTCTATGAGATGGCGAGCGGGGCCCTGCCATTCCACGGGGAGACGACTGCGCTTATCTTCGATGCGATTCTGCATTCCGATCCGCCGCCGGTAGTCCGTTTCAATCGCGAGGTCCCGGCGAAACTGGAAGACATCATTAATAAAGGGCTGGAGAAGGACCGGAACCTTCGCTATCAGAGCGCGGCCGAAATGCGCGCCGATTTGCAGCGCCTGAAGCGGGACACCGAGAGTGGGCGGGTGGCGAAGGCAAGCTCGGGCGAAGGGACAGCCACATCGGCAGTCGAACCTCGCTTGCCTCGCACCGCAGATTCCATTGCGGGCGCGCAGCCGAGGGCGGGTGCCTCTACCTGGCTATTGCCTGGGGCAGCCGTGGTTGTTATCGCGTCATTGATCGCGGGCGGCCTGTACTATCGCTTGCATCACGGCAAAGCGTTGACGGACAAAGACACGGTGGTACTGACCGACTTCGCCAACACCACGGGCGACCCGGTTTTTGATGACACACTCAAAACCGCGCTCAGCGTATCGCTGCGGCAGTCGCCGTTTTTAAATGTGCTGTCGGAGAACAAGGTGGCGGCCACCTTGAAGCTGATGACCCAGCCGCCCGATGCGAAGTTCACGCCCGAACTTGCCCGTGAAGTCTGCCAGCGGGCCGCGAGCAAGGCTTACATTTCCGGGGCGATTGCGGCCCTCGGGAGCCAATATGTTGTGGGGCTCAAAGCGGTGAATTGTCTAAACGGAGATCTGCTCGCCGAGGAGCAAGCCACAGCGTCGACCCGAGAAAATGTGCTCGACGTGCTGGGCAAGGAGGCGTCCCGTTTGCGCGGCAAGCTGGGAGAATCCCTGGCCACCGTGCAGAAGTTCGACGTTCCGCTGGCCGAGGCAACAACCTCTTCTCTGGAAGCGTTGAAAGCCTACAGCCTTGGCTTCAAAGCGACGCGGCAGGCTGGGCCTTCTGCCGCGCTGATGTACGACCAGCGCGCGATTGAGCTCGATCCGAGTTTTGCCCTGGGCTATCGCGCTGTGGGCGGCGACTACGACAGCCTGGGCCAGGTAGGCCGGGCCAGCGGGTACTACACCAAAGCGTTCCAGTTGCGCGACCGCGCCAGTGAGCGCGAAAAGCTCGACATTGCCGCACATTATTACGCCTACATCACAGGAGAACTGGAAAAGGCCGCGCAGATTTACCGGCAGCGCATTGCCAGCTACCCTCAATCGTTTTCGGCTTACGGCAATCTGGCAAACACGTATGCCGCGGAAGGAGATTATCAGAAGGCGCTGGACCTGAATCGGCAAAGCCTTGAGTTCGATCCGTCCGACGCAAGCGGCTACGAGAACTACGCCAATGTGCTGCTGGCGTTACAGCGCTTCGATGACGCGAAAAAACTGGCGCAGCAGGCCGAAGCAAAAAAATTTGAAGGGTTCATCCTGCACAACTGCCTGTATGCGCTCGCCTTTCTGCAAAACGATTCGGCGGGGATGGCGGACGAGCAGCGATGGTTTGTGGGCAAGCCGGAGGAGAATTGGGGAATCGCGCTGGACGCCGACACCGAAGCATATTCCGGCCACTTGCGCAAAGCACGCGACCTGACGAAACAATCCGTCGATTCCGCCATTCGCGCCGACAGCAAGGAAGGAGCCGCGCTATGGCAGGAAAACGCAGCCCTTCGCGAGGCCGCGTTTGGGAACATGAAAGACGCCAAAGAGGCGGAAGGTGAAGGCCTGAAACTGGCGCCGGCAAGTCCGGGCGCGATGGTGGAAGCGGCCCTTGCACTGGCGATGATTGGCGACACGGCCGCGAGCGAAAAACTGGCGGAGCAACTAAACGGGCAATCTCCGCTGGATACGCAGATGCAAGCGCTTTGGCTGCCGGCGATCCGGGCGCAATCGTGGCTGAACCGGCGAAATCCCGGCGCGGCAGTCCGGGCCTTCCCCGCGGAAGGCGCGGTCGAGTTCGGGCAAATTTCCTTTGCCACCAACCTGTCGTGCCTTTACACCACCTACCTTCGAGGACAGGCCTATCTGGCATACGGACAAGGCCATGAAGCTGCCGGCGAATTCCAGAAAATTCTGGACCACAGCGGGATCGTGTGGAATTGCTGGACGGGGGCGCTGGCCCATTTGGGATTGGCGCGCGCGAATGCATTGCAGGCAAAAACATTGCAGGGCGCGGATGGCGACGCCGCCCGGGTGCGTGCTCTGGCAGCCTACAAGGATTTCCTCACGCTTTGGAAAGACGCCGATCCCGACGTCCCCGTCTATCGTCAGGCGAAATCGGAATACGGGCGGCTGCAATAGATCGGGTCGTGACGATGGGCTTTCGGTGCTAGAATCGACGTAAAGAAAGTGCACGGCATCGACAGTGCCGCGCGCAATTCAAAAACGCGGGGGTTATTCATTTGAGCCCTGCCGTTCGTTCCAAAACCCACACCGTGATCGATCTCACCCCTCGGTAAATCTTTGCCGTTGGCGTTCAACTGGAGGTGACGACTATGACAAGCGAAATGCGGGCAACCGGCATTGAGGTTGTCGGGGACATGCCCTGGGGTACGCACTTCTGCCTCTTCTACGACACGAAATCGGACCTGCTGGAAACGCTGGCACCTTACTGCAAAGCGGGATTGGAAAACGGCGAATACTGCCTGTGGGTGGTAGCTGAACCCGTTCAGGAGGCTGAGGCCTGTGCGGCGTTGGCGCGGGTCCTGCCCGATTTTGACCGCTACTTGCGCGAACAAAGCATTGAAATTGTCGGCGCACGAGACTGGTATCTGCACCAGGGTGAGTTCGACCTGGACAGAGTGATCCGGGGCTGGAACGAGAAACTGGCGCGGGCCACGGCCCGGGGATACACGGGAGTCAGAGTGACCGGCGATACGGCCTGGCTGAGCAGAAAAGACTGGAGGGACTTTTGCGAGTACGAGGAGTCTCTGAATCAGGCCATCGCCAATCAGAATCTGGCGGTGCTTTGCACGTATCCCCTGGCGGCTTGCAGCGCGGTTGAAATTTTGGATGTGGTGCAGACGCACCAGTTCACAGTGGCGAAGCGTCAGGCGAAGTGGGAGGTAATCGAGACCGCCGGGCATAAGCAGGCGAAGGCGCAAATTAAACGCTTGAACGAAGAGCTTGAGCAACGCGTGCGAGACCGCACGCGCGAACTGACCGAACTGAACGACGAACTGGAGCGGGAAGTGATTGAGCGCAAGCGCGCCGAATCCGCGTTGCTGCGCAGCGAGGCCTATTTGGCGGAAGCACAGAGAATCAGCCATACCGGCAGTTTCGGATGGGAGGTGTCCAGCGGGGAAATCTACTGGTCAGCGGAAACGTTTCGCATTCTCGAATGCGATCCCGCAGATAGCATTCCAAGCACCGAATTAGTGCTTCGGCGCACTCATCCGGACGACCGAACCTTCGTCCAGAAGGTGATCGACCGCGCCATCGCCCAAAGAAAAGATTTTGATATCGAACATCGGTTCGTGATGCCGGGCGGCGAGGTGAAAAATGTTCGAGTCGTGGGTCATCCCTCGGTGAATCAGGATTCAGGGAACTTCGAATTCGTCGGGGCGGTGATGGATGTGACACAGCGCCATCAAGCCGACGCCGAGCGGGAGAGGCTTCGTGACCTTCAAGCTGATTTGGCGCATATCACGCGAATGGCTTCGATGGGCGAGCTGACGGCTTCGCTGGCCCATGAAATCAAGCAGCCGATGGCGGCAGCGGTCACCGACGCAAAGACCTGCCTGCTTTGGCTGGAGCGCCCGGAACCGGAGATCGGAGAGGCGCGCGAAGCCGTTTCGCGCACGGTGAAGGATGTAACCCGGGCCGCCGACATCATCAACCGGATCGGATCGTTATTCAAGAAGGGGCCGACGCAGCGCGAGTCTGTAGACGTAAACCTGCTGGTTCGCGAAATGATCGAACTGCTGCGCAGCGAAGCCAGCCGCTACTCGATCTCCATTTGCGCCGAGCTTGCGCCGGAACTGCCCACGACGTCAGGGGACGTTGTGCAACTCCGGCAGGTCTTGATGAACCTGATGCTGAACGGGATCGATGCCATGAAGGAGACCCACCCGGAACGCCGGCTGACGGTGAAATCGGAGGAAACCGATGGCGGTCAAATTCAGGTTTCGGTTAGCGATACCGGCGTGGGCCTGAAACCGCAACAAGCCGAGCAGGTGTTTGACACATTCTTTACGACCAAGCCTCAGGGCCTCGGCATGGGGTTGCCCATCAGCCGGTCAATTGTGGAATCGCATGGCGGACGCCTTTGGGCAGGCCCGAACCGGGAGCGAGGCGCAACGTTTCACTTTACGCTTCCAGCCGAGACTGCTGCATCGTCGATTTCAGCGGCCTAGCGGAAACTGTTGGCATCCGCGGAGTTGTGGCTGGCGCAGTCGAGGCTGAGTAAGAATTCAATCCAACACAAGGGAGCGATGCCATTCGCTCCCTTGTCAGTTTGAACGTCGTTCTTATCGAAGAGCCGAGGTCGGAATCCGCGTCGGCAGCACTCGAATCTGACCTGCCGGAAGGCCCATTGTTCCCCGCCGCACGTTCCCGCCTATCGGACCCATGTGCGCATTGTCCTTCTCGACGTGGGTAACGGCAGTTTGCCGGTCTTGCGAACCGGGATATTTGCCGGAACTCCGCATTGAGGAATCGGCCATCCAGGGCGAGGTTTCGCGCTGGAACCGCGGACCAGCGATAGCCTGTAACGTACTATTGCCTGAATATCGCGCAGGTAGTTCCGCTGCGCCCGCCACGAGAATTGGCCTGGTTGGAACTAACGCGCTAACCTGCCGGCCGGCTTTCGCTATTCCGTTGCCGGGCAGCCTGGCCGACTTCACCGCTGCGGAGCCTTGCCGCCGCCCGGTCGCCGCCGCCATCGAGGTGGCCGGTGCGCTGAGTGTTCCCACAGGTCCGCTTGCCACCGTGAGTACAACGCTGGTTGCCGTGTACGAAACGTTAAAATGTTCGCTGCTGTTGATGGCGATGGTCGAATTGGTAAACGTCCCGGTCACGCTCGACGCGGTCAATATTGTGAACGTTTGACCCACCGTCGGAGTGAAGCTGTTGATGAGCGCCGCGGTCAAAGTTCCCC
>DATLKM010000086.1:0-4569 GCA_035538435.1 Binatia bacterium
TCCCTCGCTCTGCCTCACACCCAACGATGAACCGTATATCGCCTACTACGCTCTCGACGCCGGTGCGTTGCGGATGGCGCACCGCGAAGCATCGCCAGTCGCTGCTGTAGCGGAAACAAAATGAACCACAGGCTTTCCAGACCGCCGGAAATAAGAGTCTGCGTAGTGGCTCCTCTCCCCCCGCCCAACGGCGGCATGAGCCTCCAGGCCGCGCGCCTTCTCCGCTGCCTTGCTGAAGAAGGTGTCACAGCAGAAGTGGTCGCAACCAATCCTCTGCCGCCGCGCGGTCTTGCTTGGGCAGCCCGGGCATCCTTCCTTCGAACCTTATTACGTGAACTGCAATATATAGCGTCCTTAATCCGGAAGACTCCGCGCTGCTCCGTCCTCCATCATTTTTCCGCCTCCGACTTTTATTTTTTCGCGCACTCGGTGCCCGCGCTGTTGCTCGCCTTTTGTCTCCGCAAGCGTTTTATTCTGAATTATCGCGGCGGAAATGCAAGAGCCTTCCTCAAGCAGTGGGCCTGGTGCGCTATTCCGCTCCTGCGCCTGGCCGACCGCGTCGTCGTTCCTTCGGAATTTCTGCGCAGCGTCTTTACGGAATTCGGCCTGGAGGCGTCCCTTCTTCCCAACATCGCCGCTACCGAAACGTTTGCCTGGAAGGAGCGGCACTGCTTTCACCCCCGTTTTCTTATCGCTCGCAATCTAGAGCCGATGTACAACGTAGAGTGCGCTTTGCGCGCCTTTCGGCGAATACAAGTTCGGTATCCTGATGCTCAGCTCGGGATTGCCGGCGACGGCAGCGAAAAACTACGGCTTGCCGCGCTGGCGAGCGATTGGAACCTGCGCGGCGTGACTTTCCACGGCAGCGTAGCGCACCACAATCTGCCTTCGCTTTATGCGTCTCACGACATTTTTATGAATTCATCGAATGTCGATAACTTTCCCGGGGCGATTGTCGAAGCGGCGTGCTCAGGACTGCCCATCGTTACTACCCGCGCGGGAGGCATTCCCTGGATGATTCAAGACCGCGAGAACGGAATGCTTGCCGATCTCGGTGACGATGCCGCCCTCGCCGCTGCGGCAGTCGAGATCGTCAGCGATCCCTCACTGGGACGCGATCTCGCCCGCCGCGCGCGCTCCTGGGCGGAACAATTTTCGTGGAAAAATGTTTTCCCTCTTCTGCTGGCAACGTACGGGAGTGATTCTGCTTTGGGCACAGTTCGTGTGCCGGAACACGAAGTTTTGACGTAAGGAAACATATGTTGTCCTGGTTCGATCCAGCTTACACCGCGGCTGTACAGCGCTTCGTGTTTCCTCTCCACGAACGCCTGAAAGGCCACAGCACGTTCCGCATTCTGCGACAAATGCAGAACGACGAATGGCTCTCCCCCCTCGACTTGCGCCGGCTTCAGGAGAGGCGGTTACGCGCTTTCATCAGCAATGCGTTCCAAAGTGTCCCGTATTATCGCGATCTGCGGCTCAAGCTGGGCCTTAAGGGCGATAGCATAAGGACAGTCGACGATCTTGGTTCCCTTCCTCTGCTCGATAAAACAATAATCCGCGATCGACTCGCAGATTTACGCAGCGCCAATGCAAAGCGGATACACAAGTTCTCCACCGGAGGATCGACCGGTTCCCCGCTGACGTTTTACCTCGGTCCCACCCGCATCAGCAGCGATGTCGCTGGGCGCTGGCGCGCCGAAGGGTGGTGGGGCGTGGGCCTTGGCGACCGGGAATGCGTTATTTGGGGTTCTCCGCTCGAACTGACCAAGCAGGATCGTTTCCGCGATCTTCGCGACCGCATTCTGCGCACAAAGCTCATGTCGGCCTTCGAGATGAGCCCGGCAGTGATGGATTCCTATCTCGACGAAATGGAGCACCGCGGATGCACGCGCGTATTTGGTTATCCGAGTTCGATCGCTTTGTTGTGCGAGCATGCGCGTCGGCAGAGACGCGATCTTTCGAAGCTCGGCGTGAAGGTTGTCTTCGTCACCGCGGAGTATCTGTGGGACCACTGGCGCCAAACCATCTCGGAAACATTTCAATGCCCGGTGGCGAATGGCTACGGCGGGCGGGACAGCGGCTTCATCGCGCACGAATGCCCGGCGGGCGGAATGCACATTACAGCCGATCGACTGATCGTGGAGATCGTGGACGACTCCGGCCGCCCGCTCGATCCCGGGCAACTCGGCGAAATTGTCGTCATCCATCTTGATACACCCGAAATGCCCTTCATCCGTTATCGCACGGGCGATACGGGCGCCCTGAGTCCGACTCCGTGCAGTTGTGGCCGAGGCTTGCCTCTGCTCGACCGCGTAGAAGGAAGGAAAACCGACTTCATCGTCGCTCCCGACGGCCGGGTCATGCACGGCCTGTCTCTCATATACGTGTTGCGCAAGATCGATGGCATTGAAACCTTTCGCATCACTCAGAAAGCGTTGAGCGAATTCCAAGTCGACCTGGTTACGAACAAACAATTCGCGCGCGAGAGCGAAGGCGAGATTCGGCGCGAATTTGAATTGCGCCTGCGCGCGCCGGTCGAGGTTCGAATCGGATACCCGCCGGCCCTTGCCGTGGCTGGAAGCGGCAAGTTCCGCTACGTCATCTCTGAATTGGGCGAGCAGAATATAGCGCTGGGCAATCTCAGCAACTGAAGTTGCGGCTTCTTTGTTATGTGCGGAATCGCAGGAATCTGGAATTACAAATCGGGATCTCCCGCCGATCGCGGCCGTTTGACCACGATGACGAATCTCATTGCGCATCGCGGGCCTGATGGCGAAGGATTCTACTGGGGCCCGGGTCCTGGGCTTGGTCATCGCCGCCTCAGCATCATCGATCTTGAGGGCGGCCACCAGCCCATGTGCAACGAGGATGGCACAATCTGGATCGTCTTCAACGGCGAAATCTACAACTTCCCCGAACTGCGCGGGCAACTCGAAGAGCGCGGACACAAGTTCCACACCCGCAGCGACACCGAAGCCATCGTTCATTTATACGAGGACTACTCCGACAACTGCTTCGAAAAGCTGCGCGGCATGTTCGCCCTGGCGCTATGGGACCAGCGGCGTCGCCGGTTGGTCCTCGCCCGTGACCGACTGGGCATCAAGCCACTGTTTTACGGTATCGGGAGAGGAGGGATCGCATTCGGCTCGGAATTGAAGTGCGTTCGCGCCTCTGGCGCGATAGACCTCGAAATCGAGCCCACCGCCATCGCCGATCTGTTTACCTGGTTTTATATTCCAGGGCCAAAGACGATATACCGCAACGCCTTCTCACTTGAGCCGGGCCATTGCCTCGTCGTTACGGAAGACGGATTGCACAAAAAGAAATATTGGGATCTCACCGCAGGCCCACTCGAACACGAGAATAGGAGTGAAGAAGATTGCGCCGGGCGGTTGCACGAACTGTTGCGCGGCAGCGTGCGCTGTCACCTGCTCAGCGATGTCCCAGTCGGCGCGTTTCTCAGCGGAGGAGTCGATTCCAGCGCCATTGTCGCGCTCATGGCAAACGAAGCCGTGTCGACTCAGCCGCCGGTATCAACCTATTCCATCGGTTTCGCGGAAGAGGAATATAACGAACTGCCGCGTGCCCAGGCTGTCGCAAATCTTTTCCATACAAATCACCATCAGCAAGTCGTCACACCGGAACCGGCCAAGATTCTGGAGCGGCTGATTCATTTCTATGACCAGCCCTTCCCCGACCATTCCGCCATGCCCACCTTTTATGTTTCCCAGTTGGCGCGGCAAAAGGTAAAAGTGGTTCTATCGGGGGATGGCGGCGACGAGAATTTTGGCGGATACAGCCGTTACCTCCGCCAGCGCGCGCTGGAAAATATTCGGCGGTCGATTCCCGGTATCCTTCGCAACCCGGCTCTCTATCCGTTTCGTTTTCTGCCTGGCGATCGCTGGAATAATTCCCTGCCCGCACGCTTGCAACGCGTCGCCCATCAACTGGCGATAGGTGCGCGCGATGCCTACCTGCACGGTATCACCATCGCCGACGCGCCCATGCGCGCCCGCTTGTTCTCGGAAGATTTGCAAAAACAGCTCGCAGGCTACGATCCGCTTGACAGCTTTCGGGAGATTTATGATCGAGCGCCCGGCAGCGACCCGTTATCGAAGATTTTCTATCTCGATCTCAAAACTTATCTCGTCGACGATATTCTTACCAAAGTCGATCGCGCCAGCATGGCGAATTCGCTCGAAGTCCGCGTTCCGCTGCTCGATCATAAAGTCGTTGAATTTGCCTATTCCTTGCCTCTGGAAATGAAGCTTCGTGGAGATCAACGCAAATATCTGCTCAAGAAAGTTCTGGCCCAGTATCTTCCCGAAGATCACTTGAATCTGCAAAAGAAAGGCTTTCGCGTTCCCATGACGCCCTGGATGCGCGGTGGGCTGCAGCAATGGACGAACGACATTCTTTCAACTCATTCGCAAGCGAGTGAATTCCTCAACCCACGCGCCGTGCGGCAAGTCTGGCACAGCTTTCAGCGAGGCCAGTCTCATTTTGCTGACATGCTGTCGATCATGTTGAGTTTCCTGCTGTCGTCGCCCGCCTGGGCTCCCCCTG
>DATLKM010000087.1:0-2859 GCA_035538435.1 Binatia bacterium
ACCGGATCGCGCAGAATCACGGTACCGCCATCGTCGGGGCCGCGATGCACGAGCGATTGGTTGGCGCGCTCCAGAACCTCAGACGGAACCCGCGCGCGAAAACCGACAATACCTACAATTCCACACATACAAGCTCACACATGGGGATGAAAAGACTGCCGGCTGGTGTTGATATCTTACGCGAAAAACGGCTGTGAAAGAGCTGGAAACACGCTCTAATGCACGGCCAGGAATGTGTAGGTCCCTGCCGGAGTTTGCACGCCGGCAGCGGTTGGATTGCAAAAATGCAGCGTGAGCCTGCCGTTATCGCCGGCGTAGGCGTTAAGCGAAAGATTGCCCAGGCTTTGCGGCGGCGTGACGGCAGTGATCAGATCGGTCTTGGCCAGCCCTTCCAAGGGCACCACTTTGTCGAAACAGGTATGGGCTTGAACGGCGCCCGCCGCTACCCCGGCGGCAGAATAAATCTTCACTTGACTGAGCGGTGAACCGTCGCCAACAGTCAGGGTATTGCCCCTGGCGATTTCGACTGGGACGGCGAAAATCTTTTCTTTGTCCGTCAACCGCTCCTTCCAGTTTGTGCCGTCGCCTTTGTTAGCGATGTAGCTCGAAATTGAAACTGGGGCGCCAAAGGCCAGTTGGGACTGCAAAACGCCGGTGCCGCGAGCGGGGACGTCGAGGCCGATATATGTATCTTTGTCGTCATTGGACGGGCGATGCATGGAACTGGCCAGGGTTTTGGCGGCGTCGGAGTCGACCAGCGTCACGATGTGGGTCTGGGAAATCCCCGCGGCCGGCGAGTTCAGAAAGTTGAGCCGGCCTTTGACGCCGGAAATTGTGCTGTCCGATGCGGGGCCGCTTTGCATCAGGGTTGCGCCGACGATCGGCTGATTGTTGCCCCCCGATTCTCCGGAGAGGCACACGGCATAAACCCCGGGAGTGCCGGAAGAACAGCGATCGAGAAACACGGTCGGAACGTTGGCTTGGGTGGTCACGATGGGCGAAACACCGGTGACGGGAGGGACGATCAAGTCGGCGTAGGCGCCGGCGGAAAGGACAAGGCTTCCCGGCCAGAACATGAGAGCGGGCTGGAAGGTTGGCCGGTTCGCGACTTTGTAGTCTCTCAAAGCGGATTGCGGATCGGTTGCCTGGCAGACTTCGCCCGCGCATTGGGGAATTCCTGTTGCGACGGCGAAATTTCCTGTGGCGTAAGGCGCAACAACGTTGATGCCTTCGCCTTCGGTGCGCAGCACATCGTAAGTAATCTTGTCGCCGCCGATCCGCGGCCAGGAAACGGTGATGTTCCCTTCCCCGCTGGTGTAGGCGTAGCCCGCGCGCAGGGGAACGGAAGGACCCTGGATTGGATCGTGCGCCACGATCCAATACACGTAGGGCGTTTTTCCCGTATGAGCGAAACTGGGATCTCCGCCGACGCCCAGCATTTCTGTTTTCCCGCTCAGTCGTGAACCGACGACGATGATGCCGGCCGCGCCAATGTTCCCAAGGGGATTCATGGGTACGTTGAGTTCCATGTAGACATTGTCGATTTGGGTTGCCTGATAGCCGCCGCGCATGACGCCGGTGCGGATGCCGAATTGAGAAAAGCCCTGGATGACACTGTCAGAAATGTGCAGCGAATTGCCGGATTGCCAGTCCACGCCGTTGCCAACTGCCTGGGCGCTGATGTTCATATTCTTCAGCCAGCCGACCGCCGAACATTTGTTAAATGGGCCGGGAGCATAGATGGCGGAGCCGACGAATTTGGCGTCGTTTCTCAGCCCCGCGCCGCTGTAGCTGAGGCCGTCGAGAGTGAAAGCCTGATCGTCGCAGACGGTGACCATGTGGCCAAATGTGCCGCGAGTCGACGAATACAGCAGCGTGACATCGCGGATAATCGTGCCGTTGGCGTTCACATAGAGAGCGCTGTTGCTGCCGCCGATCAGATTGGGATGAAAGCGAAGATGCTCGAGCTGAATATTGCCGAAGTGGTTGGCATTGTCGTCGCCGATCTTCATGCAATCGTCGTCGAGCAGATAGCAGTCGATTGTGCCACCCGCGCCCTCGATGACCTGATTGCTTGCTTCGATATAAATGGGGGCGTGGATCTTATAGGGTGAGCCGGCGGTGTCGAGAACCACGATGCCCCCCTGCTGCGAGCGAACACCAGCACCGTACGGCTCGGCGAGGAAGGCAGCGTCCTCAGAAGCTTCTTTGACGCCTGCGGTGGCCGAGCTTACGGCGTACCCGGCGGAATGAGAATTTTTGAGTGTGACCTGAACGGTACAGGATGCATCCCCGGCATGGCCGTTGCCAGCTTCGATTCTGGCTGCTTCGGGATCGCCTGTGCCGGAAATATAAATGTATTCGTGCGGCGTGTAGTTCCTATGGGCGACCGCGGATGGATTGGCCACTCTGAGCCCGCGCGGGCAGGGCGAGAGCGTGATCGTGTTCGCGCCCGGGGCGAGCGCCGGCGGCGAAACGGGAGATTGGCTCCAGTTGTAGGCCGAGGCGAATTTCGTGGCGGAGGGGTGGTCTGCCATCTGGCCGCTCGCGGCGGAGGGGGCGAGTAATGCCGCTACGAACAACCCGCATGTATTCCAGCGAAATACTTTGAGCATGAACACCTCATTTTTACTGTGGTTTCGCACAGTGAACCCGAAGGGCAAAGGTATACGATCGATTCGCGTTAGCGCCATGCCATCGCGATCAAGTCGACGCGGCGATGCGACTCGCCAACTGCAACAGTTCGTCGATGTGCCGGTCCCAGCTGAAATCGCGGGCGCGCAGCAGGCCTTTTTCCTTCATCGACTGAAGCTGATCCGTTGCCGACGCGGCTTTCAGGATGCGCTCGGCCAATTCCTC
>DATLKM010000088.1:0-4810 GCA_035538435.1 Binatia bacterium
GGTTTCGCGCTGCGGCACGCGGTCCAGTTCGATCTCGACCCCGACATGGCCGCGGCCGCCCATTTCGCAGGTGGAGCAGGTAAGGCCGGCGGCGCCCATGTCCTGAATGCCGATAATCGCGCCGGTCTGCATGGCCTCGAGGCAGGCTTCGAGGAGCAGCTTTTCGAGAAAAGGATCGCCCACCTGCACGTTCGGCCGCTTGGCTTCGGAGGCTTCGCTGAACTCTTCGCTGGCCATGGTCGCGCCGTGGATGCCGTCGCGCCCGGTTTTCGCGCCCACGTAGATGACCGGATTGCCTTCGCCGGCGGCGCGGGCGTAGAAAATTTCGTCTTTGCGGACCAATCCAAGCGCGAAGGCGTTCACCAGCGGATTGCCGGAATAGCAGGGCTCGAATCTGGTTTCGCCGCCGAGGTTCGGAACGCCAAAACAATTTCCGTAGGAGGCCACACCGCTGACCACGCCTTCGAGAATGGAGTGATTGCGGTGGACCTCCGACTGGGAGGGGCCGGGACAGCCGGGGGCGGCTGTCGCTATATGAGCCTTAATTGGGCCGAAGCGCAGCGAGTCCATGACGGCCACGGGCCTTGCGCCCATGGTGAAGATATCGCGCAGAATTCCCCCGACGCCGGTGGTGGCTCCCTGAAAGGGCTCGATGAACGAGGGATGATTGTGGGACTCGATCTTGAAGGCGCAGGCCCAGCCGTCGCCGATGTCGATGATGCCGGCATTTTCTCCCGGGCCCTGCACCACGCGTTTGCTGCGCGTGGGCAACCGCTTCAAGTGAATCCGCGAGGATTTGTAGGAGCAGTGCTCGCTCCACATGACACTGAAAATCCCGAGTTCGGTAAGAGTGGGCGCGCGGCCGCCGAGAAGCTGTTTGATCTTTTCGTATTCGTCGGCGGTCAGGCCGTGCTGGCGGATGATCTCAGGGGAAAATGCCGCGGTCGTGGACATGGGGAAACTCTATTGTCGCATGAAAAAAGAAGTCAGCATCAGGATTCAACGTAAAGGCCGCTTTCTGCGCCCGATTGATCGTCCCGCCCTGCGATTCGCTTCCGGGACGCACAGAATCCCCTGCCCGCAAGAAGCTAGCGGGCCTCAGCGTGACAGGGCCGCAATTTCGGCGCGGCACATTTCACGGCGTGGGCGCGGCGAGCGAACAGGTCCCGGTCGTGACTTGAGCTGGCGGGTTTGGCGGCGTGGACCAGGGCACGTTGGTAAAGTCGAAGAAGTCGGCGCTCATGTCGGCTTGCGCGGCGTCGCGGTTGGTGAGCGGGCTCAGACCAAAGCGCTCTTCGATCAGCTTGAGCATCGCGGTGTAATCGTAGACCGTGTGGGAGACGTAATTCTTTTTGGCAAACGGAGAAATTACGATCAGGGGCACGCGATATCCGGTGTAGGCGAAGTTGCAGGTGCCGGTGCCGAGTTTGTCGCTGCACATGGCCCCGGGCGCGATGTCAATAGGCAGATAGGTGGCGGAGCCGGGATTATCGGGTGGCGTAGCGGGCTGCGGCGCAACGTGGTCGTAGAATCCGCCGAACTCGTCGTAGGTGAAAATCATCGCCGAATCCTTCCAGCTTGGGCCGGTCATGAGCGCGTCGATCAGACTCTCGGCGTAGGCCGCTCCGGCCTGCACGTTTTCCGGATATTGATCGTAGTCGGCGGGATGTTCGTCGAGGCCCGCATCGGACGCGGGCTCGATCAGGGCCACTTGCGGCAGGGTTCCGTTGGCGGCGTCGGTCAGGTATTGCGTGACCGATGCGATGTTTTGAAGCAGCGTGGGGGAATCGACGATCTGCGAGTAATACGAAAACATATTGATGTACGAGTGCTGGATGAGACAGGCGGAATCGGAATCGGAGCAGCCCGTACCGTCGGAGTTCACATAGATTTTCCAGGTGATGCCGGCGGTCTGGAGCGCCTGGAAAATGGTCGTATTGCTCAGCGGGCCGTAGGGCGGAGCGATGAGATTCACGTGTCCGCCGGAAGACGCCGAGAGCAGGAACATGCGGTTGTTTTCGGTTCGGTCCATGATGGGCGTGAACCAGCGGTCGGAAGTAGCGAAGTTCGAGGCCATGTAGTAATAGAAATTGAGATCGCTGCCGTCGAAGTATCCCATGGCGCGCAAACCGTTGGTGTCGTTTCTCGCCGGAGTGGATTCGCGGGCGTAGTTGCCGGCCTGCACGACGAATCCGTTGAGCGTAGCGGGACTTTGGCCGGTGGGATCGTTCAAATCCCAGTCGAGATGCGCCTGATTCCAATAGGGGCTGGGTTCCTCCTGACAGACTGAAGCGAAATGGAATGACGCGACCTGCACGCTGGAGTCGGCGATGCAGGTTAGATTTTGTCCCTGTGTGGCGGGCGGCACCGGGGGAATATAGGGATAGTTGGGATCGCAGCCTTCATTGGTTGGCGCCGGACCTTGCAGCGGAGCAATACCGCTCGTCGGATTGAATTGGGGAAGGCCGTCGAATGACTGATCGGGAAAACCGTTCTGCGCCCAATATTGGCGCAACGCGCCGAAGTAGTGATCGAAGGAGCGATTCTCCTGGGCGAAGATGATGATGTGATTGATGCTCTGCAGATTGGCCACGACGGAGGGAGAAAAGTTTGCCGTAACGGCGCTGGCTGCGGTCAGCGTGACGCTGCATGTGGTTGTTCCCGAACAACCTCCGGACCATCCTGAAAAGGAGTTGCCCGCGGTGGTGGATTCACTGAGGGTGACAACGGTATTAGCCGGGAATGAGGCGGCGCAGGTGCCTGGACAACTGATTCCTCCCGGAGAACTGGCGACCGTGCCCGAGCCCGTACCGGAGACGGTAACGGTGAGCTGATAGCTCTGGCCGCCACTCCCTGAACCGGAGCCGCCCGAACTCGAGCCTCCGGAATTCTGTTGGGAGCCGGTGGAGGATGGCGAGCTCGAGTTTCCCCCGCAGCCGGCCAGGAAGAGAAGGATTGAAAACAGGCCGAGGCATTGAGCTAACGTAGAGCGGTACGTCATGGCGTCCTCCAAATGTGCGAACGAAAAGCTCTTTCGATCCAGCCACCGCCCGCGGGGTTGGGCGCCGCGGTGGAGCAGGTTCCGCCCTGATTTTGTGCGGGCGGAGTGGGCGGCGTGGCCCAGGGAGCGGTGAAATCGAAGAAGTCGGTGCTCATGTCGGCTTGGGCCGCGTCACGAGCGGTGAGCGGCTGCACTCCGAAACGTCTTTCCACTAACGCCAGGAATGCCGTGGTGTCGTAAACCGTGTGCGAAACGTAATTCTTCTTGGCGAAGGGCGAAATCAGAATCATGGGGATGCGATAGCCGGTCATGCCGAAGCTGCAAACGCCGCTGGATTGGTCGGCGCCGTTGCAGGCATCGTTGACCTGAAGATCAATGGGATAGGCATATTGATCGGGAACGGCGGCGGTCTGGGCGGGCACGTGATCGTAGAAGCCGCCCGGCTCGTCGTAGGTAAACAGCAGGGCCGAATCCTTCCAACTGGCGCTGCTCATCAGCGAATTGATGAGGCCCGCGGCGTAGTTCGCACCCGCCTGAATGTTTTCCGGATATTGATCGAGATCGGAGGGGTGCTCATCAAGACCCTGCGTGGAAGCTGGTTCGATGATGATGACCTGGGGCAGGGTGGCGTCGTTTTGAATGTCGGTGGCGAATTGCGAGACGGGGCGAATGTTCTGCAACAGGTCGGGAGTTTTTCCGGCGGTGGCCAGAACGGCGCCTTCGTAGGTGAACTGATTCAAGTAGGAATAGTTCTGGAGCAGGCATTCGCCCTGGGCGTCGCCGGTCTGCGTGGCACAGCTGGTATTGTCGGCGTCCACGTAGATGGCCCAGGTTATGCCCGCGTTCTGAAGCGCTTCCACAATGGGAACGGCGCTGAATTGAGAGTCGCCGGTGGTGAGCGGATAGGCGTGGCCTTGCGACGTTGCGGCGTAGATGTAGGCGCGATTTAACTGCGTGCGGGTCATGACCGGAGCGAACCAGCGATCGGAGGTCGCGAATTTGCTGGCCATGAAGTAGTAGTAGTTGAGGTCGGCGTCGGTGAAGTAGCCCATGCTGCGATAGCCATTGGTGTCGTTCACCGTGCCGTAGGTGTACTGGCGAGCGTCATTGGCGGCAGCAATCACGAATCCGTTCATCAGCGGATTAATGGCGCTGGGATAAAGGAAATTGTCGTTCCAATCGGTGTGGGCTTCATCCCAGAACGGGCTCAACTCTTCCTGGCAAACCGACTGCATATGGAAGGAGGTGACGGTTACGCTGGGATCGGGAACGCAGGCAGGGCCGTTGTCGGCGGGGTCGCAGCCGGGCAGGCTGGGAGCGGTGCAATCGGTGCCGGCTGTACATTGCGAGGCGGGAGTAAATTGCGGCAGGCCGTCGAAGGGTTGATCGGGGATGCCGTTGTTGGCCCAATACTGGCGCATGTAGCCGAAGTAGTGATCGAAGGAACGGTTTTCCTGAGCGAAAAAAATCAGGTGATTAATGCTTTGCAGGCTGGCCGTGCTGAAGGTAGCCGTGACGGAGCTTGAAGCGGTCAAGGTAAGGCTGCAAGCGCTTGTGCCGGTGCAGCCGCCCGACCATCCGCCGAAAGAATTTGGGGTGGTGGGAGTTTCGCTCAAGCTGACGGTCGCCCCGGAGGTGAACGTCGCGCTGCATGTGCCGGGGCAACTGATGCCGGCAGGATTGCTGGTGACGGTTCCGGAGCCGGTACCGGCAAGATTCACGGTCAGTTGCGGGCCGCCAGTAGTGGTGGTCGCAGGACTGGCTTTAAGACCCTGGCATCCGGTGACGAAACTCACGGCTGCGATCAGC
>DATLKM010000089.1:0-3670 GCA_035538435.1 Binatia bacterium
GAGGATTTCGAAGGCATCGGCATCGGGCTGGCCACGGTGGAGAGGATCGTGCGCAAGCACGGCGGCAGGGTGTGGGCGGAGGGGGCGCCGGACCGGGGGGCAACTTTCTATTTCACGCTGGGCAACACGCAGCCGGTGGAGCGGGCGCTGGTGAAGTCGGCGGCAGCGGAGTGAGGACTGGACCAGGGATGGAGCAAGCTCACTGGCTGGCCTTCTTGCCACCGTGTTCTTCATTAACGTGCCGACTGAACAGGATCTGAAGCGCTTCCTCCAGCTGGGCACGGGCGGGAACGGTCGTGGAGTCAATTCTGGCCAGCAGTGTCGCACCGCAGCAGGAGCAGACGCCCGAGATGTCATGCTCGCTGTGCGGGCCGATTTGCTGGATGTCGCGCAAGTGGCAGGGGATGGGGTCGCTTATTAGTTGTTCCTAATTGGAGGCTAACCTTTGGGCGGCACTGCCACTAGGAAGGTGGCCACGGGCGCGTGTGATGAAGGAACGACGCACTTGTGCCTGGAGTCACAGATCCCGCCCGGGACGAATTATTGGGCGGCAGTCGGAATGGATGTGTGCTGGTCCCAGTTCCAAATTGAAACGGCGATGCTCGAAACTCTTGGGCATTCGGCCCCGGCCACGAACCGGGTTTGTCCAAGTTTCGTTTAAGGTTGAGTTCAGTTCAATTCAGTTCTCAAGAAATGGCATATAGGGGCCTCTACGGACAGCTCCGCAGCCAGCACCGTTGATCGGCTCCCGGAGAAAAAATGAGCGCAGATGCGATCCGGCTGCTGCTGGTTGAAGACGACCCCGCCGACGTGCTGGCGCTCGAACACTGCCTGTCTGAAATCGAGGGTCTGGATTTCAAGCTGAATCACCGGGAAGGGCTGGAGGGCGCGCTGGATTTTCTGTGCCAACGCCCGTGCGATCTGGTGCTGCTCGATCTGGGCCTGCCCGACTCGCAGGGTATGGAGACCCTGACACGATTGCACGGCGACATGCCCGATGTTCCCGTGGTGGTGCTGACCGGGTTAGATGATGAAGCCCTGGGACTGAAGGCGCTGCAAAGCGGCGCACAGGATTATCTGGTGAAAGGCCAGACGCAGGCCGCGGTGCTGGGCAAAGCGATCCAGTACGCCATCGAGCGCAACCGCATGAAGCGCGCCGCGTTGCGGGGGGAAAAGCTGCAAGCTCTGGGGACGCTGGCCGCCGGCATCGCGCATGACTTCAACAATATTCTGCTGGCAGTTTCCGGCAACGCGAAGCTGGCGCTGGAGCAGTTGGCCGCCGACCATCCCGCTTATGAGAACGTGCTGGAGATCGCCAAAGCCGGCAGCCGGGCGGTCGCCCTGACCCGGAAGATTCTCAGTTTCAGCCAGCAGCAGGAAACGACGCTGCATCCCACCCGCCTGGAAGCGCTGGTGGAAGAAGCGGTCTCGCTGATCCGGCCCATGCTGCCCGTGCGGGTGGCGCTCACGCGTTATTTTCCCCCCGGCCTGCCGCCGGTCATGGCGGATGCCGCGCAGGTACACCAGGTCATCATCAGCCTGGCGACCAACGCCGCCGAGGCGATTGGGGAACATCCCGGGCTGGTGGAAATCAGCGCCGCGCCCATTCACCTGAATGGCAACGGCTCGACGCTGTCCGCAAGGCTTGCGCACGGGGATTACGTGAAGCTGTCGTTCAAGGACAGCGGGCGGGGAATTGACAGGGCCATCGAGCCGCATATCTTCGAGCCGTTTTTTACCACCAAGGCCCAGGGGCGCGGCACAGGCATGGGGCTGGCGATCGTCCATGGCATCATGAAAACCCATCGCGGGGAAGTGACGTTTTACAGCGAGCCGGGCAAGGGGACAGTGTTCAACCTTTATTTTCCTGCCGCGATGGAAGGCCCCACGGAGCTTCCTGTCCCGGGGACGGTCCCGGCGGGCCACGGCCAGCACATTCTATACGTGGACGATGAAGAACCGCTGGTGCTGCTTATCCCGCGCGCCTTGCGGCGTTTGGGGTATCGGGTCACGGGCTACACTAACCCGCTGGAGGCGCTCCATGCCATGCGCCAGGATGCCTGCGGGTTTCAGGCCGTGGTTACCGATCTTTCCATGCCGCAGATGTCGGGCACCGATTTTGCCCAGGAAGTGTTAAAACTCTGTCCCAGAATGCCGGTGATTTTGACCACCGGCTATATCCGTCCGCAAGACGAGGAACTGGCGAACCGGATCGGCATTCGCGAGTTGATCCTCAAACCGGACACGGCGGAAGAATTAGGGAGGGCGCTGCACCGGGCGCTGGAAGCAGACGGCCAGCATCTCGGTGGAGCGTCGAACAAGGCATCGGCGGAGCCATGACGAACAGGGTCTGCGCGAGGTGGTAGGGAAATCTGGTGGCGGCGAGTGGACTCGAACCACTGACCTACGGATTATGAGACCGTCGCTCTAACCACCTGAGCTACGCCGCCACGCGCGCGAGCCGGGTGGCTGCGCCACATTTATTTTACTTGAGGCGAGTTGCGGCGTGAAGCAGGAGCGGAATCGGTCGGGTAACGGTAAACTGTGCGGGAACCCGCCGCCGAAATCCTGAGCCGTTCTGGGGCGAACAATCAGGGAGCCTGGTGCGCCCGGAGAGACTCGAACTCCCAACCCTCTGCTCCGAAGGCAGATGCTCTATCCAGTTGAGCTACGGGCGCAGCCAGAGTTATTTTACGGCAAAAAAGGCGGCTTGATCGGAACACTTCGGGGCTTTGGGCGGCGCTCTGCACTGAATCTGATCGGTATCTGGCGTTCACTCCTGGGGAAGTTCGCTGATATTCTGATGCGGCATGAAGGTTGGGCAATCCAAGATCGTTCGCTGTCCGTGGGCGAAGTCCGGGTTGATGATTCCCTATCACGACGAGGAGTGGGGCGTTCCTGTCCACGATGACGCGAAGCTATTTGAATTTCTGGTGCTCGAAGGCGCGCAGGCGGGATTAAGCTGGGAAACGATTTTGAACAAGCGGGAAAATTATCGCCAGGCATTTGACGGTTTCGACGTTGAGCGAGTGGCGGGTTACGACCGGAGGAAAACCGCACAATTGATGAAGAACGCGGGCATCGTGCGAAACCGGTTGAAAATTGCGTCGGCGGTGCAGAATGCGCAGGCCGTGCTGCGGGTCCGGCAAAATTCCGGAAGTTTCGACAAGTACATCTGGCAATTCGTCGACGGACGGCCGCGAACGAACCGGTGGAAGTCGGGTTCGCAGATTCCGCCGCGAAGCGCACAGTCGGACGCCATGAGCAAGGAGCTAAAGAAGCAAGGATTCTCTTTCGTCGGCTCGACCATTTGTTATGCCTTCATGCAAGCGGTGGGTATGGTGAACGATCATCTGGTGCAATGCTTCAGGCACGAAGGCGTGGGCGAGGTTTCGTAGTTGGAGAGCCACAGTATTTGGTAAGCTAACAGAGACCTTTCCACGCCGGGATGGCGGAACTGGCAGACGCAGCGGACTCAAAATCCGCCGGGCTTCGGCCCTTGGGGGTTCGATTCCCCCTCCCGGCACAGCAGGTGTGCGAATCGCCGACGGACTCGTAATGCTTCCACCCCGCCGAGGCTCGCGAGTATTTTGGCCTCCAGTCAAATGAATCCAGAAAAGGTTTGCGACCATCTCACATTTGGCCAAGATGGAAAACCCTATCGTTGAAA
>DATLKM010000090.1:0-5048 GCA_035538435.1 Binatia bacterium
AGGCTTCTCATATGTTGCGCGATCGTGGCCACGTCACCGCGGAGGATCGGGCCGCTGAATGACTTGGCTGCGCCGAGACTTTCATAGTTGGCCAGCGTCTGCTTGAGAATCGGGAGCATTCGTCTGCGTGCATCCTTTCGCCCGATACCCGCGCGCTGGGCCACTTCCTCAGCCGTGACAAGCAGGGCCGTCAGCAGCGGTGATGTGAACATGCCCCATGCGTGGTAGGCGGCCTTCTTCGATTTGGGAATCGCAAATGGTTCGCCACCCAGGCTTCTCACAATAGCGCGAACAGTTCGTACAGCTTTGGCGTCGCCCTCGACGCCGAACGGGACTCCGGCCAGAGCTGGGCGTGAACCGCGAACGAAGGTCATGAGCGGGTGAGCAGCCACAACCGCCGCTCCTTGCTTACGGAGAACATCGAGTTCATCGCTGGATAAGGCCCCGCTGGAATGCACGGCAATTTTGTTCTTCCACTGAGAAGAACGCGATAACGATTCAGCGGTGACAGCAATCGCGTGATCGGGAACGCAGAACCAGATCACATCACTCGTAATTCGCGCCCGCGGAATGGCCACCGCTGTCGATCCGACTTGGTTCGCAAGTTTTCGCGCACGGTGTAGAGATTCTTGCCGGTCGCGCGCCACGATCTGGTCAACGCGGAATCCGGCTCGGGTCAACGACCGAGCCAAAGAGTAGCCCAGATTCCCTGCTCCGACGATTGTGATGACCTGTTTGCGGGATTTTTCCGCCATTCCCGGCAGCATACCAGAGCTAACCGGGAACCGCCGTGGCCGTGCTTTATATTGTTTTTATGGCAAAATCCCCGCGACCAAAACTGAAGCCGACGAAAGCAGCGCCCGGACAAAAGAAAGCAAAAATCGTTTCGTCGAAAGTTGTCTATCGTGGGCCGGTGTTCTGGGTCACGACCGATGAAGTGCAGGAACCGGGAGGTGTCAAGGCCCGGCGCGACATTATTCATCACACCGGTTCAGTCGTCATTCTGGCCGTAGAGCAATCCGGGCCTGTGCCGCGCATTATTCTCGAGCGGCAATATCGCCACGCCGCCAACGATTTTTTGTGGGAACTGC
This sequence comes from Binatia bacterium, assembly GCA_035538435.1. Taxonomy (GTDB): domain Bacteria; phylum Acidobacteriota; class Terriglobia; order Terriglobales; family Acidobacteriaceae; genus Sulfotelmatobacter. Next base: position 1,092 of record DATLKM010000090.1, read on the forward strand.
CGGCGGGACGCATTGATCCTGGGGAAAAAGAACTGCCCGCCGCCAAGCGCGAATTGCTGGAAGAGACCGGCTACACGGCCGCTGAATGGCGGCGTATTTTCAACTTCTTCGCCAGCCCGGGGTTCGTAGCTGAGACTATGGCCGTCTACCTGGCGACGGGCTTGCGAGAAGGCCGCGCTCAACCAGAAGCGGACGAGATCATCCACTACCAGCTTGTGCCCTTGCCGACCGCGCTACGGATGGTTCTGAAAGGCACGATTCGCGACGCCAAGACGATTTCGTCTGTGCTCTGGCTTCAGTATCAGATGACAAGCAAGAATAAACTGTAAGGCTGCGCTAAATATCGAGATTTGAGCGAAGCCGGGTTAGAAGGCTCCCGACCAATCCTCATTCCCACAAGCTTCAATTGAGCTCCCCGTTGCGCCGGGTTAAATGTTTTTTCCGGCCCAGATTACCTTGACACCCCATCCTTATCGCTACAAAATGCATCGTATGCAGGCACGTCCGGTACCCCCAACCAGATGACGTGCGGAAAGAAGGGGTTACGTGGAACGTCTGAAAGGCACCGTCAAGTGGTTCAATAATGCCAAAGGCTACGGATTCATCGGACGGGCAGATGGGCCCGATGTTTTTGTGCATTACAGCGCCATATCTTCCGAGGGCTACAAGAGCCTGCAGGAAGGCGACCAAGTGGAGTTTGAGATTACGGAAGGATCGAAAGGACCGCAGGCGGCAAACGTTGTGAAGAATTGACAGGGTATCGTCCCTCCAGTTCGATGGAAATTGTCCGACTGCTCTCACCACAGATCGACGCAGAGACGTTTCTGTTCCCTGTAACCACCGGTTTTTTCTCCCGCAAACTGGCAAGCCACGGCATTCTTGTTTAATCTGGGGGCGTGGATAACAAGGCCATCGCCAACATCCTGTACGAAACCGCCGATTTGCTCGAAATCGACGGACAGGATTCTTTTCGCATTCGCTCCTATCGCAACGCCGCCCAGGCGATCGAGAATCATTCCCAGCAGATTCGGGACATTATTGGCGAGCCGAAGAAAGTGCTGGCCATCTCGGGCATTGGCAAGGGAATGCTGGGAAATCTTCAGGAACTCTTTACTTCTGGAACGCTGAAGATCCAGGCGGAGTTGCTGGAGAAATACCACCCCTCGATGTTGCAGCTGCTAAAAATTCAGGGACTCGGCCCCAAGACCATTGCGCTGATCTGGAGCGCGTACAAAGTCAGCGACGTTGATGGCGTTGAAAAACTGGCGCGCGAGGGCAAACTGCGCGAGTTGCCCCGCCTGGGCGAGAAACACGAACAGAAGCTGCTGAAGGCCATTGAAGATTACCGGCGGATTTCCGGAAGATTTTTGATCGACGGGGCCGAGCAGGAGGCGGCGAAGTTGGCCGAATACCTGAGGCAATATCCCGGATTCGACAAAATCACGCCTGCCGGCTCCTTGCGCCGCGGGCGGGAAACCGTGGGCGATCTCGACATTCTGGTGACCGGACCAGCGTGCTGTAACGATGGTGAGCGAAAGCTGGCTGTGCAGTACGTAGCCAAGTACCCTCCGCTGATGAGCACCATTGCGCAGGGCGACAACAAAATCAGCTTTCAACTGCGCAGCGGCATGCAGGTGGATGTGCGCTTGCTGCCACCAGAATCGTTCGGCGCGGCCATGCAATATTTCACGGGATCGAAGGCACACAACGTGGCGCTGCGCCAGCGCGCCCTGAAAATGGGCTACACCTTGAACGAATACAGCCTTGCCGATCTGAAAACCGGGCAGCCAGTGGCGGGAAAAACGGAAGAAGAAATTTATGCTCGGCTCAACCTCGATTTTATTGCGCCGGAACTGCGGGAAAATTTGGGCGAAATTGACGCCGCGGCGAACCATACGCTTCCAACCCTGGTTTCACTCGATGATCTCCAGGGCGATGTGCACATGCACACGGTTGAAACCGATGGCAGGAATACCATCGAAGAAATGGCGGAAGCAGCCAAGGCGCGCGGCTACAGATACATGGCCATTACCGACCACTCGAAGAACCTGGCCTTCGCCAATGGATTGGACGACGCGAGGGCCGTGGCCCACATCCGAAAGATTCGCGAGGCCAATAACGTGATAGAGGGCATCACGATATTTGCCGGGATCGAAGTCGACATTCTGGCCGATGGCGATCTCGACCTTTCGGACGACGTTCTGGCACAGATGGATCTGGTGATCGCCAGCGTGCACTCCGTTTTCAATCAGGAGCCGGCCAAGATGACCGATCGATTGCTGAAGGCCATATCCAATTCGAATACTTCGATCATCGGGCATCCCACGGGGCGCATTCAGTTGCGGCGCGACGCCTATCAATTCGACATGGACGCCGTTCTAGCGGCGGCCGCAACGAATAAGGTCGCGATGGAACTCAATTCTTATCCCGATCGCCTCGATCTGAACGATGTGCATCTGCGGCAGGCCCGGCAGCACGGGGTGAAGATCGTCATCAACACCGACTCGCACCACATTTCCCATCTGGAGAAAATCCGCTACGGGGTGCTTCAAGCCCGCCGCGCATGGCTGACGAAGGCGGATGTACTAAACACGCTGACGCCCGAACGTTTCGCTCGCGCCATGAAGCATGAACGGAGCTGAAGCGCGATGCGGAAACCTACCCGGGCGGGTTGATGTTGGTCAGGGTCGCTCATATCTCATCGTCCATATGCCCCGGTCCCCAGGGCGGTACTCGTTTCCCTCCCAAGGAGACCCGCAAATATGCAGGTGCTGGTATGGAGTCCCGGCAAACATCACCATGGTTCCGGCGTCCCGCATGACAGTCGAAAGCCCGGCAGCCTTCGCGTCGAAAGGCCAGAGAATCATCCAGTGCGGACCGATCGGAATGGGAGGACTCGTCGTATCGAATGGATCGGTGAAACTTCTCTGCGCGGCGCCGTTCAGCATGTAGGTCAGGCCGGGCGAAGAGTTGGTAGGCTTGGGCTTCCGCGCGAAAAGGTCTTTCCACCAGATCATGCCGATCGGATCGACCGCCATGTCCGCCCTTCCGACAATGTTCTGGTCACCCGGCACACAGACCCATTCGTTCTTGCCGGGACGAAGAACAGTCAAATTTCCCAGATGATCCATTTCTGCGACGGTGGCTTCAGCCGTCACGGACGGCGGCCCGGCCAACATCGCCCTTCGGATTTTTTCTTTCCGGATTTCTTCTGCGAGCATTTGTTCGGCTGGTTCTGCATCACCCGCTACGGTCGATGGGGCAAAGACTGCGCTGGATAGTGCGGCCGCCGTGCCAATAAATCTTCGGCGAGTTACCGGCTCAGCTCCACTATCCGGATCGATGCAAGCGCTCGATGGATTTGTCATGTAGTCCATTGTCAGCCAGATTGGTACGCCCGGGCTCCGTTTTTTCGACTGCCGCCGATCTGGAACCTCACCAGGCACTACTCAGCTGGCTCTGCCAGGAGCTCCTATGTCATGCGAACAGTCGCATCACGCTGGATCTTTACGCTCAGGCGGGAATGCCAAACAAGCGGCTGGCACAAAGCAAACTGGTTCGGATGGTACTCAACAAGGGAGAGGCACTTGCCTAAGTGGACCAAATTGGACCATGACGCGAATTGCCAATTCCTTGCAAGTGATTGAAAGAATTGGCGGGGACGACGGGACTCGAACCCGCGGCCTCTGCCGTGACAGGGCAGCGTTCTAACCAACTGAACTACGTCCCCACTCGCCAAATCAACGAGATGCGCAATCGCCAGTGTTTATGCGGCTCTGCACGAGTTGCATATACTGCACAACCTGCTCTATGTGACCCTGACTGCTCGCAATCGGGCAGAAACCGCTAATAAACCGCCAATAAATTGCAGGCGCGCCAGTTTCAGACTCTCCACGAACAGCCGCGCTTGCGAAAAGAGAAAACACTAGACAGCCTCGCTCAAAAATTCTAACAGCT
>DATLKM010000091.1:0-17123 GCA_035538435.1 Binatia bacterium
CGCAAATGCCCTACGTTGCCGGTTGCGAAATTCGCGATAATCCCTATGCGCCGCTTTGCCGCCGCTGCCGCGAAGAGATCGCCCGGCTTGGCGACGCCACTCCGATTGCGTACGTGACCCCCGAGGATCGCTACGTAGAAAAGCTGGCTACGCCCGACGTGACCATCGCCGACCTGATCGGCGACATCGATCCCATCAAGGCCGCCCGCGGAGGGCACGAACTTTCCAGCGAGTTCACCGTCCACTACGGTTTGCTGCCACGCGCCAACCGCGGCATCTTCGCCATCAACGAACTTCCCGACCTGGCCGGAAAAATTCAGGTCGGCTTGTTCAACATCATGCAGGAAGGCGACGTCCAGATTAAGGGCTATCCCATCCGTCTGCCGCTCGATCTCGCCATCGTCTTCAGCGCGAATCCCGAAGACTACACGGCGCGCGGAAAAATCATCACGCCGCTCAAAGACCGCATCGGCTCGGAGATTCGCACGCATTATCCGGCCACCGTCGACGAAGGCATCGCCATCACCGCGCAGGAAGCCTGGGTCACCCGCGATTCGTCCCGGCGCAACGGGCATGAGCTTCACCTGCCGGCTTACATTCAGCAGGTGATCGAACGCATCGCCTTCGCCGCCCGCGAAGACAAAAAAATCGACAAGCGCTCGGGCGTCAGCCAGCGCCTGCCGATTTCGGCCATGGAGAACGTAGTCTCCAACGCCGAGCGCCGCGCCATTCGCAACGCTGAGAAGCTGGTCGTGCCGCGGGTCAGCGACGTATACGCCGCGCTGCCTGCGATTACTGGCAAGCTCGAACTGGAATACGAAGGCGAGATGAAAGGCGCCGACCAGGTTTCGCGCGAACTCATTCGCCTGGCCCTCGCCAAAACCTACGACGAATACTTCACCGGCGCGAACATGCAGCAGGTCGTGCAATGGTTCGATCTGGGCGGAGAGATTCAGCTTTCCGATTCGATCTCTGCCGGAGAGGCGCTGGAAAACTTGAAGGGCATTCAAGGTTTGATCGACAAGATGACCGCGCTCGGCGTCACCACAAAAGAAAGCGCGGAGCGGCAAGTTTCCGCGGCAGAGTTCATTCTCGAAGGCCTGCACGCGCACAAGCGCATCGGCCGCAACGAAGAGCGTGTCTTCAAAGCGGGCGAGAAGAAGCAGGAGCCCGGGTGCGAAAAGACCTTCGAGGTGGAAGACCGGCCGTACCGGCAAAGAAGGCAGTTCAATTAAATCGTCGCCGGTTGCCGGTCGTCGGCCACGCGGCCTGGCCGACCACCACAACCGACAGCCGACGACCGACGACCAACGACGCAGTTATGAAACGCATCCGTTACTCCAAATACGTCCCCGACCCCGCCGGAGAAATGAGTCTCGAAGACCTGCTTAGCGCGCTTTCCGACTATCTTCTGCAAAGCGGATTCAATAGCGACATGTGGTTTGAAATGCCCGACGGCGAGCAGTCGCTCGAAGATTTGAAGCGCGCCATCGAGCAGGCCCTTCTCGACAGCGACCAGTTCGACGAAGACATGCGCGAGCGCATGTTGGAAATGGCCATGAACGGTGAGATGGAAGAGCTGATTGAAAAACTCATCGAGCGCATGCAGCAGCAGGATTACATTTCGGTCGATCGCCCTGATGAAGCCCAGCCTCACGATCCCTCGCGCCAGTCGAGCGTCGGCGGGCAGGCCGGCGAAAACGCTCCGCAGGCCAAATTCGAAGTCACCGATAAAAGCCTCGACTTTCTCGGCTTCAAAGCTCTGCGCAATCTTCTCGGCTCGCTCGGCAAATCCAGCTTCGGGCGCCACGACACGCGCGATCTCGCCACCGGCATTGAGACCAGCGGTTCGGCCAAGACTTACGAATTCGGCGACACTTTAAATCTCGACATCACGGCTACACTATCGAGCGCGATTCAGCGGGAAGGTCTGTCGCTGCCGCTCAACATCGAATATTCCGACCTGCAAGTCCACCAGTGCGAGTATCAATCTTCCTGTGCCACGGTGCTCATGCTCGACTGCTCGCACTCCATGATCCTGTACGGCGAAGACCGCTTCACGCCGGCGAAAAAAGTCGCCATGGCGTTGTCCCACCTTATTCGCACGCAGTATCCCGGCGATTCGCTTTCGCTCGTGCTCTTTCACGACTCCGCCGAAGAGGTGCCGCTGTCGCAACTCGCGCGCATCAAAGTGGGGCCGTATTACACCAACACGCGCGAAGGCCTCCGGCTGGCGCAACGCATTCTGCAACGCCAGCGCAAAGACATGAAACAGATTGTCATGATCACCGACGGCAAGCCTTCCGCGCTCACCTTGGAAGACGGCCGCATCTACAAAAACGCCTTCGGTCTCGATCCTCTTGTCGTCAGCCAGACGCTGGAAGAAGTCTCCAAATGCAAGCGCGCCGGCGTGCTGATCAACACCTTCATGCTCGCTTCGGATTACGGCCTGGTTCAATTCGTGCAAAAAGTCACGGAGATGTGCCGCGGCAAAGCGTACTTCACCACGCCGTACACGCTGGGCCAATATCTGCTGATGGATTACATGTCGCGGAAGACGAAAACGATCCACTGACAACTCATGTATATGTAAGGACAGCTATATGTAGGGACAGCCGCCCCCCGGCTGTCCAGTCGAGTGAAACTCGGCAGCTGGCGGTCGCCGCTTTCCCGTACGCCTCAAACTGCTGATAATCTTTTATTACCCCATGGCAAACTGCATTCGTTGTGGCCGGCAGCTCTCCGGCTTCTCCATTAAAAAGATCTGCCCGTGGTGCGTCCAGCACGAAGCCCAGCAGCGCGGCGAACTCGCTGAAGACGCGCCCCAGCCCGTCATTCGCCAGCCCTGGGTCCGGCGCGGCGAATCGGCCATCTCGCTGACTCAGGTTTTCTTCGGCATCAACATCGCCGTCTATCTCGCGATGGTCCTTTCCTCCGGCACTCCCTTTCAGGAATTTACAGGCGAACTGCTCGTACGGTGGGGAGCGAACGCAGGCGAACTCACGCTTTCCGGCGAATGGTGGCGCCTGCTTACCTGCGTCTTTGTCCACGGCGGCCTGTTGCACATCGCTTTCAACATGTGGTGCCTGTGGGACCTGGGCGCGCTCAGCGAATCGCTCTATGGGCGCGGAACGTTCTTTGTGCTCTATCTCACCTGCGGTCTGGGCGCCAGCCTGGCCAGCGTCATCTGGAACCCGCACGTACTCAGCGTCGGCGCATCCGGCGCAATCTTCGGCCTGGCCGGTGCGCTCATCGCGGCCTTCAAGCTCGGAGAATTTTCCCTTCCGCGCGCGGCCCTCTCCGGCACGCTTCGCAGCCTGATGATTTTCGTCGTGTTCAATTTGATCTTCGGCGCGGCTTCCGGCGTCACCGACAATGCCGCGCATATCGGCGGGCTGATTACTGGATTGATCCTGGGAGCGCTCATCGCGGTGGCAGCTCCTCATGGCCCTGCACTTCGGCGGGCCGCCATTTTTGTTTTAGTGCTGAGTTCCCTGGCCGGCGGCGCTGCCGCGCTGGCGGCTCATTACGGTTTTCCGCTGCGTCTGGGCCGCGCTACCGATTCGCCCATCTACAATCCCACAAACGTGGTTGCGCAACTGCAAAGGCTGGTCAGGCAGAAACCGAAATTCGTCCCCGCTCACATCGCGCTGGCGAAGGCCTATATGCAGCAGCGGCAGTTCGGGCCCGCGGAAAATGAATTGCAGCGCGCCCTTGAAATCGATCCCCGCAACAACGAGGCGCGGATCGATCTCGGAATGTTGTATCTGAACCAGGACCGCGCACCGGACGCGCAGGCCGCCTTCTCGCAAGCCATCACCCAGGATGCGAACAGTGCCGACGCGCATTACGGCATGGGATTGTCCCTGGCCGGCCAGCACAACGATCAGGCCGCCATCGACGAGTACAAGACCGCGGCGCGCCTCGATCCTCAGCTTGCCGGCGTGAACTACGATCTCGGTCTTTCGGACGTGAGATTAAAGAACTACGACGACGCCGTCGCCGCTTTCTTGAAAGAGCGGCAACAAAGCGGCGACAGCCGGGAAATTGAAGACCAGCTCGCGCAAGCTTACGCGGCAAAAGGCATGACACAAGAGGCGGAAGAAGCTAGAAAGAAAGCCGAACAGTTGAAGTAAGACGCGTCTTAAGCGCTGTGAGCTTTTACCAGTTCGTTCACTGCTCTCCACGCCTCATCGATAGCCGTATTCGTGTAAGCGGAAGCGCCGGCGTCGGAATTCGCAATCGCAATCCGCCCAAACGGCTTTCGCGCCCGCTCGCATGGCGTCTCGCCGCCGTCGAGAACGAACTTGTCCCACAAGCTGGTGTATTCGTAAGCGTAGCCGTGCGGCCAGCGGTTCACCGTAATCGCGGCGATATCACGCGCCGGATCGAACCCTCCCGGCCCCAGCGTACGCGCCAACTGCTCTCGAATCTTTCGCTCAATCGTTTCGAAGGCCGTGTTGTAAAGCTCAATGCGCCCGGCGACATGCTGCGCCCGCGCCGGCTTTCCCGCTTTGCACGGCGATTTGCTCAAATGCAGTACCACCGGCTGGTCGGGATTCTGCGAGCATCGATACTCTCCCATGCTTACCGGCAAATCCACGTCGATATAGGTGTGATAACCCGACGGAGCATAAATCGAATTCGCCCCCAGCTTCTGGAACGCATTCCAATTCTTGAGCGCAACATTGCTGTAGAGCAGCGGCACTTTCGTTGCATCCGCGAGCGCTTCCTTCTGCGCATCGGGCAGTTCTTCGCACAGGAAGGGAATCATCTGGTTCCAGCAGGCCATCACCGCGCACTTGCTCTTGACCGAATATAGCTTGTTGCCTGTGGCGTAACTCACTTCCACTTCGCTTGCATTCGCGGCGTTCCCAACGTTTCTGACCCGCACCGCCGTGCTGCTTAGCCGAATCCGAACTGGAGATCCGTCCCGGTCCAGCTTCGCGTAACCCGCCCGCGCGCTGACGACATCAGTCGCAGATTGCCCCGGCATCGCCTCCGGAATCATCTGCCGCACCAGCAGCCGCGCAACGCTCGCGTTGCCATCGGGAAAGTGGAAAAAATATTTGCGCTCGTTCTCCAGACCCTCGGCCACAATCCCCATCCCGTCGAACCCGGGATATCCCGCTCCCGCTGCGTCCAGCGCGGCAATCGCCTCAATCCCGACTCCAAACAGCGGTTCGGAAATCGACTGATAAACCCGGACCACATCCGCATGAGCGCCCGCCAGTTCGGTCAGGAACTGAGCATAGCTGATGCGCGCCAGCCGGTCGCGCTTCTGCTCGGAATTCAGCGCAGGCAGATAATCCGCTTTCTCACGGAAAATTCGCGCCACATCTTTTCGCGCTTGTTCCGCAATCGGGGCTTCCGCAAGAAAGCGCGTCCACGCATCCGGCGCGGCGGCGGCAAGATCGTACGTCTCTCCTCCCGGAAATGGCCAGGGATCGTCGACCAGCTTGTCGCTCCCAAAATTCTCTTTATCGAAAAAGATTTTGGCCGAGCGCCCGCTCGATCCGTAAACATCTCTTTGCAGGTATTTCGGAAATGCAGCAACCTCAATGCCCAGCTCCTCAATCAGGCCTTTCGCTACGGCGCTGTAAGCCTCGGGACTTTCAATCGAGTAAGTGCCGCCGTAGCCGATCAGCGTCTTGCCGCCAACCCGGAATTCGTTGCGTTTGGCGTGCCCGCCGAAGTCGTCGTGATTGTCGAGGATTAAGACGCGCGCGCTCGCCCCCTGGGCCTTGCGGAAAAAATGCGCCGCCGCCAGTCCGCTGATGCCTCCGCCCACCACCACCAGGTCGTAGGCTTCGCCGGTTTCGATCGGCTTGCCGGCCGAGTCCCAAAACGCCCCATCGCGCAGCGCGTGCGCCACATCGAACGATCCGGCGTGGCTGCCGCGCAGCCCGGTCAGCGCGGGCGGATAATAGTCGGCTGAATTTTGTGGCTCTTGACTCGTCGCGAATAAATGCGCGGGCGCGATGGCCGCGCCAATGGTCAGTGCTGCGCCGTTAAGAAAATCCCGGCGCGTGATGCGCCGGTGCATCCCCAGTTCGCGGTCGCTGAATTCGGGCATGGTGAGGTGGTAAAAAAGCCGTGCCAGCTAGCCTTCAGATTTCTTCACCGCAAGCTCCGCGCCCTGGAACCCGATGCGGCTGTGCGTGCCGTCACAGAATGGCTTGTTCACCGATCCGCCGCAGCGGCAAAGAGAAAACGCCGGCTTGCCGGTCAGGTCATAAGCGGTGCCATTAACATCCACCAGTTCGATCACGCCTTCGGCAGCTTCCACGCGGTAGGGCCCGTTCGGGCGGACCGTGATCTTCACTTGTGCCATAAGTTCATTCCTCCAACCTTGCTGATTTATAGTAAGCCTAGAAGATATCACACGCCGCCCGAAATCCGTTGTTCACCCGACGGCTGTCGGATGTCATTCCGAACCGACCCGAAAGATCGGTGAGGAACCCGTCTTTAGGATGTTGCCGGCAGAAGCTTACAAGGGCAATTGCTGCTCGGTAGGGAAGTGGTGCTGCTCGCGTCCGATTTTGCCGTCGTATTTCTTGGTCATCTTGAAAAGTTCCAGCCGCCCGTCGGAGGCGAGAAAGCGGCACTGGTCGCGCAGGGACTGCATGGCCGCCGCATCCAAAGGCTGGAAATTTACCGCCACTCTCAGGTTCTGCTCCAGCACTTCCATGGTATCGACGCCGCTTATGGTCGTCGCTGCCGGCAGGCTCATCGCGTAGCGCAGCCCGTCCTCGGCAGTCACCGCTCCATGCTTTACCAGTTCGCCGCTGCCGCCCAGGCTTTTCATGCCCAGGACCGCAATGCCCCGCCGTGTGGCCTCGGGCAGCACATGAGTTTCAAAACTGCGGAAGGTCGCATCGCAACAATTCAGCGGCATCTGCACCGCGTCGAAAGGAAAGTCATGCGACAGCATTTTTAAATGAATCTCAGGGTCTTTATGGCCGGTAAATCCGATGAACCGCACTTTGCCTTGCTGTTTCGCTTCCAGCAGCGCCTCGGCTGCGCCGTCGGGCGCAAAAATCAGGTCAGGATCGTTCTCATACACCACCTCATGAATCTGCCACAGGTCAAGATGGTCGGTTTGCAGCCGCCGCAATGATTCTTCCAGCATCCGCATGGCGACCTTCTTGTCCCGTCCGTGCGTGCACACCTTTGTCATCACAAACGCCTGATCGCGCTTGCCTCTCAGCGCCTTGCCAATGCGTTCTTCGCTCAGTCCGTCGTGATATTCCCAGGCGTTATCGAAGAAGTTCACCCCGTGGTCCATCGCCTTGGCCACGATCTCCATCGCCAGTTGATCCGTCGCCACCGAGCCCATGTGGTACCCGCCAAGCCCCATCGCCGAAACCTGCACGCCGGTCCGCCCCAGCGTTTTCCTGGGCACGCTGCCGGAAGGAATTTCTTGCCCGTCATCTTTTTTCGTCTCGGCCATGTTTCCTCCAGCAAGAAGCGGTGTCGCTCCCAGAACAGCAGCGCCTTTCAGGAAGCTGCGCCGGTTCCACTCCGTGTTCCCGCTCATGGTGTCGCTCCTAGCACAGTTTTTCCGGGAAAGGATGCCCCGTGTTGGTTTGCTCTCCCAGCATGTCTTTCACTTCGGATTGCTGCGTGTCGATCGGGAAGCCGTGCGCCAGCCGCGCTTCGGGATTGTCGAATCGCAACGACAGCTTGTAGACCTCGAAGCGCCCATCTCCCGCCTCCGGCTTGCAGCGCTCGCGAAGTTCGTTCATTTCGGCTTCGCCCATCGGGGTAAAGTTTTGCGCAATGCGCAGGTTCTGGTGCAGCACTTCCAGACTGTCGATTCCTGTGATCGTCGTGGTCACCGGCAGGCTCATGGCGTAGCGCAACGACTCTTCGGCGGTGATCACGCCCTGCCGGATGGCGTCGCCGTGCCCGCTCAGCGGCTTCATCCCCAGGGCCGCGATGCCGCGCTTGTTCAATTCCGGCAGAACTTGTTTCTCAAAGCTCTTGAAGTGATGGTCGAAGACATTCAGCGGCATCTGCACCGAATCGAATGGGAAGCCGGTGGCCAGCATGGCCAGATGCACCTTGGGATCTTTGTGCCCGGTGAATCCGACAAAGCGCGTTTTCCCCTCTTTTTTCGCCTTCTCCAGGGCCTCGGCTGCGCCGTTCTTTCGGATGAACAATTCCGGATCGTTCTCGAACCCCATGCCATGCACCTGCCACAGATCCAGATGGTCGGTCTGCAAGCGCCGCAGCGACTCCTCCAGCATCTCCAGCGCCACGCTGGCATCGCGCCCGTGCGGGCAAGTTTTCGTCATCAGAAAAACTTTGTCGCGCCGTCCCTTCAAGCCGGCGCCCATCCACACTTCCGTCTTGCCTCTGCGGTATTCCCAGCAGTTGTCGTAGAAAGTAATTCCTCCGTCGACGGCTTCGTGGACCATCTGGACGGCCGTTCGCTCGTCGGGGGCGTCGCCGATGTGGTGCCCTCCGAATCCCAGGGCGGAAATCTTTACGCCGGTGCGGCCGAAGTTGCGAAGGGGAATGGTCCCGCTGGAAGTTTGCGGCATTGCTTGGCCTCGCGCTGGAGATAGACGCTGCTACTGATGCGAAGGCGCGCAGTTCGGTTGCGTTGGAAACGCACGCGCATGGCGAAGATCCGAATTATTCGGCAGGCGCCTTACGGGCGCGCGTAAGCGGGATTGTCCGGATCGGGCCGGTCATAATCGCGGCCATACTTATTCTTGTGCGCAAGCTCCAGGTCCGATTCTTCAAGGCTCAGGTTGCCGAGGAAGGTTTGTCCGGCAGAAACCGTAATTTCGCGCTCCGCCAGCCGTAAATTCTCCGGCGAAACCGAAGAATGAAAAACATGCATCTGATAACGGCCTGGGGTCACGTTAGGAACGCTGATTTCTCCCCGCCAGTTTGAAGTCGCGAAATAAGGCGTGTTCAGCGCAATCACCACCGCGCTCATCTGGGCGTGAATATTGCAGAAGATGTAGGAAATGCCCGGCTTGTCGAACTGCACAAACTGCGTGCTGCCGCTCTCATACAGGCCCAGGTCGAATTTCTTCCCGTCGAAAAGCGAAAAAACGTTGTGGAAGAACGGGTCCTGGTTGGGAAACTCGACTTTGCCCCCCGCTGGAATCACCACCATTGAGGGATGAAAGGCTTTGTCCCGCTGCACCAGCTTCGGAATTTCGCCTCTCGACTGTACCGGCGGATCGGGCGCGGGAGTACTTCCCAACGGCGTGAGCCACACCACTACCTTCGAAGCATCGTGCACGCGGTGGCCCGCCCGCACTAGCTCCACTTTGCCCTTGAGTTCGGAATTCTGCGCCGAAGTCAGCAGGCAGAAATTCGTCAGCAACAGAACGGCAACCCTTCGAGATATGGTCGCGAACGGCATATTCAGAACAGCACTCCCATGGCCAGATTCACCTGGTTCGTTTTGTTGCCGCCATCGAAGAACGTGAGCGTGTGGAACCGCCGGAATTCCGCCGAAAGCAACAGGTCCGATCTCGGGCGGTACACAAAATTGCCCAGCGCTCCCCGGTTTCGGCTGAAGATCGGACTGCCGAAGTTGTCCGCATCGTTCGTGAATCCGAGAACGTCACTGGAGAACACGTCGTCCTGCGCGAACGTTCCGTTCACTTCCAGTTTGTGCGTCAGTTGCAATTTCAGTTGCGACCATCCGCCCGCCGAATCCACCCCGCGAATCGGGGTAAACGGATTCAATGGATTTCCGCCCCACAGAATATTTTGTCCGATGGCCGCGCCCAGCCCGGCCACGCCCCGGCCCCGGTAAAATTCGCCCGACAGGCTCAGGCGGGGAGCTAGGGGAATCTGCCAGTCGGCCATTGCCGCCCATGCATCCACATAGCGGTCCCATCCCCAATTCTGCCGGCCATAATAGCCTGCCACCCCAAGTCCCAGCGGATGTCCATACATCGGCCGCGACCACGACGTTCGCACTGCGTAGGCAGGCTGCCCCGATTGTTCGCCCGCCTGCGCCATCCTGAAATATTGCGTCGCCGGCTGCTCCCAATCGAGATTGTCCAGAATTCCTCCTTGCACGGTGACCGTCTGCTGATCGGAAAGTTGGAACCGGTGTTCCAGTCGCACCTGCGGTATCCAGCCCCACAGGTTGCCGGCGTTTCCAAATGCCGGAATCGCCAGGGAAGCAAACGAAGTCGGAGAAAGCGGAGAAATGAACAGCGAGTCCTGGCCCGCAATCAACGAAGTCTGCTTCCAGTCCAGCCGCGCGCTCGCCGTCTGCATGCGCACCAGTCCGAAATTCACTCCGTTGTTCGCATTAGGAAATCCCCCGGCAAAATCGAACACCACATTGGCTGAGCTTTTCGCTCCCGCTAGGGTTGGTCCAAAAACCTCCAGGCCGATTTCCGTTTGCCGCAGCGTGGCCCCAAAGTTCGCCTGGTTCGTCCCCATCTGGACCGGCTCCGCATAGCTGGGCAGATCCATGTTGTCGGAAGCCCCCACGTTATGGAACAGATTCATCAGGGCGATTCCCGAAAGCCTCACCCGGTACTTCGACGCTGTTTCCACCTTGGTCTGGTATTGCTCATCCACTTTCGAGCCCAGCATCTGCGTCGACTCTTCCAGCTTCTGTACCCGGCTTGCCAGATCGACCGGTGTTCCCGCAGGAACGTTTTGGGCGGGAGCCGCGCTCGACTCCGCATTGGCCGACAACGCCGCGCGCGCTCGATCTTCCGCCGCACCGGGCGTCAACATTCGCCGCGTCTCCTGGAGTTCCTGGCGCAATTGCCGCATCTCCGCCCGCGATTGTTCATTTTCCACGCGCATCTGCTCGACTATGGTCCGCAGTTCGCGCACCTGCTCTCCTAATTCGCGAACGGCGGGATCGCCCGCGGGCGCCGTTTCCTGTGCCGCAAGGCACGCCGTCAGGAAAAAAAACACGGCCGCCATCCGGCCGCTTCTACGAAGGGCAAATGTCCAGGGCATTTTCACGCCTCCTCCTGCACGGCCTCCGGATTCGTCGTGAATTCAGCACGCCACAAGACGGAGATTAACTATCCGAATGCCGAATTGAATGTTCCGTTGAATGATCGCCGGGTACGGATAATCCGGGTACGGGTAATAAAGATCGGGCCGCCGCTTCATCTTCACCCAGTTCGCCGGGCTGCCCGCCCCGCCCGGGCAAGGCAATGCGAAAGACCGTACGGGAGTCTGCCGTCCGTTCCATCGTGACCTCGCCGCCATGGTCTTGCACAATTTTCTGCACGACGGTAAGGCCAAGCCCGGTGCCGTTCTCTTTGCCGAAACTCACGAATGGGTGAAACAGCTTTTCGCGGATCGCTTCCGCAATGCCGGGCCCGTTGTCGGACACGGAAACGGCCACGCCCGCCCCGTTCCGCTCGATCGTGACTACCACTCTGCCATCGACCGGAGGCGCTGCCTCACAGGCATTCAGCAGCAGGTTATAGAGCGCGCGCTCCAGCTTGCGCGAATCGAACCACGCCAGGCTCGACCCATTATTATGCACCTCGATGGGAGTGCCCTGGTGGCGCGGGTGCAGCCGTACCGCCTGCATCGCCCGCTGCACGGTTTCCTGAATGCTGGCATAGCTGGGCGTCAACGACTCCCGCGTGCGCGCGAACTCGAGCAGCGAATCGATCAGATCGGTCATCTGATTCACGCCCGTCCGCACTTCCTGATACAGTTCCTCGCGCTGCGCCGAGGTCAGCCGCCCGTCGCACAAAAACTCCGAATTCGCCACCACCGCCGCCAGCGCGTGCCGCAGGTCGTGCGAAATCGAACTCGCCATCCGCCCGATGGTCGCCAGTTGCTCCGATTCCAGCAGCGCCGCCTGCGTCTTCAACAGGCTCGCCCTCATGCGGTCGAACGCTGAAGTCAACTCGGCGACTTCGTCGCTGCCCCGCGCGTCCAGCGGATGATGAAAATCACCGTGTTCCAGCGCCCTCACTCCCTCCACCAGGTTCGCCAGCGGCCGGGTAAAGGTGTGCGAGATCAGAAATACCAGCGCGCTGCCCACCAGAACGGCCGTCAGGCCCAGCAAAACCAGCAGCCGATTCAGGTTCAGCAGGAATCTTGCCGCTTTATCGTAGGAACCCAGCACGGTGAGGCGCACAGGAACGGACTGCGCGCCGGAAAGATCGAGCGAAGTCGCGAGAAAGTTCTCTCTGCCTACTTCTACGTTCTGCGGATCGCCTTGCAGCGACCCCGCCGCCAGCGCCCGCAGCCTTTCATCCTGAACTTGCGGGGCTGACAGCGTGGTCGCCACCACTTCGTTGCCGTAGGAAAACGCCACATCGCTGCCCGAAACCCGGCTCACCTCCCGCGCCAGCCGGTTATCGATTTCGTAACCGATCACCAGAAATCCCAGCAGCGGCCCCTCCGTCCGCGAGCCGAAATAAACCGGCTGCACAAACGTCTGATAAAGGTGGTGCGCGTCAAACCACCAGTGGCTGGAGTCCTCTTCGGTCAACGAGCGCTCAAAATATTGCTGCGCCGCATCGCGGGCAAACCCAGGGGACTTGGTGTGCAGGGCAACCACTTTTCCCGCCCGGTCGGCCAGCACCAGCAGGTCGCTGCCGGTCAGCAGCCACACATCCTTCGAGGCGTCCTGAATGGTCGCCGGATCGGACGCGGTCATGATCGCCCGCGTGATCGGCAAGTAAGCCACCAGTTCGGCGGAATGCGTCAGCATCAATTCGCGGTCGTGTTGAAAATTCTGGAACGTCGTGACCGAGTTCCCTAGGTCCTGCACAATCCCTTCGCGCACGTGCTTCTGCACCGAATGCCGCACTACCAGCAGGGACAGCGCGGTCAGGCTGGCGGTGATGAGCACCATCGACAGCAGGAAACGCGTGCGCAGGCGCGTCCGGTGCACCAGCGCGCTGCCGGAGTATCCAGGTAGAGGTTGCGAGACGGGTTCGGATGTTGAAGCCAAGATGTCCTAGCGCACAAACTTATAGCCCATGCCGTGTACCGTGCGGAAGTGTACGGGGCTGGCCGGGTCGCGTTCCAGTTTCTGGCGCAGCTTCAGAATGTGATTGTCCACGGTGCGCGTGGAGGGATAATTCTGGTAGCCCCAGACCTCGTTCAGCAATTCATCGCGGCTGATGACCCGGTCCACATTCTGCACCAGGAATTGCAGCGTCTTGAATTCCTGCGCGGTCAGCACCACGATCTTGCTGTCGCGCAGCACTTCCATTTTCTTGAAGTCGACCGAAATGTTGTCGAAGGTGACCCGGCTCACATTCGCGGTGCGTGAGGTGTGGCGCAGCGCCGCCCGCACCCGCGCCAGCAGTTCCCGCGGGCTGAACGGCTTGGTTACGTAATCGTCCGCGCCCAGTTCCAGCAGCAGGACCTTGTCCGACACATCGCTGGTCGCGCTGAGCACTACGATCGGCAAAGTCGGCGCCTGCGCCTTGATTTCTTTGCACAAATCGCTGCCGGAAAGTTTGGGCAGGCGCAGATCCAGAATAATGACCGCGGGCGGCGCCGCCGAAAAGCTTTCCAGCGCCGACTTGCCGTTGCCCTGCACTTCCACCGCGTAGCCTTCCGATTCAAACAGCCGCTTCAGCGCTTTCTGTACCGCCGGATCGTCCTCTACAACCAGGATTCTTCCCATCGGCCGGATGGCGTTCACGGGATCGGCCATTTTGGCGGCGATTGGTGGCGTCGCAATTTGCCCCATAATTTCCTCAGCTGGTCCGGGCTCAATTTTCTTTGCCTCGGCATGAACCGCCGCTGCGCCCCCTTTTGGCCCGGTCAACCCGAAGCTTACAACGTTTCCCTCCTATTTTCGGCCTGTCGACAATCGTTTGACAAAGTTTTTACAAGTTCTCCGGAGAGTAAAAAGGCTCTACGGCAGCAGGCGTGCTAGCAGTTAGGTGTTGAGGGAAAGGCACTTGAGTTTGTCATCTTGAGGACCGCGCCCTTTGCGGTCGGCAGGCTCTCTGTAATTCGATCGAGGACAACCGCAATATGCGCCGGCAATGGCTGCCGCCTAAACGCTGCCGTAAAATACTCTTTGCCCGCTCCCGCCGAATTCGACCAACTGCGCGTCGTGCTCGTCGACGCCCGCAATCCCCTCAACATCGGCGCGGCCGCCCGCGCTATGAGCAATTTCGGATTCCGCCATCTCCGCGTCGTCAATCCCTACGATGTCGCCTTCGAGGGTGCGCGCTCCGCGGTGGGAGCGGCCCCGGTTCTGGCCTCCGCCGAGAAATTCGCAACCGTCGCCGAAGCCGTTGCCGACTGTTCTCTGGTCGTCGGAACCACGTCCATCGGTCATCGCGACCTGCAACATTCCCTGGAGCGGCTTGAGGCCGCCGCGCCGCACATTCGCGCCCATCTTCTCTCGGCGCCCTGCGCGTTGTTGTTCGGATCGGAAAAATTCGGCCTCTCCAATCGCGACATGAGTCATTGCCACTGGCTGCTCCGCATTCCCACGCGCGAAGAGCACGAGTCCATGAATCTCGGCCAGGCCGTGGCCATCTGCTTATACGAACTTGCACGCGATCCCGCCGCGCTTGCAGAAACGGGGCAGGGAAGTCAGGCCTCCGCCGCTGACACCGAGCGCATCTACGAGACGCTGCTTACCGCCCTTCGCGAATCGGAATTTCCCAAGCTGAATACTTCCGACTCGTTTCAGTCGGCAGTCCGCCGCTTGATTCTGCGCCTGCGCTGGGCACAAGGCGACGCCGAATTTTTCTTGGGCATGCTGCGCCAGATTGTATGGAAGCTTCAGAAGCTTCGGGGCGAGTAATACTGGCGCTTGAGTAGATCTCGATTTTTTGAATTGGCGGTACGTGCCTGAGAGTTGTCATCGTACCCGTTCTACAGCCGGAGCAAGGGATTTCATGCGCCGCGGGGCGCGCGCATGAGACAAACATCCAGCCGGACATCGCAGGTTCGAATCCGCAGTTCTGAAACCGCGCCCGTGATCAATTTACGGCCGCATCTCCACTCCGCTCGCCTGCGTCGATCTTCTCCCGAACTCAAACCGCAAGCTCCATTCGCTGGCTACGGGATTTCCATCCTGCTGCGGAGGGTTAAATTTCCATTTCTTGGCCGCCAGCAGCGCCCTGCCGGCAAAATACTGGCTCGAGCCCGACGTCGTAATCCTGGCCGTTGTAACGTCGCCGTTAGCGTCTACCGAAACTTGCACTTTGATCTTGATCCGCCCGCTGATGGTATTCAACGCGCTGCGCGAAACGTCCGGCGGTTCCTGGTGTTGAACGCCGCCCTTAACCAGTCCCTTCTGCACCGCAAACGGCGCCGGCGACTGCGCCGCAGGAGTCGCCGGCGCTTCATTTACTTGTTGCCCTCCGGGCGCAGGGACCGCAGGACGATGCCCGATAAATTTCGCCGCCAGCAACGAAACGGCAATCACCGCAACCACGATGGAAATAAAAATCCACCGTCGCACGTTCGGCCGTGTAGCATCGGCTTCCGTCGCTGAGTTGCTTGCTCTTGCCGTGGTCTGATCAACCTTCACCGCGGCAGAAGGCATCGGCGGGCTCAATCGGCTTAAGACCCCGTCGGCCGTGCATCGTTCCGCAGCATTATTGAGCAGGCACTCCTGCACGATTCCGCGCAACGGCTCGGGAATTGTTCGGGGAACCTCTTGTCTTGAGCTTGCACTCGGCTCTTTCTGCGTTAACACCGCCAGCAGAGTCGCACCCAGTGACCATATATCCCCGGCGCTCGACGCGCCCGAAGACGCCGTCTCAGGCGCATCATAAGGACTCCGCCAGGCGAAGCCACGCTCGCCGCTCCTGGCTATCCCATCCGAAGAAATTTTCAATTGATTGTCGACCGCCAGGATGTTCGCAGGCTTGATGTGCCCGTGTACGAAGCCGGACTTGTGCAGAAACCCGAGCGCCTCAACCGCCGGCCGCAACGTCTGTTTCGCTTCCTCCGCCGATAGCGCCCGTACGGGCAGAATTTCCGAGAGATTCTCCTCGGCGAATTCCATCACCATGTAGAGAAAAGCCGTGCTGTCGATTTCGCCGCGCCCGCAGTCGAAGAGGCGGATCAGGTGAGGATGCGCAAGCGTTCTTGCTGCCGACAGCCGATTCAGCGATTCAGGCCCGTCGTCGGCGATGAGTTTGATGGCCGCCTTCTGCCCCGCGGCATTTTCAGTCAGGAAAACGGCGCTGTGATCGGACCCTCCCAGCCACTGCCGCAACTGGAATTTTTCTGCAACGACTTTTCCTTCCCACTGTTTCCAAAGACCGATCGGAGTGCTCATAGCCAGGCTGAAGCGTCATTGTAGTCCACGGGATGGCCGCGGCAGGAAAAAAGAAAGCCGGGCTGAATCGATAGTTCCGCGGGAACTCCAAAACCCGCCTCAATGCTGAAAAGTGCCCACAAACGCGCTGCGCTTGCCGTGCAGGTTCCACGACTCATCCAGCCCCGGGCCGGTGTAAGAATCGGTCAGAGCCACCGCGGGCATGGCGTGCGAGAGCGTGGTCAGCGGAGGATAAAACGTCATTTCATTGCCGCACAAATGATCCTGATCGCCAATCGACCGCGTCTGCACCATGGCAAACTGCCCGGCCCGCAGCATGGCCGAACCGTGCCGCGCCGGATTCACGGCAAACTCCGACTGCACCGCAATCACCCGCTCCACATTTTTCAGCAACTCCCCGCCCATCTCTTGGGCAAAACTCACCAGCGCCGCTTGCTGCTCCGGGCTGGCCTTATCGTCAACCAGCAACACCGCCCTGGCCGGATAAGGATTCTCGTACGGATCACCCAGCGTTCCCTTCGCCCGCACCGCGGCGGCAATGCTGAGCCCGTCCAACGCGACGCCATTCCAGCTTCCGCTGCGCACATGCCACGCCAGAATCGCTTCATTCCCCACCAAATTCACTTCGCCGTTCGCGAAGCATTGTCCGGTATAAATATCGGCGCTTCGCGTCTCCAGATAGTCGCCCTGAATCTGCTGACCGGAAACAGAGAGCGGTATTAGCGCGAAAAGAAAGGAAATGAAAATCAGAGTGCAATTGCGCATGGGAACCCCTGTTTCACCAATGATAGCTTTTCCACACAGCCCGAGAGAAACGGCGTCCGTGCCGTAAACCGTTCTCATTCCGAACGGGCGTGAAGCGCGGGTGAGAAAAGATCGG
>DATLKM010000092.1:0-9823 GCA_035538435.1 Binatia bacterium
GGCCTGCACTACGAGCAGCCGCTGACCAGCGGCGCCCAGCACGCCATCGCGGCGCAGATTGAGCAGATGGTGAAAGAATATCGCGACGTCGAAGTCAAGCGCATGGGTTACTCAAGCCTGCGCGACGCCGATGTCTTGCGCGCCGTCGTCTTTCTTCTGCGGCTGGCGCAGGGACGGACCTCGGGCAGGCCGAAGTCGCGCGCTTTTATCGATTTCCTGCGCGATCAGTTTCCTGAGAAACAATCGGGTGTGATTCGTCCGGAAGAAGCCGAGAGCAGAATTATCGTGCCCTGATCGTGCCGCGCCCTTGATAATGTGATTTCTCACCCGCGCGAAGAGCGGGTGAGGAACCTGCTTTCCTTCGCTGCACCCGCCGCTTACGCGCCGTGTCAAATTACATGCCTTCAGTCCCGGTGGCGCTGCCGGCCGCCGAACTAAAGCGGCTCTTCACCCGGCTGCCGATGTTCGAAACTTTCTCGCCAATCTGGCCGCGGGTTTCTTCCCCGCTCGCCGGCGCCAGCAACAGGGCCGCGCCTACCCCAACGCCCACGCCCGCCGCGAACGCCACCACGCTGCGCAAAGTGTTGTGCTCGGGTTCAAAAATGTCTTGCGCCCGGTCGCGGAGATCGGAAACGGTATCGGCAGCGCGGTCCATGGTGTCATAGACCCGGCTCCTCACGTCGCCCCCCACGCGTTCGGTCTGGTCGAGAAAATATACCGCTGTCTTCAAGATTGACTTGATGAGTTTGTTCATCGCTCGCACCTCCCTGAATTTGTGATCAAGACCTGACAAGGTTAGTTGCAGGAAAACGCCAGGTGGATAGGAGGAAAACGCCAGCCGACAACACCTTTCTTGACCGGGACAGGGAGCCGCGGCGCCATCAGCGGCAGATTCATCGGGACAAATCAGCGCGTGCCCTAAACCAATTTCAGTCCGGTAATAAGAAGCAACGTGGCCACTGCCGGGCGCAGGGTCCCTTCCGGAATGCGGCTGGAGATGTAGCTGCCCAGCCATACGCCGGGAATCGATCCCAGCAAAAGTCCGGACACGAGACGAAGATTAACGTCTCCCAGACGCCAGTGTCCCAAAGCAGCGACGCCGACGATCAGAACGCCGTGGAACACATCGCTGCCCACCAAACGATTCAAGCGTTCGCCGGGGAACAGTAGCAGAAGAGTGGTAACGATCAGGCTGCCGCTTCCCACCGAGGTAAGCGACACCAGCACGCCTACAACAAAGCCCAGCACGGGAACGCTCCAGCCTTTCAGATTCTCGTCGCTCGCCGAGCGCATGCTGGCCGCGGGAAACCAGCGGCGAAGGTATCCCTTAAAAAGAATGCCGGCCGCGACCAGAATGAGAGTGCCGCCCAGCAGGCGCACGATCAGGTGATCCACATATTGCACGCCGGCGGATTTCTTCAGCAGGTTGAGCAGGTACAGGCCGAGCAGAGCGCCGGGGACGCTGCCGGTGGCCAGTCTGCCGACCAGGCGTAGGTTAACGGTCTTGTGCCGGTAATGAACCGCCGCCCCAACGACTTTGGTCAGAGCGTTCCATACCAGATCGGTCCCGACCGCCACGGTCGGTGCCACCCAACCCGTCCACAACAACATGGGCGTCATCATCGCCCCGCCGCCCATGCCGGTCAGTCCGATGAGAAATCCAACCGATAATCCGATGATTGCCGCGCCCCAAGCCATATGGCCTCCCTGCGATACCGCTCCCCGGGCACTCCGGAGAGTGGCGAGATTGCGACTATACGATAAACCCTATTGGATTGCTAGGGATAAATGGACTCTATCGCTCCGCCGCCGGCAGAGGCATCGGTTTAGAGGCCAAAGGCCCTAAGGCGGCATGCATTCGCGTTTCGATTCTGCAGCAAGGCCGGGCAGCGCCGACAAAATGCACCGACGCTTTGCGTTGCGCTCGGGGATCAGCTGTAGCGCAGCAGGGTCATGAATCCGGAATCCATGTGCGTCTGATTATGGCAGTGGAACAGGGTCGCGCCGGGATTGTTGGCGGTAAAATCGGCGTCGACCGTGCCGTTGGCGGGCACAATGACCACGTCTTTATTCAATCCGGAGAGCGGCTGCGAGTTGATGTCGCTGACTTCGAACGTGTGGCGGTGCAGGTGAACCGGGTGATCGTCGCCACTACGATTCATCATCTGGAGCCGGTATCTCTGCCCTTCCTTCAGCATGATCGTATCGCTGTGGGGGAATGATTTGCCGTTGATGGTCCAGGTGGCGATGGCGCCCTGCCCGTGAAATTTTGCTTCGAACTTTAATGGGACCACATGGTCGGGCTGGCGAATCGTCGCCTCAGGTTTCGCGAAGCGCCGGTAGTCCCACAAAGTTTCGGGCGGATCCACCCAGCGCGGCTTGCTCTGTTGGTCGGCGTATTCGATGACAATTCCCATGCCCGCCTTGCGCAGCGGCTCGCGGGTCTCTCCCAGAATCCAGGCGCCGGGGTGGTCCATGGTGACCAGCACGTCCAGGCGCTCGGCCGGGCCGAGGCGAACGGCGGGCGTTGAGGCTGGCGTAGGCACGGGATTCCCATCCATTGCGACCACGGTCATTTCGTGGCCGGCCAGGGCCAGCCAGTGAATCATGCTGGCGCTGGCGTTCAGAATATGCAGCAGCACGCGCTGCCCTTCGCGAACTTTCAGCGGATCGGCGAAGCCCAGCATGCGGCCGTCGATGGTCGAGTAGTCGTAGGCCGCGTCCATCGAGGAATCTCCGCCCGCGGCAAGGTAGGCATTCCAGTCGTGCAGAGTTAAGAAAAATTCCAGATCGTACGCTCCAGGATCGCTCTTAGGCTCAACGTAAAAACCGCCGAACTGGCCGGTGTAAGTGCTGCGCTTCAGATCACGGCCGGCGAAAGCGTGGGTGTGATACCACCGGAACCCCGCCGGACGCGGGGTGAACAGGTAACGAAACTGGCCGCCGGGAGGGATCATCGCACTGCCTTCTTCCACAGCGCCATCCATCGCAGAGGCGATCTCCATGCCATGCCAGTGGACGATTTCAGGAATCGAAGTTCGATTGACCACGTCGATTGCGATCGGTTTGCCTTCCGGCCACCGGATCAGCGGGCCGGGAACCCGCCCGTTGTAAGCGACTGTATGGACCACTTTCCCGGGCGCGATTTCCAGATTCAGAGGCGCAATCTCGATGCGAAAATCGGGTTGAGTTTGCGGCCAGGCGAATTTCGGCTTCAGGGCCGCGGCGGCAAGCGCCGCTGTGGTCTGGCCGATGAATGTGCGGCGATTCATGAAGAGAATGACAAGAAGCCTACTGCTCGCTCTTTGAGCTGCCGGCCCGGTGGTGCGACCAGTCAAACGTGCGCCCGATGATGCACTTCACGATCAGGTGGTCGGTGCCGGCGGTCGCGCCCCAGCCCGCTCCAAAATTGATTTCCCACTTGGGCGAAACGAACAGATTGACGACCGGAAAAAACTGCTGCTGCTGATTGTGGAGAGAAACAAAATTCCCCCACTGCCCGTAATACGAATAATATTCAAGGCCAAAATTGTAATATTTCGACGGCGCATACGTGACCGTCGCCGCCGGCCCGAACGTCACGCCATGCGGAGCAACATCGCGAAAATAGGTCTGCTTCTGCCCGGCCGTAAAATTCGCCGGCGGCGGCGCCACGTGGATGTCCCACACCATGGTTCCGTTTACCGACCAATACCACCGGCCAACGGTTTGATCCACAATGGGCATGACCTGCCACGACCACGTGGGATTAGAGAACGCCGGCCTGGCATAGCCAAACTCGGTGGAGAGGCTCACGCCAACCGGCCAATGCCACCGGGGCGGAACGCGCACGCGGGGACGGATGTGGTCGCCAACCCATTGCACGCCGTTGCCGCTTTTTTCCGCCGTGAAGAAATAAAAACCGATTTCCGACCAGTCGTTGATCCCTTCCGTCAACTCGATCGTCTCATGCTCCTGATGCTGCGTCGCCAGCATTCCGAATTGCGTGCTGGTGCTGCCTTCCACCGTAAGATTGCTGTGCAACTCGACCAGGAGCGTTTTCGGCGTCATCGTTTCCGAAGGATAGACTTGGATTTCATAGTTGTCCTGCGCTCTTAGCATGCTCGCCCCGGCTAAAAACACAGCGCCCAACAACCCCAAAAAACGCCCTGGAATTCTGTTCCCTATGGCTGGTACCTTGCAATGATTGGCAATCATCCAAATCATTTTAAATTTGCCGGGGAGGTTGGCGCCGCGGATTACAGAGCGGAACTCAATTATTCCCGCAGCCGGCCGGACGTTCCTGCGACCGAACGTCGAATTTCTGTATCTAACTGGCAGCCCGCTTCTTCGTATACTTTGGTAAAGCTCAAGAATTACCCTTATGGCCAAGCCCATTCTGCTCACTGTAGATGATGATGGCGATGTCTTGCGGGCCATCGAGCGCGATCTCCGTTCCCAGTATGGCGCAGACTATCGAGTGATTGGCAGTGAATCTCCGGAAAAGGCCCTCGATCTTCTGAAGCAACTGAAGGTGCGCAACGACAGTGTCGCCCTCCTGCTCGCC
Source organism: Binatia bacterium (assembly GCA_035538435.1). Taxonomy (GTDB): domain Bacteria; phylum Acidobacteriota; class Terriglobia; order Terriglobales; family Acidobacteriaceae; genus Sulfotelmatobacter. The sequence goes on from DATLKM010000092.1 coordinate 4,547, forward strand.
GACCAGCGCATGCCGCGAATGAACGGCGTGGAATTTCTTCAGCAGGGCATGCAGATCTTCCCCGAATCGAAGCGCGCACTCTTGACCGCTTACGCTGACACCAGCGCCGCCATCAGCGCCATCAACGAAGCCAATATCAACTATTTCTTCATGAAGCCGTGGGACCCGCCCGCTGAGCACCTCTATCCCCAATTGGACGATTTGCTCGAAGACTGGAAGGCTTCCTATCGTCCCGGTTTCGAAGGCATCCGCGTTCTTGGCACCCGCTGGTCCCCCGCAAGTTACGAGCTGCGGGATTTTCTCGCGCGCAATCATGTTCCGTATCAATGGATTGACGTTGAGCTTTCGGCCAACGACGCGGAGACGAAACGTCTGCTCGATGTTCTCGGCCCTGACGCTGCGAGCCTTCCCGTCGTGCTCTTTCCTGACGGAACAAAGCTATTGGAGAGCGCACCCGCCCAGGTCGCGCAAAAAGTGGGACTGCGCACGCGCGCGCAAACGAACTTCTATGATCTGGCCATCGTCGGCGGAGGCCCCGCCGGCCTCGCGGCCGCTGTCTACGGCGCTTCCGAGGGTTTGCATGTCGTCATGATCGAGCGCGAAGCTCCCGGCGGCCAGGCTGGGATGAGTTCGAAAATCGAAAATTATTTGGGATTCCCAACTGGCCTCAGCGGTGGAGACCTGGCTCGGCGCGCGGTCGTGCAGGCTCAGCGTTTCGGCGTCGAGATTCTCTCGCCCCAGGAGGCCGTCGGGGTTCGCACCGAAGCCTCCTATCGCATCTTGAAGCTCACCGATGGCAGCGAGATTTCCTGCCATGCCTTGCTGGTGGCGACCGGCGTTCAGTGGCGACAACTCGAAGCCCCCGGGATTACCCGGCTTCAGGGCGCGGGCGTGTACTACGGCGGAGGAGCCACTGAGGCCCTTTCCTGCAAAGGCGAGATCGTCTATGTGGTGGGCGGCGCCAATTCCGCCGGTCAGGCCGCGATGAACTTCGCCCGATACGCCGAGAAGGTTGTGGTGGTGGTTCGCGGCAGCGGCCTGGCCGCCACCATGTCCCAATATTTGATCGATCAGATCCAACGAACTCCCAATATCCAGATTTGGACCCACGCCAGCATCGCCGAAGTGCACGGAGAAAAACGCCTCGAAGAGATCTCCGTGTTGTGCTCCGATACGAGTACAGTCGAGCGCGTTCCTGCCTCCTCGATGTTCATTTTTATCGGCGCTCTCCCGCGGACAGATTGGCTGGCCGGCATGCTCGACCGCGACGATCGCGGCTTCCTCCTGACCGGTCCCGATCTCATTCGAAACAGCGAGCGGCCCAAAAACTGGCCGCTGGACCGCGACCCCTTTCTGCTTGAAACCAACGTGCCCGGCATTTTCGCCGTCGGAGATGTCCGCCACGGTTCCGTCAAGCGCGTCGCGTCTGGCGTTGGAGAAGGTTCTGTGGCGGTCCAGTTCATCCATCAATACTTGAGCAAGGTCTAATGGTTACTTCATCGGAGTTGTCGCAATTTCCCGCTTTCACCGACTTGCCCGCAGACCAGGTCGAGTGGTTCCTCGCCCACTCGGAGGAAGTGAATCTCAAGGCGGGAGAGATTTATGCCCGGCAAGGCGCCCCTCCCGAATTCATGTTCGTTCTTCTCGAAGGAGAGTTCGAATGGCGCGGCGACTTCGGCGGGCAGGCCGTGGTGATCGCCGGAAACGTTGGCGACGTTACCGGTGCGCTCCCGTTTTCGCGCATGAAGCAGTTCACCGTCACCGGCAGGTCCGTAACGGGCGGGCGCATTCTACGCTTCCCCTCTTCATTATTTCAGGAACTGATCCAGAAAATGCCCGAGTTGGCCAAGCGCCTGGTCGGCGTACTCGCCGATCGCGTCCGTGAGGTTACCCGCCTGGAACAGCAACGGGAGCGCCTGGCGAGCCTGGGAAAGCTTTCTGCCGGGCTGGCTCATGAACTCAACAATCCGGCTTCCGCCGCCGGACGGGCCGCGTCGCAGCTGCGCGCCGCCTTGAAGAGAATTAAAGACGCCAGTCATGAGCTTGGCCGCCGCGAGCTCACCCCCACGCAGAAAGCCGAGATCGAAAAACTGGAGTCCTCGTTCACCCAGCGGGATCAGCCTCCTCCCGACGCGCTTACTATCAGCGATCTCGAAGACCAGATTGATTCCCTGCTGCGAAGTCACGGGCAGAACGATCTGTGGCAATTAGCCGCCGAGTTGGCGCAAAGGGGAATCACCCCCTCGGCGCTCGATTCGCTCTTCGAAAATCTCGACGCCAGCACCGCCCGCGCTGCCCTGGTGCGGATCGCCGCTTCGGTCGACATTGCCAGCTTGCTGACGGAGATCGAGAGCAGCACAGCGCGCATATCTGACCTGGTTCGGGCCATCAAGGAATATACCTTTATGGACCAGACGCCGGTTCAGAACGTTGACGTTGTAAAGAGCCTGGAAACCACCCTCACCATCTTGAACCACAAGCTCAAGCGCGGCGTCGTGGTACAACGCGACTATCACCCCGTTCCTCTGCTGGTCGATTCCTTCGGCAGCGAATTGAATCAGGTCTGGACCAATCTCATCGACAACGCCATTGACGCCATGAAAGGTACCGGCGAACTCCGGCTTCGGACCTATCGCGATGACGGATGCGTGGTCGTCGAAATCGCAGACAACGGCCCCGGAATTCCACCCGACATCGAAGCCCATATCTTCGAGCCTTTCTTTACCACCAAGGCGGTCGGAGAAGGCACAGGCCTCGGTCTCGATATGGCGCAACGAATCGTGCGCAAGCACAAAGGCAATATTCAGGTGACTTCGAAACCCGGCGACACCCGCTTTAAAGTGTCTTTGCCCATAGCCAATGGCAACGGCTAGCTGCGTTTTCGCCGTTACTGTTCAACCCAGCTCTAGGGAACGGTTTTCCTGAGGGCCAGTAATTCCGTCTCCACCGGCACCCCGCGAGCGACCTTCACCCGCAGCAGCGCCTCAAAAGGCTTGAGCTCGCCCGGTCGATTCGCCGACAGGCGCGAGAGTAGTTCCGACACCGAATTCTGCCGCGACACGAACTCCACTGCTCCTTCGGTGCCGAAAGTCGTCGTTCCCGCCAGGATCATCACGGAGCGCGACGGGTTCAGCCCAGGCATCAAGGCGATGATCGCGTAATCTTCCGTCAGCGGCGAAGACGCGGGACTGGCCACCACCGTCTGCGGCTCGCCCGCCTGAGGATGCACGTTCACGATCGCCAGATCGCCCGCCCGCGGGCCCGACTTGAGCCGGCTGAACACGAATTCCTTGCTCCCGGGTATGTCATCCAGCGTAAGATTCTCGGATGGCGAGCCGAGGAAAATCAGATCGTTGTTCTGCACGTCATCCAGCGAAAACAGGCTTCCCCTCTTAACTTTGATCCGCCGGCCCAGCTGTTCGAACACTTCATCCAGATCGTGCACCGCCAGTACTTCCCCGACGCCGGTGTAGTGATCAAAAATTACATCGCGCGAGTCTTGGGCGTTGTTGAAATAGCGCAATCCCGTTTCCGGTCGTCCCACAAACGCTGCGTTGCTGAAAACCACCCACGGATCCTGCGGCGCGCTGACGAATGGATACCAGAAAGAACGGAAAGCCGCCGATCCAGGCGCCGACTCGCTAGCCAGTGCCGAACCGCCCGGCTTGCGCTCGTATACCAGCGTCGCGATTGTCGCCAGGGCGAGCAATAACATGGCCCCCGCCACCAGAAAAGCCGATCTCCATCCCCCGGCCGGCGCAAATGCCGAAGCATGTTGGGGTTCGGAGGAAGCCGGCTTGCCCGCCTGGTTTCCGTTGACCGCCCGGTGGCGGAAGGAAAGAACGTAGGTCCCTTTGGGCAACTCCACCACCACCCCGTCGGCTGCTCCTTCAGAGGCATAGTAGTCGGTCAGCTTGGTCCGCAGACGCCCGGCCTGTACGCGGATGGTTGAATCCGATTGCGGATCGAAATCGCTGGGCCGGCCGAACACCTCCGTCGCAATCTGATACTCCTTCAACGGCTGCCCGGGGTGGTCAAGGGCGTGGTGGGCGGCATACCGCAACAATCGGCACAAAGATTCCGAGCCATGCAGAGAATGACTTCCAACGATCTTGTCGATCTGCTTTAGGAATTGTTCCCGGTCCGACATCCACAAAACCCCGATGTGACAGATGTTACAACAAAGTAACAACTCGTCCAACCCTCTGCGAACACGGGATTTATTTTTGTAACCGTATCAGACCGATTGAAACTTCCGTTTTGCAACATTTGGGTTTCAGATGCCTGCGGCAAAATTCGTAACAATTCGTAAAAAATAAAGTAGCACCCGGTAATGGGCTGGTTTTCTCTCACCACAAGGGAAATTTGTTCGCGCCCCGCACTCGTGCCGCGAAACAGCGGCTTTCAGATTGCGCGGTACGTTCAGTCGAGAACGACTGATTTGGGGATGACTGATTCGAGGAGAAAAATTTCTATGAAGCGCCACCTGTATCTTCTTTTGAGCTTCGTACTGTGCGCCGTGTTCAGTTTCGCTCAGTCGAGCACCGGCACCATCCAGGGAACCGTCACCGACGCGCAAGGCGCGGTCGTTCCGGGCGCCGCCGTCAGCGTCACCAACCTCGACACCAACCGCGCCGTCCAGTTGACCACCAACGGCGACGGACTGTTCAGTCTGCCCGCGCTCGACCCCGCGCCCTACAAAGTAGAAGTAAAAGCGCCGAACTTCAAAACCGATGACCGCCAGGTCGTGCTCCAGACAGCACAAGTCTTAAATCTGACCTTCGCCTTGCAGTTGGGATCGACCACAGAGACGGTCGAAGTCACATCGGCCTCTCCCATTGTGGACACTACAACTTCCGGCCTTAGCGATGTTGTCGTCGGCCGCCAGGTGACCGAACTTCCCTTGAACGGCCTTAACTTTACCGAGCTTGCCGCGTTGGTCCCCGGCGTCACCCGTGGGCAGCCCGGCAACCAGCAGTCGGGCTCTGGCAACCAGTCGGAAACCTTCCGCTATGCCGCCAGCGGCGGCGCGGCCCTTTCCGTAAACGGCGTTCGCGTCCAGGCCAACAACTTCCTGTTCGACGGCATTGACAACAACGAATCCCTGGTCAACACAATTCTCTTCTTCGTGCCGCCCGACGCCATTCAAGAATTTCGCGTCGACACCAACGTCGCCCCGGCCGAGTACGGCCGCGCGGGCGGCGCTGTCGTCAACACCACCTATAAGTCCGGTACCAACAACTGGCACGGAGTCGGTTTCTACCAGCTGCGCAACAG
>DATLKM010000093.1:0-17697 GCA_035538435.1 Binatia bacterium
GAGAGATCGGTCCGGGAGGGCCGGTATTTTTTCCAACTGGGCAAAAAGCTTTTCGCGCAAGGAAAAAGCGGCAGCAAAGCCGGCAGTAGCTGAGGCTAAAAAATGACGGCGGTCTGGCATTGGCCCTCCAGCGTGGTCTGATTCCGTCCGTCATAGTACGGCGGGGCGGGGAAGAGGAGCAAGGGAGGAGGCGAAGTTTCGGCACAAACGGGATTTCTGAGACTGGTGGAGAAAGAGTGGGCATTGGGCGCGGCGCCCGGCGGCATCTAGGAGGCGCGAAAATCGTCAGGCGCTTCGACCAGCGCCAACGGGCAGAGCGGCTTTGATCCGCTCGGGAGTAAAAGGCACTTCGCGAAGGCGAGCGCCGGTGGCATCGAAAATGGCGTTGCCCAAAGCAGCGGCGACCAGGGTGATGGCAGTCTCGCCGGCGCCGGTCGCGGGAACGTCTTTGCGCTCGACGAACACAACATTTATCTCGGGCACATCCGTGTCAAGGTAAAGGCTGGGGTAGGTTTCCCAGTCGACAGACGTGATGCGGCGATCGTCCCAGGTCACGCGCTCGACGAGCGCCCGACTGGCGCCCTGAAGAATCCCGCCTTCAGTCTGGTTGCGGAGGCCGTCGGGATTGGAAATGGGGCCAGCGTCGATGGCGACGGTGAACTTTCGTAGTTGCACGCGACCGGTGTTCAGGTCAACGCTGACTTCGGCGACCAGAGCGGCGTAACCGTTATCGCCTTCGTACGCGACGCAAGCAATCCCGCGGCCACCCGCGGGCTTCTCACCCGAGTTGTTCGCGTTCGGCCCAGGGCGCGGCATCCAGCCCGCCGCATTCGCCGCAGCCTTTACCGCTCCAATCACTCTTTCATTGCGCAGATGCTTCAGGCGGAATTCCACCGGGTCAGCTTTAACGCGGGCGCAAATCTCGTCCATGAAACATTCGTGAGCGAACGTGTTCTGAAGGCGCAGAGGCGAGCGCAGAGGGCCGGTGTAGAAGGGCGAATTTACGCTGTGCATTACGACGCGCTCGCTGCGAATGGTTCCCGCGCCGCCGCACTTGCCGTGTACGCAACCGGCCAGATAAGACGGCACGACATTGCTGCGATTGTGCAGTTCGCCGTGAGGTTCCTTTGCCGCGGCTGCCTGGATCAGGTCAGGATCGAAACCAGCCAGCGTTCCGGTAACGACATTGCCGGGTTTTTCGTAGCCGGGACGGCCGCCGCGGGAGGCGTCCCAGGATTCGCATTCCCAGGCAATGATTGCGCCTTGTTCATCCAGAGCGGCCTGCTGTTCGATTACGCAGGCCGCGCCGTAGTTCTCCCAGGCCATTTCGTCCTGCCGCGAGAGTTGCACGCGCACCGGCCGGCCGACGGCTTGCGACAAAAGCGCGGCGTCGAAACTGACAGTGTCCGCACCATTCAAGCCATAGCATCCGGAGCCGCGGACGTAAACTACCCGCACATTTTCGAGCGGAACGTTCAGCAGTTTCGAAACGATGCTGCGGGTGGGATAAGCAGACTGGGTAGCTGACCACACGGTCACGGCGTCGGGCCGCACATCAGCCACAGCGCAGGACGATCCGATCGATCCGTGCATTTGATACGGGTGAAAGTAGGTAGCCTTTAACGCCGTTACGGCACTGGCGAGGTGTTGTGCCACATCTCTGGAGTCAACCAGGAGATCGTCTTCCGAAGGCTGAGCGCGAACCGTCTGGTAGTACTGAGCTTCCGTCGGCAATCCAATTCCGGGCGTCCATAGCACTTTCAGTTTTCGGGCCGCCTGCACGGCATGCCACGGCTTTTCGGCGACGACGCCTACAAAATCCCTGCGCACCACCACCTTCACGAATCCGGGGATTTGCTTTACAGACGATTCATCCACGCGGGCGACTTTCGCTCCAACGTCAGGAGGTCGGACTACGCGGCCGTGGAGCATCCCCGGCACGCGAACATTGTGGACAAACTCGAAGTGCCCTGTCACCAGCGCAACCCGGTCAAGGGAAGGCACTGCCTTGCCGAGAACGGTCCATTGATCGGGTGAGCGCCTTTTGGCATCAGGGTTTAGCGGCAGCTCAAAGCGTTGGCCGCCGATGAGTTCGCCGTACGTGATCTGGCGACTGCCAGACGTGATGACGCCTTCGCTCACTTTGAGTTGATCGGCTGGTTCATTCCACTTTTTTGCCGCCATAGCAATCAGAGCTACTCGCGCCGTGGCCGCAGCCTGCGCGAGATTGCGCAGATTGAAATTGGTTGGGGATGACTGGCTTCCCGATGTCGTCCCTTGATCCGGGCAAACGCTGGTGTCGCACTGGATTAATTTCACGCGTGCGATGGACAGGCAAAGCTCTTCCGCGACCAGTTGGGTCTGGGCCGTGAACATGCCCTGGCCAAAATCGCATTTGCCGGTATAAGCGGTGACCGTGCCGTCGGCGGAAACTGCGATCCATGAATCGAGCTTTGATGGGTCGATGTGGGAGCGGTGGGTATCGAATGGGCCTTGGGCAAGGGACGAAGGTGCGACAAGCGAATCACCGCTGAAGGCGACGATCAGAGCGCCTGATGCCGTTAGCGAAGTCTTAAGAAACGTTCTGCGGGAGACGGTCATGACTTCTTCATCTCCCGGTATTTGCGGATGGCGCGCCACATTCTGAGGTGCGCGAAGCAACGGCACAGCACGCCCCCGAGGGTCTGGCGGAGTTCGTCATCAGAAGCCTGAGGCTTTTGATCGAGGGCGGCTTTGGCGGTCAAAATCACGCCGCTGAGGCAGAAGCCGCACTGCACCGCGCCTTCTTCGATAAAGCATTGCTGAATAGGATGTGGCTTTTCCGGCGTGCCAATTCCTTCGAGCGTGGTGACCTCGTGCTCGCCGACGGATCCGACAGGAAGAACGCAGGAGCGAACGGCCTTGCCGCGGAGAATAACGGTACAAGCTCCGCACTGGGCTAGCCCGCAACCGAACTTGGGGCCGCGGAAGCCAAGGTCGTCGCTGAGGACGAAGAGAAGTGGTGTAGACGGGTCGGTTTCGAGGTTGTGGACTTGACCGTTTACTTTAAGGGTGACAGCACTCATGGTGAAATATGGGTCTGACGTTCCTCAGGTTAACACTGGGATGAATTTTTCACTTTGAACGTTGTTGGAGCGGGGGGCATCTGCCTGGAAAAGCTGGCCGTTAGGGCTGCCACGGAAGTCCCATTAGCTCCTCTGGGTATCAATTTGAGGGGTTCAACCTTCCCCCAGGTGACCGGCATCACAATCGCCTGTGATCTGCGGCGGCGACGGCATCATTTGCTGGAATAAAGCTGGTAAGTGCGAGACAATAATAGGTCTGTGCCGAGGACTGACGTCTTCCAACCCGAGCGGCACGGGCCTTCATACCGGAGACATTCTTACATGGCCACTACTACCATTGAAGTCGAAACCGCAGCGGGTCAGCCCCATCACAAGAAGCTGGAGCAGTGGGTCGATGAAGTAGCGGCTTTGTGCAAGCCCGACCGTATTCACTGGTGTGATGGTTCGAAGCGGGAATACGAATCGCTGGTGCGGTTGCTGACCCTCACCGGGACGGCGATCCCGCTAGATCCGGCTAAACGCCCTGACAGCTACCTGGTGCGCTCCGATCCGGCCGATGTAGCCCGGGTTGAAGATCAAACATTTATCTGTTCGAGGACAAAAGACGAAGCCGGCCCCACCAATAATTGGGAAGATCCCGCCAAAATGAAGCAGAAGCTGACAGGATTGTTTTCCGGCTCCATGGCGGGGCGCACCATGTACGTGGTGCCTTACAGCCTCGGTCCGATCGGCTCGCACATCTCGCGCATTGGCGTGGAAATCACCGATTCGGCGTACGTGGTGGTCAGCATGCACATTATGACGCGCGTGGGCATGCACGTGCTTGAGGTTCTTGGGCCGGATGACGAGTTTGTACGCGGACTGCATTCCATCGGCGCTCCGCTTGGAGCCAACCAGCCCGATTCGACCTGGCCGTGCGACGCGAAGAACAAATGGATTTGCCACTTCCCGGAAACGCGCGAGATCTGGTCATACGGTTCCGGTTACGGAGGCAACGCGCTTTTGCCCAAGAAGTGCCACGCCTTGCGCATCGCGTCGGTACAGGCGCGCGACGAGGGCTGGATGGCCGAGCACATGCTGATCCTGAAAATGATCAGCCCCTCCGGGGAAGTGAAGTACATGACCGGGGCGTTTCCTTCCGCTTGCGGCAAGACCAATCTTTCCATGCTGATTCCGACCATTCCGGGATGGAAGGTCGAAACCATTGGCGATGATATTGCCTGGATGAAGTTTGGCAAAGACGGCAGGCTGTACGCCATCAATCCGGAGGCGGGTTTCTTTGGCGTGGCTCCGGGGACGAGTATGAAGTCGAACGCCAACGCCATGCTGAGCCTGACGCGAAACGCCATCTTTACCAACTGCGCCGAAACGATAGATGGCGACGTGTGGTGGGAGGGCATGACGGACGAAAAGCCCGCGAGGCTGATCGACTGGCTGCGGAGGCCGTGGACGCCGGAGTCGGGGCGGGTTTCGACGCATGCGAATGCGCGGTTTACTGTGGCGGCTTCACAATGCCCAGTCATCGCTCCCGAGTGGGAAGACCCACGGGGTGTGCCCATCGACGCGATTCTGTTTGGCGGACGGCGCGGCGGCATCGTTCCCCTGGTTACTGAAGCTTTCGACTGGCAGCACGGCACGTTCCTGGGCGCGACGGAGAGCAGCGAAACTACGGCGGCCATTGCCGGCAAGGTTGGACAATTGCGGCGCGATCCCATGGCCATGCTGGCTTTCTGCGGCTATAACATGGGCGACTACTTCGGTCACTGGCTCAAGATGGGGCAGCGGTCGGGAGCGAACCTGCCCAAGATCTTCTACGTCAACTGGTTTCGCCGCGATGCCGGTGGGAGATTTCTGTGGCCGGGCTACGGCGAGAACAGCCGCGTGCTGAAATGGATTTTTGAACGCTGTGACGGTAAAGTCCATGCCAATGAAACGCCAATCGGACGTATTCCCGAAGTGGCCGATCTCGATACCAAAGGTTTGGACATCGAGAAGACAGATATCGAGCAATTGCTGAGCGTGGATGTTCAGGGATGGATTGATGAAGTCCCCCGTATCCGACAGCATTTCGCGCAATTCGGCAAGCACCTGCCGCAAGGCTTGAGCGACGAAGTGGATGCGCTGGAGAAGCGCTTGCGCCCGGCGGCGAAATAACGTTCGCTTTGAAAGTTTCGGCGGGTTTTGTAAGGACTTTCGACCACAAAGGGCACGAAGGTTCACAAAGGTTGTCTTGCTTTGTGTTCCTTCGTGTCCTTTGTGGTTGAGGCTTACTCAGCGCGCTCTTGGAGATCGACCATGCAAGCCTGGCTTCGCGGCAGCATAACCATCGCCCTGGTTTTCGCCGCATTTATTCCCATTCAAGCTCACCCGCCGTCATTTACCCCCGATCAGCAGCAGATCATCGAAACGGTGAAGGCGATCTTTGTCGCTGCCAAGGCGGCTGACATGGCGAAATTCGAGTCCGTGGTCGCGCCGGGATTTTATCTTTACGACGGGGGCCACCGCTTCGACGGCGAAGCCATTATGGACCTGATGAAAACGCTGCACGCGCAAGGCAAGCGCCTGGAGTGGAGGGTTACGGAGCCCGATGTTCATGTTTATGGCAACGTGGGATGGATCGCTTACGTGAACCAAGGCGCCGTTGGCGACGCTTCAGGAATGACCGAGCAGAAGTGGCTGGAGTCGGCTTTTCTTGAAAAACAGGGAAGCCGGTGGAAGATCGTTTTCATGCACAGCACGCGGGTTGCGCCGGCCGTGAAATGACCGTTTTCCGCAAGATTTTCCTCTAGAAAAACTGGCTTTTTTGATATAGTTGCGCACTGTCATGCCGCGTTCTGCCATGAACGAAGCCAGCCAGCCTGGTCCGGTCGCGGTTCCTCCTCCCACAAAAACCTCTCTCACCCGTAATCAGATCCGCGGCTTTTGGGCCTCGTGGGGTGGATGGACGCTCGATGGCATGGACTCCGTAATCTACGCTTTGGTGCTGGTTCCTGCCATGACCGGACTGCTGCCCGCGAGCGGCGTCGCGCCCACGAAGGTCAACATCGGCTACTACGGGTCGCTTTCGTTCGCGATGTTTCTGATCGGCTGGGGCCTGGCGTTTTTGTGGGGGCCGGTGGGAGACAAGTTCGGCCGGGTGCGCACACTGATGCTGACGATCGTATGGTACTCGGTGTTCACGTTTTTGAGTGCGTTCGTGACCACATGGTGGCAGCTCGCCATACTGCGCCTGCTGGCCGGCATCGGCATCGGCGGCGAATGGGCCATGGGGGGAACTTTCGTCGCCGAAGAGTGGCCGGAGAACCGCCGCCGCATGGGCGCGGGCTTTATGCACACCGGCTACTATGTTGGATTCTTCCTGGCCTCGCTGGCCAATTACGCCATCGGCAGCCACTACGGCTGGCGTTCGATGTTCATCGTGGGAGGCCTGCCCGCGCTGCTGCTGGCATGGCTGCGCCACGGCGTCACCGAGCCGGCTACGTGGAAGAAAAAAGAGAGCGTGGTGCGATCATGGGCCATCTGGCGCCCGTTTGCCGCATTGTTTGCGGCCCAATGGAGGCGCCGCACGATTCTCAACGCGCTCTTCATGCTGGCCTCAATTTGCGGCCTGTGGGCAGGGACGGTCTACGTTCCCACGGCAATTACCACGCTGGCCACGGCTGGAGGACGGCCGGCGCCAGTTGCGGCGCAGATCGCGTCCTATGGCATGATGCTGATTTCCTTCGCCACCATTCTCGGCTGCCTGGTCATGCCGTGGCTGGCCAAGCGCCTGGGCCGTCGTGGCGCGCTGGCGTTGTTCTTCAGCCTTATGCTCGTCTTTATCGCGCTTACCTTCGGCAAGGTTTTCTACCTGGGGCCGTCGGCGCTGCCGCTGTTCTTCGTCTGCCTTTTCTTCCTGGGACTGGGCGGGGCCAACTTCGCCGTCTACACGCTGTGGCTGCCTGAGCAGTATCCCACCGAGTGCCGCGCCAGCGCTTTCGCGTTTGCCACGTCGTTCGCACGCTTCGGCGGCGCAGGTATTTCCTTTCTGGTCGCCACCGGCGTACGCCACTATGGATCGTTGGGCATTCCAGTTGCGCTTACCTCAATCGCGTTCGGGCTGGGATTGCTGCTGATTCCGTTCGGGGCCGAGACGCGGGGGGAAGAGTTGCCGCGGTAGTCACTGGAACACTTCTCAGACACGATCACAGCCGAGCGAAAACCTCAGAGCAGCGCAGATTTCGTCCATACGTAAAGAACTCAGGTGCGCGATTCGCCTGCCCAGCCGCTGCTGAGAAACGGTGACTGCGTTGTGCAGGTTCACCGCGCAGGGCGCCTTCATGCCGTCATCTTGATTGAGCGCCACTTCCGAAGGTACTCCGCGGATGGTAGAGGTGACAGGCGCAACCGTGACTGTCGAAAGGTACGATAAAGCGCTGCTACGAGTGAGCACGACCACGGGCCGTCTCTTATCTGGCGGCGCGAATTGGTAGAGGCGAACGTCGCCGCGCGCTATTTTGCCGGCCACACTGCCTCCGCCTCCCAGCCCAGAGCTGCGCCGGAGTCCTGACGCGTGCGCGAGTAACCTGTTCGATCGCGCTCTTCCCGGTGTTGTACTTCCAGCCTGCGAAGGTGCTCCTTGAGAGCGTCGCGGACCAGGGCGGAACGATTGCGGTTGGTTTGTTTGGCAGCGCGGTCAGCCGCCTGCAACAGCTCTTTATCGATAACAATCTGCACGATTCCCATAGTGTGTAGTGTACTCCACATTATACTCCACAATGTGGGCCGCTCGTTGACGGTGACCTGGGGCGCTGCCGGACAACCGAGGGCGGCGGTCCCTGCATAAAAACCCAGGGCGTACCCTTGCGGGTACGCCCTGGATCTATCACCTCCGACTTGGCTCTTGCCTGGGCAGCCTGTATTCCGCCAAGAAAACGCAGCTGCAATACGATCGAGCGGGTCACCGCTCAGAATGGCGGCTACGCCGCTGTCTGAGCTCCGCTCATTCCAGGCACGCTAGGGACCGTCAGAGTCGTCTGCGAATCTTCGATGGTCTTTCTCGCCAACGGTTTCAGCCACAACAATGCCATGAAGGCGGCGATCAGGTCGCAGGCGATCATGGCCCAGAAAACCTTGGTCCAAGAGCCGGTTTTCTCAAACAGCCACGCGGCGCCGGGCGCGGCAAACGCAGTTGCCAGGCCCTTCGCCGTGTAGAGCAGGCCATAGTTTGTGGTGGCCCATTTCTTGCCGTACAAATCGGCCGTGATCGACGGGAAGAGAGAGTAAATGTTGCCCCAGGCAAAGAAGCACAACCCTGAGAGAGCAATGAACCACAGTGGCCGGCTGATCAGTTGCAGAAGCGCGAACACGGCAATCGCCTCCAGGACGAAAGAGGCGAAGATGGCGTTCTCGCGGCCAATGTGATCGGAGATCCATCCCCAGAATGGACGAGTCAATCCGTTGAGGATGCGGTCGATCTCAATGGCCAAGGTGAGAGCGCCAAGGCCCCAGAGCATGATGACTTTATCCACGTGGTAGGAAACCGCCATGGGCGCGATCTGAACGGTGATGACCAGACCGCCAAAGGCAAGCATGGTCAACATCACATAGAGCACATAGAAAGACGGCTGCTTGAGCACCTGCCAGGGCGTCAGGTCGGCCGAGGAGGTTTGCACGCGCGCTTTGATGGCGGCTTCTTTCTGTTTCCAGTTCGGAGGGGTCCATCCCTCGGGGGGACGCGCCAGGAACAGGGCTGAAAGCAGCACCACAACCCCTTGAACCGCTCCCCACACGATGAACGTGTGTTGATAGCCCGAAGCCTTGAGCATGTTGCTGATTGGAATCAGGGTAAGGGCGGTGCCGATGCCGTAGGCGCCCGCCGTCAAACCGACGCAGAGCCCGCGGTAATCGGGGAACCATTTGAGTGCGTTGCCGATGGTGCCGCCATAAACCATGCCGGCGCCAACGCCGCCGAGTCCATACCAGAAGTAGAGCGCATGGATATTCTCAGCCCAGCCGGAGCCCATCCAGCCGAGGCCGACCATGATCGCCCCTAGGCCCAACATCAGGCGGGGGCCGATTTTGTCGATCAGAGCGCCTTCGAAGGGAACCAGCCAGGTTTCCAGGGCGACGAACAAAGTGATGGTCCATTGCACGTCGGTGAGGCTGGCGTGCAGATGGGCTTGGATGGGTTTGGTGAAAATGGTCCAGGCGTATTGCAGGTTGGCGATCGCCATCATGGCGAAGATGCCAGCGACCAACTGCGCCCAGCGGTTGACAATTCGAGACGGGTGAATCAGGGGAGCGGAAGATGCAGCCATAGACAGACCTCCATGACGGCGCGAAAGCTTTTAAAAACCACAAAAAGCGAACACACGCCGGCCCCAAGAGCCCCCTGATCCCAGTTCGCAGTTTTAACTTCCGAGTCCCGCCTTCCAGCTAACTGGAGGGCGCGGCATCGGCTTCGATTTCAGTCCGGAATGGGATCACACCGGGAACCAGCCATTTTTCCCACATCTCGTCGACCTTGCTCTGGAAGTAATCAATGTCGTCGTTGGTGAAGTGGGCAAATCTGCCCTGCTTAAGCAGGTAATCTCGTACGGGCTGCCGCGGAACCTTTTTCGCGGCGATTTGCTGTGTCCGGCCCATGAGTTTCAGCACTCCATCTTCCATTTCATAGAGCGGCCAAATGCCAGTGTTGACGGCCAGTTCGCCGAGTTCATGAGAGATGTAAGGGTCGTAATCCCAACCCTTTGGGCAGGGATCGAGGGAATGGATAAATGTTGGACCACCGATGGCCAGCGCTTTGCGCATAGTATTCATGGCCGATAAACCATAGGACATGCAAACGGTTGCAACATAGCGGCAGGTCGGATGCCCGGCTGCCATCATGGCGGCCATGTTCTTCTTCCAGCGGCGGTGCATGATGCGTTTGACCTTGCCGGGAGTGCTGAATGTGGTATTCGCGCCCCACGGCGTGCTGCCGGAAAGCTGTATATCGGTGTTGGCGTATGACTCATTGTCATACATCAAGATGAGGCAGTTGTAGTCGGGATGGGTGAGTGTCGCGGAAATCCCCCCTACGCCCATATCGGCGCCACCGCCATCGCCGCAGAATGCTATCACATTGATCGGCTCTTTTTTCATCTTTCCTTTGCGCATAAGAGCCTTGAACGCGGCGGAAGCGCCCAGAGCGGCCGAGCCGCTGCTGCCCAGTTGCGTGTGCATCCAGGGCAGAACCCACGACGTGCTGTAGTAAGTGGTGTTAGCCACGTACATGCAGCCCGTGCTGCCGAGGACGATGGTGCGCGGGCCGGCGGCCTTGGCCATCATTTTCATGACAAGAGCGGATTCGCAGCCCTGGCAGGTGCGGTGACCGGAAGTGAAATACTCTTCCAGCGGAATTTTCTTTACCGCTTTGAAAGCATCGAGCTTCTGGGTTGGATCGACTTGTACGTAAGTGTCCATGATTTCTTTTCCTCTCTGATGTCTTATGAATCTCTAGTCTGTGTCATTCCGGGTCGCGGCGAAGCCACGGCGACGAACCCGATGTCAGTTTCGCGGCGTTGCCGTTGATAGGAGCCAGCCACGCCGCGCGAATCGTCTTTCAGCCTGGATCAGCGAAAACGACCGACTCGCGTGTCCGGCTCGCCCTATTCCCGCAATCCAATCCACTGCGTCAAAGGCTGTTTCTTGCCGTCCGCCGCGTTATAAACCGCGTCGGCCATTTTCTGAACGTCAGGCACGGTTACTTCGCGTCCGCCCAGACCGCAGATAAATCCGATGACTGGAGGCTTTTTGCCGTCTCCGGGATAGAGCGCGTGGCGGACTTCGCCAGAGAGCACTCCGCCCTTGTAAGGCGAACCGAACGAGTAGTCGCGGTCGATCACGCCCACGGCAGCGAAACGCTGCAACGATTTCGAGAGCAACTCGGCGGCAAAGGGACGGAACCAGCGCATGCGAACGAAACCCACGCGCTTGCCCTGCTTGCGCATTTCGCGAATCGCCACTTTGACCGGAATCGACAGCGTTCCCATGCCCATGAGAACGATGTCGGCGTCCTCGGTCATGTACTCCTCGAAGAAAGGATTGCCGTAGGAACGTCCAAAAATGCGTTCGAAGTCTTTGTAGACCTCCTGCACGACGTCGTATGAACGCTCCATGGCGGCGTAATTCTGGCGGCGAATTTCCATGACCCAATCCTCGTTGCCCTGGGGGGCAACGGTGATTGGGTTGTCGGGGTGGAGCAGCAAGTCGCCACGATCGTATTGGGGGAGGAACTCGTTGACCTGCTCCTGGGTGGGAATCTTGACCAGCGCCTGAGAGTGCGTGAGGAAGGCGCCGTCGCAACTGATGGCGAGCGGCAGGAAGACGCGGCGGTCTTCGGCGACGCGATAAGCGATCAACGCCATGTCAAGCGCTTCCTGGGGTGTGTCGACCCACACCAGTTGCCAGCCGAGATCGCGGACGGCGAGAGCGTCATTGTGCTCGACGCCGAATGCGCCAGGGTCGTCCAGGGCGCGGTTGCCGACCATGGCGACCATGGGGACGCGCAGAGCCGGAGTAACCGTCAGACATTCCATGGCATACATCCAGCCGACGCCGCTGGATCCGCAAAATACGCGGGCGCCGCAGGCGGAGGCATGCTTGACGATTTCAAACTGCGAGTGCTCGCCTTCGGCCACGATGTATTCGCAGTCCATTTCGCCGTTTGCCACCAGCCTGCAAACGTACTGCATCACGGTGTCATAGGGACGGATCGGATACGCCGTAATGACGTCAACATCGGCCAGCTTGCAGGCCACGGCGATGGCCTCGCTGCCGGTGATCAGGGCGGTCTGTTCGGTGCGTTGCTTTTGTTCCTCTGGTATTACTGTGGCCACTGCCATAATGCGTTCTCCTCGTTATCAAAGCTTGTAAGAAAAAAGTCAGTCTCCGCTGGTGGCGATCTGGATCATCTCGCCAATCTGCTCCTCGTACTGTCCGCGATAACGGAAGCCATGCGAGCGCTCGGGGTGCGACTTGATCTTCTCGGCCAGCCATTTCTGGTAGGCTTCCTTGTCCTCGCGCCAATCTTCCCACTGGCTGCTGTTGTCTTTGAATTCGGTTTCATTGACCATGGTGACGCACTCTTTCACCGGGCAGACGGCTTCGCACACACCGCAGCCGCAGCAGGCTTTCATGTTGGCGTCATAAAGGCCCTCGGGGGTGACGTCGAAACAGGAATCGGGGCACTGCAACCAGCACAAAGTGCACTTGATGCAGGTATCGAAATTAACCACGGGACGCATGGTACGCGTGCTGAACTTCAGAAAGGTTGGGTTGCGGTCGGGCTGAAAACCGCCGTGTCCGCGCGAAACCGGGTCGGTCATACCATGGCCGGCGGGGATGCTGGGGATGGCGATGCCTTCGCCCATCTCGTGCCACTTGGGCAGATCGAAGCGATAGGGCACTTCGGGATTGCCCTGATCGGGATTGACGGTAACGCTCGAAGTGCGTTCATAGGCTTTCGCCGCCGACTGCGCCTTCACCTCGTCCTTCCATTCCTGGACAATTGCCCGCTGCACCGATTTCAGGCTGAACAAGTCGGGCAGGATTCTCGCGATGGTCCCAAGAATGCGAACGTCCGTGTGATCGTCTTTGTAAACCCACAAGCCGGAAAAGCTGACCGTGCCCTTGACAATCGAAAGCTCGTAGGGCGTCTCCTTGCGATGACACATGGCGATGAGAGTATCGGGGGTTTCGCGCGAGGTGACGATCAGCGTGCCGCCGGGCTTGAGCAGACGATTGACCGGCTGAAGCCCGTACCAGGCCCACGACTCGACGCCCTTGCACAGCGTGTCGTCGACGACGATGGTGACGTCGACTTCTTTCGGTTCGTATTTCGCCATGCCTTCTTCCAGCGTGGTGGGATCGGTGGCGACGATAGCGAAGCCTTTGGCGGGGATGCCGTTCCGTTCCGGGCTGTCGCCGTAGCGGCCAAAAGAAATGCCCACCTTGCCTTCATGGTGGGCGGCGAGAACGATGGCGCGCTGAATTCGAGTGGCTAAAGTCTTCTGAAAAATTCCCCGATAAATGATTTCAATTGCGAACAAGCGTCCCATGTGAAACCTCCGTAGTGATCAGAACTCGTTCATCACAATCTCTTCCACGTCTTCGATGTGGCGGCGCATGGCCGATTTGGCGGCTTCGGCGTCATGGCGCTTGATGGCGGCGAGGATTCGCCTGTGGCCGGCGATGGACCGCTGAGAACGTCCCTGCACTTGCAATGACCGCTCCCGCGTGTCGCGCAGCAGATCCATTAAAATGTCGAGCACTTTCAGGACGACGCTGTTTCCCGAGGCGAGCGCAACGCTGTAGTGGAACTCGGCGTCTTCATCGACGCAGGCTTCGCCCTGCGCCTGCTTTTTCTCCTGGCGGTCGAGAATTTCCTCCATCTCGCCAAGTTCTTCGGCGGTGGCGTGCGCTGCGGCGCGCGCGGCCAGCGGCGGCTCCAGCATTTTGCGAAAGTCGAGAAGCTCGCTCACCATTTCCTGGCGATGTTTGAGGACGTTGGCGAAAGGATTCACCAAAGCATCCGTGGAAACTTCGCGAACGATGGTGCCTGCGCCCTGGCGCGGTTCGACCAATCCCACAAGTTCAAGTCCACGGATGGCATCGCGGATGGAACTGCGACTCACCCGCAGGGTCTCGGCAAGTTCGCGCTCGGAAGGAAGTTTGTCGCCCGGCTTTAGCCTGGTCAGGATGAGCCGCTCAATCTGTTTGGCGACTTCTTCGTAGACCTTGCCCTTGCGAACAACTTCGAGATCGGACTTGAGGATGGAGGTAGCCATTTCGCAAGTGGTCTGATAAGTGGACCACCCAACGAAGGGAGTATAACCCCGTTGTCAAGTCCCCGAGCAAATTTTTTTGTAAAGACGATCGGAAAGGGCGATGCTAGGCAAAGGGGGCACGTTTTTTCCTCGGTGCGCGAGTAAACGTGTGAGCGCAGAGGGCACTGAGGAACCCGGGGTAAAGCCTTCCGGCCTTTGTGTTTAGGAACGTGCCGCGGTTTTCCCCAGCAGCCTGGTGCACTCGTATACCGTGCGGGTGCAGGTCATGGGAAGGCCGACGCGTTCGCCGACTTCGAGGACCGCGCCGACCAGAGCCTCCAATTCCATGGAGCGGCCCGCTTCGAGATCCTGCAACATCGAAGTTTTGTGCTCGCCAACTTTTTCTGCTCCGGCGATGCGCTGATCGATGGTGATGGGCAGTTCCATCCCCAATTTGTGCGAGACGGCCTCCACTTCTTCCATGATATTGCGAATAACCGAGCGGGTGCCGGGATCGCAGGCGATTTGCGCCAGCGTGGCGCGCGTGAGCGCGCTTACCGGATTGAAAGAAGCATTGCCCAGGACCTTGACCCAGATTTCGTGACGGATGCGGACGGTGATGGGACAGCGCAAACCAGAAGCGACGAGGTCTTCGGCCAGTTTTCGAATGCGCTCGGAGCGTGAACCATCGGGCTCGCCCAGGGTGAGGCGATTGCCCTCGATGTGGCGAATCACGCCCGGCTCAGAAATTTCTGTGGCGAAATAGACGATGGAACCAATCACACGGCGCGGTTCAATCGCCGCCGCGATCAGGCCGCCGGGATCGATGCGCTCGAGCTGCAAGCCCTCCCATTGGCCACCGAAGCCCTGAAAGTACCACCAGGGAATTCCATTTTGCGTGGCTACGACGGCCGTCTCGGGGCCGAGCACGGGAGCCAGTTGCGGCGCCAGTTGCGTGAGGCCGTGGGCTTTCACGCCGAGAAAGACAACGTCAACATGGCCGACTTCGGCCAGTGAGCCGGAAATTTTCGGATGGGCGATGAACTCCCCATCAGCGCCGACAACTCTGATGCCATGCTCCTGCATGGCGCGCAGGTGGGGGCCGCGGGCGTACAGAGTGACGTCAAACCCGGCCCGCGACATCAGCGCGCCGATGTATCCGCCAATGGCGCCGGCCCCAGCGATCAGATATTTCATTGTTGCTTGCTCAAAGGGCTATCGACCAGGGCCGAAGCGACGGCGCGGCGGCGAATTTTTCCGGTCGCCGTAGTGGGAATGCTGTCGACAATATAAATCTTCTTCGGGCATTTGTACTCCGCGAGCAGCTCACGGCAATGTTTGATCAAAGCCAACTCGGTCGCGCTCTGGCGTTCATGCAGCACCACCGCGGCCGCTACTTCCTCGCCCAGCGTGGGATGGGCGCAGCCAAAAGTGACGGCAGCGGCGACGGCAGGATGCTTGAGGAGAATTTCATCCACTTCATGGGGCGCGATATTTTCGCCGCCGCGAATGATGATGTCTTTTATCCGACCGGTCAAGTGAAGGTAACAGTCCTTGTCCAACATGCCTTCATCGCCGGTGCGGAACCAGCCGTTGACGAAGGCCTTCTTGTTCGCGTCCTCGTTGTTGGCGTAACCGTTAAAAACATTAGCGCCCTGGATGGCAATTTCGCCGCGTTGATTGTTTTCGAGCGAATTACCGGCCTTGTCCATAATGCGGACACGCAGGCCGGTGCCCACGCCCACGGAGCCGATTTTGCGGTGCCGGGGCGGCAGCGGGTTGGAGGTCATCTGGTGCGCAGCTTCGGTCATGCCGTAGGCCTCGACGAAAGGCACGCCGAATAAATCTTCAATTTTGTGAATCAGTTCGGAAGACAGCGGAGCGCTGCACGAACGAATAAAACGCAGCGTGGCCGCCTCGGGCGGTTTGCCGTGGGCGTGGGCGGCCAGTAACTGATGCATGGTCGGGACGCCCGAATACCAGGTGACCCGATGCTCGCGGACCGTTTTCCAGAACGTGAGAGCGTTGAATTTGGCCGGCACCACGACTGTCCCCCCGGACAGGAGCGTGGCCATGGTAGAGGCGATCAGCCCATGGATATGAAACAGCGGCATGATGCAAAGCGAAACGTCGTCTTCAGACAGGGAATAGGTATTGGCGATATTGGCCGAAGAAACGGCGAGATTGAAATGGGTCAGGGGAACGCGTTTGGGGCGGCCGGTGCTGCCGCTGGTGTGGAGGACGAGGGCGATATCGTCGGCCTTGGGTTCCGTCGCTTTTTCGCCGGACCGCGCGCCTGCAATCCGGACTTTACCCTGTTCGTTCATCTCCACCGAGAGGACCGGAATGTTGCGGTCCGCGGCCGCGGTGCGGACGTACTCCGCGGCGACCGGTGGGCACAGTAGGGCCTTGGCATTGGTGTCGCCCAGGAAAAAGTGGAACTCCTCGTACGGATAAGCCGGGTTCAGTGGCGCGGCAGTCCCGGCAATCGAAGCTGCGAGAAAGCTGACGATGGCGGGAAGGCCGTTGGGCAGCGCAATGGCTACGGTATCGCCACGGCGAATGCCGGCAGATGCCAGGGCGTTGGCCATCTCCAGGACCTGCTGGCGCAGCGAATCATAGGTGACGTGAACGCTGAGTTCCGGAACGGCGATGGCGGTGTGACTGTCGGCAAAATGTAAAACATCTAGAAGAGTGTCTACGGACTTCAGGGTCATTAGCGGTCGCCCTTTGGCGCGGTCCTTGGATGTTGGCTCTAGTATTTCTGTTGCACAAGAAACCATGAAGCCGGCCCGGCGAGCCGGCTTGCAATACAGGAAAAATTCTACTAGCTCGAATAGCCCTCCGCTATGAGAGCTTTCTTGAATTCGGCGAGGAAGAATTGCACGTTATCCTCGGTGGCCAGGGGGCCCATGATGCCGATGCGGAACACCTTGCCCGCCAGCGGCCCGAAGCCTCCCGCGATTTCAATGCCCGGCCCATCCAGCAGGCGTTTGCGGACCCTGGCTTCGTCCACGCCCGCGGGCACGCGCACGGTGTTCAGCGTGGGAATGCGGTGCTGCTCGGGGACGTGCATCTGCAGGCCCAGGGCCTCGATTCCCTTTACAAAGGCCTGGCTGGCGCGGCGATGGCGCTCCCATCGGTTTTCGACGCCTTCTTCCGCGATTACCAGCAAGGCTTCGCGAAGGGCATAGAACATCGAGATCGGGGCGGTATGGTGGTAGCGGTGTGAGACGGTCGAATAATCGTGAATCAGCTTGATATCGAGATACCAACTGCGGGGCGGGGTGGACCGGCTGCGCAGCCACTCCATGGCACGCGCCGACATCGCCATCGGAGAGAGTCCGGGCGGGCAGCTCAATCCCTTCTGCGTGCAGCTGTAAGCCACGTCAATTCCAGTTGCATCAAAATTCACGGGCAGGCCCCCCAGCGACGTGACACAGTCCGCAATCACCAAGGCTCCCGCTTCATGCGCGGCGGCACAGATTGCGTTCCCCGCTTGCAAGGCACCGGTCGAGGTTTCGGCGTGAACGTACGCGACGATATTTGGTTTTTCGCGCTTGACGAAATCCCGTGCTTCCGCATCGGTGTAAGTTTCGCCCCACGCCTTTTCGAAGCGCACAATATTCGCGCCGTGGCGTTTGGCCATTTCTGTGAGGCGGTCGGAAAAATATCCGTTGGCGAAAACCGCGACCTTCGCTCCTGGTTCGACAAAATTTGAAATCGCCGCTTCCATGCCGGCGCTGCCGGTGCCGGAGATCACCAGTGTCGAAGCTTCCGATGTTCCGTAAACCATCTTCACCAACTGCTGCACATCCGACATGACCTGGATGAAATAAGCG
>DATLKM010000094.1:0-30024 GCA_035538435.1 Binatia bacterium
CTGCGTTATCTCGAGTCTACGCAAGAAGCTGACGGCAACTGGGCGCAGAATCTATGGCTCGATGGCCGCCCTGACTGGAGCGGCATTCAGCTGGATGAAACCGCCTTCCCCATTCTCCTGCTCGATCTGCTGCGCCGCGAAAGCGCCCCCGGCCTGGGCAAACTCGACCGCTGGTGGCCGATGGTGCGGAATGCAGCCAGTTTTATCGTTCGCAACGGCCCCGTCACCCAGCAGGACAGGTGGGAAGAGGACGCAGGCTATTCCCCCTTCACGCTGGCCGCAGAGATTTCCGCGTTGCTGGCCGCCGCCGAAATTGCGGACCTGACCGGCCACAGTAGCGTGGCTGCGATTCTGCGCGACGCCGCCGACGCCTGGAACGACAATATCGAGCGCTGGGTTTATGCTACGGGCGGCGATCTGGCCAATCAACTCGGAGTTCCGGGCTATTACGTTCGCATCGCGCCGCCCCAGAGCGACGGCGCCGCCTCGCCTACGCAAGGTTTCGTTCCCATCAAGAATCGCGCTCCGGGTCAGAATCTCGGCCGTGCCTATCAGATTGTCAGTCCGGACTCTCTGGCTCTGGTGCGCTTCGGCCTTCGCGCGCCCGACGATCCCCGCATTCTGAATACGATCCGCGTCATCGACACTCTGCTGAAGGTGCAATTACCCCAGGGCCCCTGCTGGTACCGCTACAACGGCGACGGATATGGTGAGCACGAGGATGGATCGCCTTTTGATGGAAGTGGAGTTGGCCGTCCCTGGCCGCTTTTGGCCGCAGAGCGCGCCCACTACGAATTAGCCGCCGGCCGGCCAACCGAAGCCGAAGCGTTGTTGAGCATGATCGAACAATGCACCTCAGGATCGGGCCGCCTGCTGCCCGAACAAGTTTGGGATAAAGACGATCTTCCCAACGTCGAACTGTTTCGCGGCAAACCGACGGGTTCGGCATGTCCCTTGGTATGGGCGCACGCGGAATATATCAAACTGCGGCGCTCGGTTCGCGACGGCAGGATTTTCGACCAGCCCCCTCAGACAGTGCAGCGCTATCTGGTCGAGAAGCCCGAGCGACGCATTTTTGGATGGAGGTTCAACAACAAAACGCGCGCTATTCCGCGGAACAAAACGTTGAGAATCGTATCGCTGAAGCCCGCCTTAGTACATTGGAGCTTTGACGGATGGCAATCCGCACAAGACACCAACATGCGCGACACCGGACTCAAGACGCACATCCTCGATCTGCCCACGGCTTCTCTTTCGGTGGGAAGCGAGATTGCGTTTACCTTCTACTGGCCGCAGGAAGATCGGTGGGAAGGAAAAGACTACAAAGTAGTGGTTGAGTAGTCTGGCAGCTACTCTTCGGCGGGACTGGAGTAGAGCAACTCGACGACTGTGCAGTCGTCGCTCAAAGGATTTCCGGCGCAGAATTCGTTAACCGCCGAAAAAATCCCTTCCAGCGTGGGCGATTTGGAGGCGGCCGCCTCCAGGCGCGAATCTTCAAAGAAGTCACCCTTCGGATTTTCCGCCTCAGTCACCCCATCGGTAACCAGGATGAAACGGTCGCCGGAGTTGAGTTGGCAGCGAGCGCTCTCGAAGGTGGCATCGGGGAGAAGCCCGACAGGGACATTGCCATGCGGCGGACGAATGACCTCGCCGCCACATACCAGCAGCGGCTGCACGTGGCCGCAGTTCACGTATTCGAGTTCACCATCGCGGCGCAATCGCACCAGCAGCACGGTCGCGTATTTTTCTCCCACCAGCTTTTCGGTGAAGAAGCGGTTTACCCCGATTACCACATCCAGCAGCGGCACGCCGGAACTCAGCTGGGAATAAATCATGCCCTGCAGCGTGGAAGCTAACAACGCGGCCGAAACCCCCTTGCCGCTCACGTCGGCCAGCACGACCGCAAGCCCCTCTTTGGTATTCACCGCGTCGAAGAAGTCCCCGCCGATTTCTTTGCAAGAGAGGTTTTTCCCCCGCAGTTTAGCGAACGGCACTTCGGGAATTTTCACCTGCATCAGCCGCTGCTGGATGCTGGCGGCGATGGTCAACTCCTGCTGGTAGCGCCGGGCTTCTTCTTCCGCGGCGACCAGTCTCGCATTTTCGATCAGCGAGGCCGCTTCGGTCGCGATAACCCGCAGCAAGTCGTGGCCCACCCCGGAGAATTCCCGGGAGGCGAAGCGTGAGTCTACGTACAGAACTCCGATGACCTCCGTAGCGGAATTCTGCGCGGCCGGCTGGTCGCGCATGGCTTGCACTTGCCGCTTGCGCAACGGTATGCAAATCACCGTTCGCAAATCATAGGCAACAATGCTCTGCCGCGCCGCCATCTCCATGGAGCTGCCGGTATCGGTGAGCAGAAATTCGGAGTTCGAGCGCAACGATTCGTCCAGCGCGGAATGGGAAATGGTCTTGTCATCGAGCAGCGGTTCGCCTTTTTTGTTGCGCCCGGCCGCCAGCCGCAAACCGCCGTCATCATCCTTCAGAAAAACGTAGCCGCGTTCGGCGCGGGTCAGCCGCAGCGTCACCTCCAACATGGTCATCAGGATTTCATCGAGCACGCCCGCTGTATTCAGTTTTCGCGCCGCCTCCAGAAAAAGGGTCAGCTTTTCCAGGTCGGTCGCTTCCTGCGATATCTGGATGCCGGAAATCTGGCTTAAGAATTCACGGGCGGTGTTTGAGGTGCCATGCGCGGGATTGAAAATCGCATAGGCCGAGTCGCGGGCGCCAAATTCCAACCGGTCGTTGCGTTCCAGTTTTTGCCGCTGAATCCGCTCGCCGTTGACGAAGGTCCCGTGCTTGCTGCCCTGATCGACAAGAAAAAATCCCCCTTCCTCGAGGACGATTTGGGCATGGTCGCGCGACACGCGCGGGTCGGCGATGACCAGGTCTTTATCGACCTTGCGTCCTACACTAAACGGAGTGCGGTTGAGCACAATATTGCGCTGCTCATTGCCCTGCACCAGAACCAGTGCCGGGAAGACTCCAGAGCCTCCGGTTTGCGGGGTAAGAATCGAATTCAAAACCATGGCCAGTCGCGGGGCGCCGGAAGGGCGCAACCCCAGATAAGAATAATGACAGGAATTGCGGCAGCGCGGAAGTGGGTGTACGAGCGGCTCGGCTGGCGATTCCGGTTCGCCTTCGATAGACTTCGCGGCGTGGGGCCGGCTAACCCAATTCACGGCAGGTCAAAGTCGCCGATTTTCGCGATCCTCTTCTGCGCATTTCTGGCAGCTTTTGCCGGATTCCTCGCAGAAAGGTGGTTGCCCCTGTTATCCGGGAGCGATTTCCCGGATTTTTATTGCGCCGCCCGCATGGTTTCCCAAGGGCGGGGGCATCAGCTTTACGATCCAGCGGTTCAAAGGCAATTCCAGGCGCGCTATGCCGGCCGGGTCGGGACGCTTTATATCCATCCCCCCTTTGAAGCCCTACTCTATCTGCCGGTCTCCTTGCTGCCTTTGCGACTTGCCTACCTGCTATGGCTTCTGGGGGACCTTTGCTTCCTGGCGCTGGCCATGAACCGCCTGGCTAAAGAGTCTTTGCCCGGCTGGGATTGGCGACTGCTGACCGGTGCCGGGCTAATGTTTGTCCCGACTCTGCTTTGCCTGCAGCAGGGACAGGATTCGCTGTTCTTGCTACTGTCCATCACTTTGGCTTTCTCTCACCTGCGGCGCAACCGGGCCTTCACCGCGGGATGCTGGCTGGGGCTGGCGCTTTGTAAATTTCAGATTGGGCTTCCGCTGATACTGGTGCTGGCGCTCGGCATCCGCGGAAAACTTCGCCGGGCCTTGCTGGGGGGCCTTGGCGTGGTCGCGTTTGCGCTGGCGGCGATATCGGTCGCCTTGTGTGGATGGAATGTTTTTGGCGCTTACGTTTCACTTCTCATACACTTGCCCGCGCAATCGTTTGCCGGCGTGTTTCCGGCGGTGATGGCGAACTTTCGCGGGCTGGGCTGGCTGTTATTTCGGGGCAACTCGGCAGCGATGCTGGTAACAGATATCTCTCTTTCGGCTCTTACCCTTGCCGCAAGCGTTGTGGCGTGGAGGAGGATCCGAATGAGCGAAAACCTCGCTGCCGAGGGTTTCGACCGTGTGTTCGCAGCCAGCGTCGTATTCGCCGTGCTGGCAAGCTACCACCTGAATCCGCACGATCTGAGTTTGCTCTGGCTACCCCTGGCGCTGCTGTCGCGCAAGATTATGGGCGAAGCTCGCGAGAAGTGGGACTGGCCCGTCATGGCACTCCTGATCGCTTTGTTCCTTCCACCAGTGCACTTGTGGGCGCTTGATCGAAGGCTTTACGGATGGTTGGCCATTCCGATTTTGCTGATCTTTTGGGCGATGTTACGTCTCGGCTGGCGAGGGCGAGAATCTATCTGATTTCGGAAGGCTCGGGCAATTCATGGGCGGTCACGGCGATCAGCATCAATGCAAAAACAAGCACGGGCACCGCGAAGGTCGCCAGAAGCGGCACCTTCCAATGGTTCAACGCCCATGACTTCGCGCCGAGCATAGCGGCCGCAGACAGTCCAAGACTGGCCATCCACTGCCAGGCCACGGCGAACACTGAAACGACAAAAAGCATGCGCACGGCCCGCGATCCAGCGAGGAATAATTTCCGATCGCGTGCCATCAGCAACACCGCCGGAACAAGCAAGACCTGGTTGTAGGGCGCGGACTTCGGCACGATCAACACGGCCAGGGACATGACCAGCGCAGCATCTAGTCCGAAGACAGCGGCCGTGTTCACCCTTCTCCATCGCCACAATGCCCACGCGCACAGAAGCACTGAGGCCGCAGCGACGATATCGCCGGCATGAGCCCAAGGCAGCATTTCGGCCAGCACTGACTCTGCCTCCGCATAGCGGTGGTAGTTCGCTACCGCGCCTACGAACGTGCGCCACCAGCCGGGCAGCACGAGCTCTGAGGCGGTCAATAGAACCGCCATGGCTGATCCAAATGCAACCACCAGGCGCCGCCGCTTCCTCCAGTCGCTTACTGCCCAAAATAGAAGCCATGCGCAACCCGGCCATGCCAGTTGCGGTTTCACCGTAGCCAGGGCGAGCAGCACTCCGGACATTGCCAGACGTCCTCTCGCCGCAAACGCTGCCGATAAGGCGAGGAGCGCCGCCACCAGCAGGCTGAACTGTTGCAGCTTAAAACCCTGCACCGCCGGAAAACATCCGAGAACAAGCAAAATGCACGAGGCAATTGAGGTGGCGCACAATCGCCACGGCAGAATCTCCAACCAAAGCGCCACGCTGGCGGCGGTGACCGCGATCAGAAGTCCGTAAAAAAATAATTGTGCGGAAGTGAAGGGAAACAAAATCAACGGCGCGAGCGGAAAAACCACGTACACCGGATAGGCAAAACCCTGCTGATCTTTGGGATCGGAGGCGTTTGCGGCGTCCAGCGCCCGCCCGTAGTACCCGATCTGAATTTCGCGCGTTACATCGTCGCCGTAGGGATTTCGATGGTGCAGCAGCAACTCCCGCGCACCCAGCCAGCGCGGATAAAGATCGGACAGATTCCCCCGCGGACGAAGATGTGACGCGGCATCAGCTTTTTCGTAGGGTATAAGCACCCGCTGCACATAAAACCACATGCTCGCGGCCATGGCCGCTGAGACGGCGAGTACGGCGAACCGCTGGATGCCTGCACTTGCCCGGGCGTTCATTGCGCAAGCGATTCCTGATTCGGAGAAGATAGCGAAACCGATACTGCCATCGATTGGGCGCGGCGCCACAGTTCCCGGCCGATCTTCCACGCCCACCACAGCAGCGGTACGGCGATGAGGTTCGCCTGCGTAAGCACCAGCCAAAGCAGGAGCCAAAGCGGGCTGATCAAAACTGGTAAGGTGGGCGCCAGTAGCGAAAACCCGGGTTGGTCCTTCACCCGATAAACATAGTCGGCGACCAGGACCAGCGGCAGGATCAGCAGGCTCCAATCATGTGCATTCGTCTGCCACGCAACCAGCCCGCTGACCACAACTGCCAAAGAAAACTGTAGCCGCGCGCCGTCCACTTCTCTCGCCTTGCGCCCCACCCATGCCGCAAGAAGAAACACCAGCACAGAAAGCGCAGCTGCCAATATTTTGCCTGCATCGCCGGAGAGGCCCGGCCAGCCCATTGCCAGTCCTTTTATGTTGGGCAGGAACTCCGCAGGCACCCCGCCGACGGCCGGAGTTTCTGCGACGTGCGTTGCAAACCTGGGATATTGCGCCATGCCGCTCACGCCTGTAATGGCCAGCGAAATGGCCGCTAAAGCCGCGGCCACGGCAGCAAACCCTGCCAGAATTTTCTTTCGACTCCAGATCGCGTAAAGCAGCACCAGCGGCACAACGAACTGAAACTTGATACATGCCAGCCCAAGCCAGCCGCCGGCTCTAAAGTCGGCGCCTTGATCCAGGCTGCGAAATGCCAGTGTAAACATCAGTAGAAGCAGAATGGAATCCTGCCCGTGCAAAATGCAGGAAAAACTAGGATAGAAAGCCAGCGACGATAAGACGAATTCAAGTACCGAAACCGATGCGAACAATGGCACGCGCTGCCGGATCACCATGGCGACAATTGCGAGCGCCAGAAGGTTCCAAATGTTCCACGCGAAAAACGCCTGCACATAGGGCAGCAGAGCGAACGGAACAAAAATGAGCGCTTCAAACGGCGGATGAATATACGGCAGCGGGCCTTTGCTGAAACCCTGGCGATGAGTGAACGTTTGTTGCACCTGATGCTGCAAACGCGAGTCGTAGAGTTGATCGCCAAGATGATGACGCAGAATGGTTCCGGCCGTGTAGAACACCGTGAAATCGCGGTAGCCTTTGGCAATGCCCGGCAACGTGCGCACAAAAACTACCGCGTTAAACCACAACATGCAGAGCACGAAAAACCTGAACCAGCGGCGTTTGCGTGCGCTCCAGCCGCTTCGGGAAAGCGAGTTCCTGGAAAATTGTGTTCCAGCAGGAGGCATGTAGTGGGCGATTCTACTCCTCGCTTTGGCCTTCCGCTATCATGAAGCGCGGTGGGCAGAGTCTTGAATACGAAGCAGTTCTTTGCCGCGGTTCTGTTCATCGGCCTGTTTACTCTTGCCACCCGCACGGCAACCGATCCCGACGTGTGGTGGCACCTTCGCACCGGCGAATACATTGCCCAGCACCATGCGGTTCCTCACCACGATCTTTTTTCCTACACGCGTATCGGCGCCCCCTGGGTTGCGCATGAATGGTTGACTGAGCTTCTGCTGTATGAAGTTCACCGCGGTTTCGGTTTCGCCGGCTTGATCGTCCTTTTCGCCGCGATCACTGCTGCGGCGTTTTTCATTTTGTATTTACGGTGCGATAACAGGCCATATATCGCCGGAGCTGTCACTCTGATTGCGGCCTGGGCGACCATGCCTTTGTGGGGGGTGCGCCCACAGATCGTTTCGCTATTGTTCACGAGCCTTTGGTTGTTGCTGCTGGAACGCTCAGAGAAGAGTCCGAGACTTCTATGGTGGACCGTCCCGCTTACCGTTCTTTGGGCAAATCTTCACGCCGGATTTGCCCTCGGCCTCGCCTTGTCGGCAGTGTTCTTGATCGGCGATTGGCTCGACACTCGGCGCCAAGGTTCTCCCCGCCATTTCGGTTTCGCGGCGATGATCTTTTTTCTCGATCTACTAATCGTGCCTCTCAACCCGAACGGCTGGCGCCTGTACGTCTATCCGTTCGAGACGCTCCGTTCCGCGGCGATGCAAAACTACATCGCCGAATGGGCCTCGCCGAATTTCCATCACCCTGAATACTGGCCGCTCCTGTTTCTGTTCCTGCTTACGATTGCGGCATTGCTTTGGTCCGGGCCGGCGATTCGCAGTCGCGACCGGCTCCTGCTTGTCCTGGGCCTGTATGCCACCCTCCATTCCGTGCGTCTGGTTCCCTTGTTTGCATTGCTGGCAGCACCGGTCATTGCCGCGCGACTGCCGGTTTGGCGTCCTACAGAAACCTCGTCTCGATCTGCTATTCACCTGGTCTTCTCTGGCGCAACCTTGCTCGCGCTGGTCGCCTTTGCATCCGCGCATGCGGTTCAGGTCATGCGCCAGCAGGCGCAAGCGGAGAGACAATCCTTCCCGGCGGACGCGGTTGCTTACCTACAGGCGCATGCGATCAAAGGCAATTTGTTCAACCACTACGACTGGGGCGGATATTTAATCTGGAGGCTTTACCCATCCCTTCCTGTCTTCATTGATGGCCGCGCGGATGTCTATGGCGCTCAATTGTTTGACCAGTTCGCCTCTACCTATCAGTTCAAAGATGACTGGCGCAACACGCTGGAGCGATACCAGGTCGGCGTTGTGTTAATCCCCAAGGATTCCGCACTGGCCACGGGGCTAAGAAATTCTTTCCACTGGGTGATCGCCTACGAAGATCCGCGGGCAGTGATATTCCTGGCCCTGCCCACTGCTGTCGAAGCAAGATCGCGAGGCTTGGCATACCGGTCGACAGGGTCCACCTCAAGGGGGAAGGGGAAATCCTCGTAGTTACCCTCGGTATGCAAGAAAATACACCAGAAAGCGCAAAATGCGGGTTATTATGAGGTGGGTCACATCTTCCCCGCAGTGGTGGGCAGGCATATTGCGCGCCGTTCCCCAGTGGCTGTGCGCATTTTGTAGTCGACTTGTAACAATCCCTGCGATAAAGGGAAGTCATGTTTTTCAGGAGGCTGGAGACAATGAAGCATTTACGCAGATTTTGGCGTGACGACGAAGGCCAGGACATCGCCGAATACGCCGTGATGTTGGCGGTGATTCTGGTGATCGTGGTTGGAACGATCCGCCTGATCGGCTCCAACGCAAACAACGTTTTCTCCACTGTTGCCAGTTCGATCCAGTAGCCACCCAGTACCTCGCAGGATAGGCGAACCATTCTCGCCGCACCGCGGCGGAGAAGCGTAGGCTCGTCCCGCCGGAGCATTATGAATAGAAGTCGGCTGTTGATGATTGGAGCGCTCGCCCTGGCACTTGGGGCCTTGGTCAGCGTTGCCGTGTACAAAAATCTTCAAGGCAGAGGGCCATCGCCTCTTCAAGCCGGCGCCGATGTCATTGTGGCCGCCGACGATATTCAGGTGGGCGCACGCGTCGAAGAACACGACGTCCGCGTAGCCAAGTTCCCTTCAACCGGCCTTCCCACGGGTTACTACGCGAAAAAATCTCAGGTGCTCGGGCGCGGCGTCATCATCCCGATTGCCAAGGGCGAGTTCATTCTGCCCACCAAGCTGGCTCCGGAAAATGCCGGCTCGGGGCTGCCCTCGCTGATTCCCCCCGGTATGCGTGCGGTTTCGGTGCGTGTGAATGAAGTGGTTTCCGTCGCGGGCTTCGTTGGCCCGGGCACGCGTGTCGATGTTCTCCTCACCGGCACCCCGGTCGGCAGTTCGGAGTCGCAAACCACCACCGTGTTGCAAAACGTGGCGGTCATTGCTTCCGGCCACACTCTGGAACGTAACGCCGCCGGAGAAGCGCAGAACACGCCCGTCATCACGTTGCTGGCCTCTCCTGAAGACGCCGAGCGCCTCACCCTCGCCAGTTCCGAGGGAAAGATTCAGCTCTCGCTGCGCAACCCGCTGGATACGCACCAGGACCCGGTGGACGCGGCCAATGCGAAGGGGCTGTACAAAGGGGGCACGCCCGCGCCGCCGCCGCGGGCCCCGGTTCATATCGCCCGGGAACACAAGCCTGCGCCTGCCCCGCCCGCTCCGTCAGTTCTAAGCGTTGAGGTTTATCAGGGCGATAAGAAACCAGACGTAGTTAAGTTTCCCGAGGGCGGTGAAGACCAGAAACCGCAGTAGCCGAAGCACCAACATTCTGGCGAAAAGTTTTCCTCAATTTGAGAGGAACCACACAAATGAGGGTTCGCAGCACACGCCTTAACATTATCGGTTTGTCTTTTCTGTTGCCGCTCGGTGGATTGGCGCACTCGCAGCAGCC
Organism: Binatia bacterium; assembly: GCA_035538435.1. Taxonomy (GTDB): domain Bacteria; phylum Acidobacteriota; class Terriglobia; order Terriglobales; family Acidobacteriaceae; genus Sulfotelmatobacter. The sequence goes on from DATLKM010000094.1 coordinate 9,948, forward strand.
TGCGGCGAATGACACTTCTGCACAGGAACAAGTCCCTCAAAGCGCAACCCAGACCACATTGCCGCCCCAGGCAGCACCCGAAAGCTCGGCTCCTCTGCGCGTGATGGTTGATAAATCTCTTCTCATCAACACCAAGGAGCCCCTTAAACGCATTTCCGTCACCGATCCCAACGTCGCCTACGCCACCGTCATTACCCCAACGCAAATTCTGGTTCACGGACGCGCCCCCGGCGAAGTCTCGCTGCTGATCTGGGATGAACTGGAACGTTCCCGCAGCTTTGATCTGCGGGTGGATGTCGATGTCAGCGCCTGCGCAGAGGAAGAGAAGCGCGTGTTCCCCGAAGAGCAGATATCGGTAACTCCTTCGCGTGCCGCCATCGTTCTCTCCGGCCACGTTTCCACCGAGGATGTCGCCAAGCGGGCGGGAGAACTCGCCTCCGCCTATTCCAAAAACGTTATTAACGTGCTCACGTTCGGTCCGGTCGGGGCGCAGGAAGTTTTGTTGGAAGTGAAGTTCGCCGAAGTGGATCGCTCGGCCGTGACTCAACTGGGTTCAAACTTCTTTTCCACCGGCGCAGGCAATACCATCGGTTCCGCGACCACAGGACAGTACGGCGGCTTCGGCACTTCGCAGATTTCGCAGACGACTGGCCAAAGCCCGCCCTTGACCACCAATCAGACCATCAGCAACGTCTTGAATTTATTTTTGTTCCGGCCCGATATTCACTTCGGTGCGGTCATCGAGGCACTGGAAACCAAGAACCTGCTCCAGATTCTGGCCGAGCCCAATCTGATTGCGGTCAACGGCAAGAAGGCCAGCTTCCTTGCCGGCGGCCAGTTTCCCTTTCCCATCGTTCAGCCCGGCCAGGGCTTCACAGCGGTTACAATATCCTTCAAAGAATTCGGCGTTAAGCTCGACTTCACTCCCGTCATCATGCCCAACGGCAATATTCACTTGACCGTCGCCCCTGAAGTCAGCACGCTCGATTTTGCCGACGCGCTCACCATTTCCGGTTTCACAGTTCCTGCCTTGAGCACGCGCAAGGCGGAAACCGAATTCGAATTGAAAGACGGGCAGAGCTTCGTGATTGCCGGCCTGCTCGATAACCGGGTCACCGATATCTGGAACAAAGTTCCAGGCCTGGGAGACATTCCGATCCTGGGAGCATTTTTCAAGAGCAAAAGCATCACCAAGAGCAATTCGGAGTTGATGGTGCTCTGCACCGTGCATCGCGTGTCGCCCACCAGCGAACCACCGGCGACGCCCAAGAATCCTGCGCCTTTTATCGATAATGGAAAGTTTGACGGGAAGAAGCCTTCGGGTAGGTAGCACTCTTAAGTCGATTTGTGCTGAACTGATTTACTTGGATGTTGGCTCGGCGGTACGGTCTTGGTCGACCTCACCCGCGCCGGAACAAATAATGACGGGCCGGTAGGCGGCGTAAAACCTGCCATCGTTGGTCCTCAGAATTAGCAGGAGCACTGATAGCGTCATGCCCGAGCTTTCCGTCGTCATCGTAGCTACCGACAACGAGCAGCGCACTGTCCTCCAGGTGCTGGTCGATGGCACCAGCGTGGCGCGAACCGTACACACCTGCGCCACCTTCCCCGTTTCCGCGTCCGATCCCGTCATGCGGCGGGTGCAGGCGGCCAACCCCGATGTGGTGCTCGTCGATATTCATTCCGACAATTCTTCGCTCGCCATGCGGGCCATCGAACTACTTCACCAGGAACTGCCCGAATCCGCGGTTTTCGCCATCGGAAGCCTGAATCAGCCGCAGGTGATCGTCGGCGCCATGCGCGCGGGCGCGCGGGAATTCATCGAACGGCCCACCACGACAACCGATCTTCTGGAAGCCTTCGTCCGGCTGACCACCGCCCAGCGCCGGGTTCAGAAAGAGGGCACGCGCGGCAAAGTTTTCTCCGTGGTCAACGCCAAAGGCGGCAGTGGGGCAACCACGGTCGCGGTGAATCTCGCGCTGGCATTGCAGGCGGCGCACGGCCAGGCCGCGCTCATTGATCTCGCCCCGCTGGGGCACACCGCTTTGCATCTGAATCTAAAACCGGTATTCACTCTGGCGGACGCCATGCGCAATTTGCATCGCATGGATAGTTCCCTGCTCGAAAGTTTCATGACCCGCCACAGTGGCGGGCTCCAACTGCTCGCCGGCACCAACGAACCGGCAACCATTGAGCCTTCGACAGCCGAGTTCGTTCGCCTGTTCGACATGCTGGTGACGCACTATCGCTACGTCGTCGTCGATAACTCCTCGCGACTGGACGCGGCCAGCCGCCTGGTGGCGAACTTATCGGAGTGCGTCCTTCTGGTCGCCTGCACGGATGTCGCATCGCTATGGAGCGCGGCACGCGTCCAGCAATATCTGGGAGAAACGGGAAATCGCGAGCGCCAGCGTTTGGTGCTGAATCGTTTTCGCAAGGTTCCGGGTTTCAGCGAAGCGGACGCCGAAAACGCCGCCGGAGTGAAATTATTGTGGCGTGTGCCCAACCAGTACTTCGCCATTTCCACGTCGATTGACCGCGGCATTCCGGTCATGGAACAAAGTCACACGGAAATTGCCCGCTGCTTTTCCGGATTGGCGCACGAACTGACGCGCAACGATGTGGACGTAAAGCGCGCCGCCTGGTCGCTCTTCAAAACCGTATAAGCTGAACGCAGTGAGCTTTTGATTTATGCCTAATTTGCAAACCTTCGAGCACAGCGAGTATCAGCAGGTAAAAGCCGACCTGCATCGCAAGATCCTCGACCGTCTCGATCTCGAAAAACTTGGCCGCTCCAACGGCGACTCGGCGCGCGAGGAAGTCCTCGTCCTGATTCGCAACTCCGTCAACAGCGAGGTCATTCCCCTCAGCTTTGCCGAACGCGAGCGTCTTTCGCGGGAAATTCTCGACGAGATTTTCGGCCTCGGGCCGCTCGAGCCGCTGCTCAAAGACCATACCATTTCGGACATTCTGGTGAACCGTTTTGACCGTGTCTACATTGAGCGCTCGGGCAAGCTTGAACTGACCGGGCTCTCCTTCAAAGACAACCAGCACCTGATGCAGATCATCGAGCGTATCGTCTCGCGGGTGGGTCGCCGTGTCGATGAATCTTCCCCCATGGTCGACGCTCGCCTGGCCGACGGCTCCCGCGTGAACGCCATCATTCCGCCTCTGGCCCTCGATGGTGCGTGCCTGTCCATCCGGCGGTTCGGCCGCGATCCGGTCACCGCCCGCAACATGATCGAGAATCACTCTCTGACCGAGCCGATGCTCGAACTGTTGTCGGCCATGGTGAAAGGACGCTTGAACCTGCTGATCTCCGGCGGCACCGGCGCCGGCAAAACGACTCTGCTGAACGTGCTCTCGGGGTACATTCCCAACGTGGAGCGCATTGTCACCATCGAAGACGCCGCTGAGTTGCAGTTGAAGCAGGAGCACGTGGTGCGCCTTGAAACCCGCGCTCCCAACATTGAAGGCAAAGGCGCGGTGCGGCAGCGGCAACTGGTCATTAACAGCCTGCGTATGCGCCCCGATCGAATCGTAGTGGGCGAGGTGCGCGGCGAAGAAGCCTTCGATATGCTTCAGGCCATGAACACCGGCCACGAAGGCTCGCTCACGACCGTCCACGCCAACTCGCCCCGCGACGCCCTGGCCCGCGTCGAGAACATGGTTTCCATGGCCAACCTCAACATTCCCGAGCGCGCCGTCCGCCACCAGATTTCTTCCGCTATCCACGGCGTGGTGCAGGTGGCCCGCATGTCCGACGGCACCCGCAAAGTCACTTCCGTCTCCGAAGTTACGGGCATGGAGAACGAAGGTATTACCATGCAGGACATTTTTGTTTTTGACCGCAAAGGTATTGACGACAGCGGGAAAGTGCGGGGCGCGTTCCGCGCCACCGGGGTGCGGCCGCTGTTCGCCGAGCGCCTGGCCACGGCGGGGGCTCGTTTGCGCCCGGCCTTGTTCGAATCGAAGACTGAAGTTTAAAGAACGAAGTTCGGAACATGAAGTTCAGAGAATCTGCCCGTTAACAGATTATGCCGGCCATTTTGATTGCGCTTTTGGTGTTCGTGGTGGTGGCGCTGGGGGCCTTCGTCGCCGGCTCCCTGCTTGACCAGCGCAGCGCCCAGGCGCGCCTGATCAAAGACCGCCTGGCCACGGCGCAAAAAGCGCCGGAGCGCGAACCCAACGAAGAACTCGCCCTGCTGCGCGATGAGCAACTCAGCGAAATTCCCGCCATCGATAATCTGTTACGGCGCTCCGAGCGGGTGTCGGCCATTCAGGGCTCTCTCACCCAGGCCGGAATGAAGCTTCGCGCCGGGAACTTCCTCGGGTTATGCATTGCCTCCGGCCTGGCCGCAGGCTTCCTGGCGGTCCTGTACACGCACAACCTGGCCATCACCTGGGTGGCGGTCCTGATTGGCTCCGTCCTGCCCTATGCCATCGTTTCGTACCGCCGGCAGAAGCGTTTCGAAAAAATCGAAGAACTTTTTCCTGAAGCCATCGACACGCTGGCCCGCGCGGTTCGTGCCGGGCACGCGTTCACCACCGCGCTGGAGATGATTTCCGCCGAAGTGGCCGAACCACTGTCCGGGGAATTCCGCAAGCTCTACGAAGAGCAGAAATTCGGCATGCCCGTCAGAGATGCGCTCATGAACCTTACCGAACGCGTCCCCCTGGTCGACATCAAGTTCTTCGTGACCGCCGTCATGTTGCAGCGCGAGACCGGCGGCAACCTCGCCGAAATTCTGGACAATCTCTCCTACGTTATTCGCGAGCGCTTCAAGATCCAGCGGCAGGTGCGCGTGCACACCGCGCAGGGACGGCTGACCATGGCGCTGCTCATGGCCATGCCCCCGGCCGTGGTCGGGATTCTGGCCGTTTTCAGCCCCGATTTCGTTCACCCGCTTTTTTACGATCCGATCGGCCACTCCCTGCTGGTGGCCAGCCTGGCGTTGCAAACGGTCGGTTATTTTGTGATCCGGAGAATTATCAAGATTCAGGTTTGATCGCATCATGTCCATAATCGTTCTCGTCATCGTCGTTTTCGTGACCGTCGCGCTGGTGGTGTTCGCCTTCGGCGCGGCCATTGTCACGCCCAGTTCGGTGCTGGGGGCGCGCCTGCGCGCCCTGGGCGGGCAATCGCTCCAGGTGCAGGAGCGGCCGGCGATGAAGGTCAAAGAGCGCATCGAGCAGGCGCTCGATCCGCTCAGCAAAGCCATCCCACTGTCGCCTTCAGACGTTTCCCGCACCCGTGTCTGGCTGATTCAGGCGGGGCTGCGGGAATCGCGCCACGCCAGCTATTACTTCGGAGCGCGCCTGGTGCTGGGAGCAATCGGGTTGATCGGGGTGCTGGCATTTTCGGGACTGAACAGCCCGCCGCTGCTGGTTTGCGTTCCCGCGCTGGGCTTCTTCATTCCGCGGTTTTTCTTGAAGCGGATGATCCGGGACCGGCAGCAGCGCATCAGGATTGCCCTGCCCGACGCCCTCGACCTGACTGTAATCTGCGTGGAGGCCGGCCTGGCGCTCGATCAGGCGTTGCTGCGCGTGGGGAAGGATCTGCACCACGCGCATCCCGATCTCAGCGACGAGTTCCATCTGGTCAATCTGGAAATGCGCGCCGGCAAGCCCCGCGCGGAAGCATTGCGCAATCTCGTCGAGCGCACCGGCGTCGACGACATTCGCTCGCTGGTGGGTACTCTGATTCAGACCGACCGCTTCGGCACCAGCGTGGCGCAAGCCTTGCGTGTCCATTCGGATTCGCTGCGCACCCAGCGCCGCCAGCGCGCCGAAGAACAGGCCGCCAAAACGACCATCAAAATGGTTCCGCCGCTGGTGGTTTTTATTCTGGTGCCGTTTCTTTTCGTGACCATCGGCCCGGCGCTGATTCAGGCATATCACTCGCTGGCGGGGAAATAGTCGTAACTTCCGCCCAACCGCGTGTTACGCCCTTCCACGGTTTGCTTCCAAGCGTCATCGCGAACGGTCCGCGTTTTCGATACGGGAAAACCAAAGTGGCCCACTTCTCGCCCAGAAAGCGCGCGAGAAATGGGGCACCCTGCCGGAGCGAACACGACTGTAAGATGTCGCTGTGGAGAAAATCAAACCCGCCCCGGCCGCGCCCCACCTGCTCCATGCCGCCTTCAACCAAACTCGCCAAGCTTTCCTGGCGACTTCCGTCGCTCCGGCGCACACGCATCTCTCTCGCCTGCGCGGGCTGATCGGCAAATCGGCGGATGACTTCGGTAACGGATGTGGGCTGTGGATTCGTCCCTGCCGCGGTGTGCATACCCTTGCTATGCGCTTCCCCATTGACGTAGTCTATTTAGACCGCGCCGGGCAGGTGGTGCATGTCGAGCGCAACCTCCAACCCTGGCGCTTCTCCCCGATCCGCTTGAATGCGAACTCCGTTCTCGAGCTGCCCAGCCACACTGTGGCCCGCACCGGAACGGAAATTGGTGACGTGATCGAGTTCCGCGTGAAGGAGTAGTATTTAGTTCAGTTTTTTATTTGGAAGTCTCCCTCCCCGCAGCCAATTCATCCTTTGACCGAGACACTCCAAATCGATCAGTTCAAGGTCATTGAGCTGAATGACGCACCCCGGCTGCTGGTCGAGTGGACGCCGCGCTGGCAGGATTTCGTTACGTCGATCGGGCCGGCCTTTTCCCGCTCGGGACCGCGCCTGGCCGGGGAAGCTCCGCACGAAATTTTTCCTTACAAAGGGATGGCCGCTTCCCTGCTGATGCAGGCTTTTCTGTTGTTCGCATTTATTCTGCTGCCGCGCGAAGTGGCAAAACTTCGGCCCTACGCCGCCCCGAAAGTTCGCCCCTATGAAGTGATCTATTACTCCGGTGACGAACTGCCCCGCACCGAGGATTTGGGCGGCTCGCAATCGGGCAATACTGGAAAGGCGGGAGGAGAACAGGCCTACCATCGCACGCAAACTATTCATATTGCGCGCGGAAGCGGGTTGGCGTCGAAAGTGGTGGACGCGCCCGATTTAAAGCTTCCCGCTGCCCTGGGAGCGGTTGCCAACCTGCTCGCGCTCAAGTCGGCGCCCGATCCCGGTCTGCCGCCCACGGAAGGTTTGCGTTCATCGCTTAAAGCGCCGAACCTGCCGGCAAATATCATCGCCCCGACTCCTGATGTTGCAGGCCAACACTCGCGGCGACGGGTTTCGCTTGACGCGGTGGTGCCTCCGGCGCCGAATGTTGCCGCCAACAATTCCCGCAACGCTCCTTCGCTGAATGCCGCGATCGTTCCTCCGGCGCCGAGCGTAAATTCCGAACATCGTTTGACCGCTCCGGTGCTCGACGCGAGCATCATTGGGCCGGCCCCGAATGTTTCGCGCGATCATGCGCTGGTCGCACCCAGGCTTAGTGCCGATGTCGTTGCTCCCGCTCCCGCCGCCTCGCGAGACCGATCCCGCTCGACTCCTGCGCTGAATGCCAGCATCATTCCGCCGTCGCCGTCGGCAGTCGGGCGCGAAGTCGCCCCTTCCCGCGTACAGATGAACAACGCGGCCGTGATTCCGCCGCCGGTTTCGGCTCCGGAGCGCGACAGCGGCCGCACCGCCAAGCTCAATATGCCTGCGCCGTCGGTCATCGCTCCGCCGCCCGCGGCCGATTCCACGCGCGATCTGCGGCGCCTGGAAAGCGGGGGCACGGGCGCAAGCACGCCTAACGTTATTCCGCCGCCATCCGCAGCGAATACATCGATCGTCAGCACGATTATCGGCAAGTTCTTTGGCACGCAGGAAGCCGTGCCGCCACCGCCGAGCCTGTCAGGGACTGGCTCGGCACGCGGCGGCACGCCGGGCGCATCGCCGGGTGGATCAGCAGGTACGAACGTAATTCCTCCTCCGCCTTCAGTAGGAAGCGCCGGCAACAGCAGAACAGGTACGTTGTCGGCGAATGTGGTGCCTCCTGCGCCTGCGTTGGAAGGCGCGACTCGAAGCGGCGCTGCCGGATCGCTCACGCCGTCAGTCGTTGCGCCTCCGCCGTCGGTTGCTGGTTCTGGAAATGCCGGCGGAGTTAGAACTCCCCGCGCATCTCTCGGCGCCGCCAGCGTGATTCCGCCGCCGCCGTCAGTTACCGCAAACGGGCAGGGTCAAGGCGCAGGATCGGCCCGGTCGTCTTCGAATAATCCGCAGCTTGCCGCCAATGTAATTCCACCTCCGCCTTCGGTGAACACAAACGGAACCGCGGGCGGTTCCGGCAGAAAAGGAACGGGACTCGGTGGCCCCGGCGATGTGGGCTCTGCTCTTGCCCCGCCAAAATCCGAAGGCAACGGCGACAAAGGGGGCGTGGTGGTTTCGGCGCAGCCGGGATCGAAAGTGGGCATCAGCAGCGGAGAAAAAGGCTCGCTCGCCATGTCGCCTGCGGGCGGAGAAAAACCGGGACTCGGCGGCTCCGGCGGTGGCGCGGGCATCGGCCACGGCGAAGGCCCCGGCAGCGGAATGACGGGAACCGGCTCAGGCGCCGCGAAAACCGGCACAGGGGTTGGTTCAGAAACCACGGCACGCGGCGGCATATCACCGACGCCGGGGCCGGGCGGCGCGGGTTCGGCGCCTACCGGAGCCCCCGCAGTGCCTGGGGTTGACGTGCGCGGCGGCAGCACCAGCAACATCGTCAACCTGCCCAGCTTTGGCGAAAGCAGCGAACCTCCCGCCGCACCCGGCCGAACCCCGGTGAAGCAGCAGCAAGGGCCCGCGATCACGATCGTGGCGACTTCCCGATCCGGCGGGGCTTTCGATTTTTATGGAAAACTTCCCGGCGACAATTACACGGTCTACGTGGACACACCGCTCGGCGTCGCGGTGATGCAATTCGCCGAAGTGAACCCCGCGGCGCGGGCAACCTCCGAAAGCATCACCGGCCCGCAGGGTCTGCGCACCGATTTACCGGCCGGGCTTCCCCATGCGCGCATGGTGGTGAAATGCCGGCTCGACGCTTCCGGAAATTTGAAGAACTTGCAGGTGCTCGAACCCGGCCCGGCAACCATGACCGCCAAAGTGCTGGCGGCGCTGCCCAGCTGGAAATTCGTCCCCGCCAAACGGGGCGCGCAGCCGGTGGAAGTGAACGCGATTCTGGGATTCAACATCGATACCAACGACCGTTACTGAGCCGTTCTCTCGCCGATTAGACTCCTGAAGCTCTCAGCGCTTGCAATTTTCTTCACATTGACACGCCTATCATTCGCGGAAATAATGTTTCCCGCCCAGTTGTAAGTCCTCACCAAGCTCGTTCCCAGGAGTTCGCCATGCCCAGGCTTACCACAGTTCGAACCGCCCTCGTCCTCTCGGTCTGCATTGCAGCCAGCGCCTCAGAGGGGCAGACATTCACCACTCTCGCGACTTTTGACGGCGCAAATGGCGAAAGCCCCTACTACGGCTCGCTGGCCGAAGATGCGAACGGGAATTTCTACGGCACGACCCTCTCGGGAGGCGACGCGTCTACCTCTTGTTCTAACGGCCAGGGCTACGATTGCGGCACGATCTTTCGAATAACCCCTGACGGCGCGCTGACCACGATCTACACTTTCTGTTCAGCGTTCGATTGCAACGATGGCATCAGCCCCGATGCTGGTCTCATTCTGGGCGCGAATGGAAACTTTTACGGAACCACCAGTTTTGGCGGAGCGGATTTTACCGGCGGTACGGTTTTCGAAATCACCCCAACTGGAACCCTGACGACTCTTTACAACTTTTGTGCTCAACTCAACTGCACCGACGGTTCTTATCCTTATTCGCAGCTCGTGCAAAGCTCCAACGGAACCATTTACGGAACCACGCTTGACGGCGGCGCCAATAATCAGGGTACGGTTTTTCAAATCACAGCGTCGGGAACGTTCAGCGTTTTATATAGCTTTTGCTCGAAAACCAACTGTGCCGACGGCTCCCTTCCATTTGCCGCGCTCACCGTCGGATCGAATGGCGAGCTGTATGGCACGACCGAATACGGAGGCGCCGCCAATGCGGGGACCGTCTTCGCCATTACCACTTCAGGCAAGTTGACTACGCTGCACAGTTTCTCTTTTGCCGATGGAGCTTATCCCTTCTCGGCTGTGGCGCAGTCTTCAAACGGAATCTTTTACGGGACGACATCCGCCGGCGGCTTGCGCGACGCGGGAACCGTATTTGAAATGTCTGCGAACGGCAAACTGAAAACGATTTACAACTTTTGCCAGTCGAACGGCTGCGCCGACGGGGCCACTCCGCAAGCTGCATTGACCAAAGGTGGAAACGGGGGCTTCTACGGCACAACATTCGCGGGTGGAAGTCACTCCCGCGGAACAGTATTTGAAGTGAGCGCATCCGGGAAGCTGAAAACGCTTTACAGTTTCTGCTCCAAGGTAAACTGTGAAGACGGTGCGAATCCGTACAGCGGCGTCGCCGAAGCCTCTGATGGAACACTCTACGGCACGACCTTCAACGGCGGGTTGCTGAGCTGCAGTTCCCCGTATGGATGCGGCATGGTGTTCAGCCTGGTGCCTTAGAGTCTGTTACGAAACACGCCTGGTACTCCACCAAGCCGCGGCACAAATGGAACGGTGAGCGCTTGCTCAGCACGAGTAGGAAAAATCGAGTCTGCTTCAGCCGACCGCACGGTTTCCATTGACACGCTCCTGAGCCCGGGGTTGGGGTGGCCTAAAGTCCGCCAAAATTACCTCGGCTGCAACTTGAACCTTGCCAGCAACGCATACGCCTTGCGAAACCATGGCCGCTCGCGCCGCCGCAGATATCCGGGCATGGTCGCTCTCTTGTCCAGAATTTTCTGTGCCCACTCCCGCGCTTCTTCGGCTCGCCCCTGCGCCTGCAAGAACAGCGCGTAATTGTAATAAGTTTCCGAGCTGGTTGAGATCTTGGTCGCCTGCTGAAACAGTTGTTCCGCTTTCTTCGGCTGCCCCGTCTGGGCGTAGGCGTGGGCAAGCAATCCCGCCGCACGATGGAAATCGTACTCGGGATCGGCCGCAAGCGTCCGCTCCAAATCCGGCACGGCGGCCACGAAATCATCAAGCTGCACTTCGGCTATGCCGCGGCGGTAAAAAGGATCGGCCGAATCGGTCCGCGACGAAATCGCCTTGTCGTAAGCGGCGCGGGCGCGCGCGTAATCTCCATTGTCTAAATACAGCAGCCCAAGTTCTTCGTAATTGCCTGCTGACGGATTGTCGAGGATGGCGCGCTCCAGTTCGCGAATGCGCCGGCGCCGCGGAAAAACCTGGATTTCCGAGCGCAAGAGGCCCGCATCGGGAACCATTTCCGCGACAATGTAAATCAGCGCGCCAATCCACCCCAGAAAAAGAATAATGAATATCCAATACGTATCCGGGCGCCGGCGGATGAAATGCACAATGGCGATGGCCTGCAGAACAAATCCCCAACCGCCGAGAAAAAAGAGCAACGATCCCATGTGAAGCGCAGAATACCATGCGGGCTTCCGACTGCGGCCTGGGAAGAGCGTGGAAGAGGCGAAGCCACCAAAATCGTGACACAATAAAGGGTGGAAATTGTAAATCCCCAAGCCCGAAGCCCGAGAGCCGAAGCGCAAAGGCCGCTACCCATTCGCCTCCTGGCATCCGATATCGACGGTACCCTCCTCAACCCTCAATTCAAAATTTCTGATGAAGACCTGGCCGCGCTCCGGCGGGCTCATGCCGCCGGCATTGAGATCGTCCTGGTCACCGGCCGCCGCCACACCTTCGCCCTTCCCATCGCCGAGCAACTCGGTTTCGATTTGTGGCTCATCAGTTCGAACGGCGCGGTCACCCGCTCGCTTTCAGGAGAAACGTTTCACCGCGACCTGATGCCGCGCGAAACCTGCCGCGACATTTGCGGCGCGATGCGTGAATTTCGCGGCAATACCGTGCTTACCTTCGACCGGGAAACCAAAGGCGCGATCGTCCTCGAACACATGGACGACCTGAACCTGAGCATTCGCCGGTGGCTGGAGAAGAACATGCCGTTCATCGACTTCGTCATACCTATTGAGGATTCCTTAACCACCGATCCCGTTCAAGCCATGTTTTGCGGATCCATGGCGCGTATGGGTAAGGCATTGCTCACTCTGGAGGCCAGCGGCTTAGGCAGCCGCACCACGATTTTGCGCACCGAATATCCTGAGCGGGATCTCTCGATGATCGACGTGCTGAACGCCGGTTGCTCCAAAGGCCATGCGCTGGAGCGTTGGGCGGCCCATCGCGGCTTTACCCGCGACCAGGTCATGGCCATCGGTGACAACCATAACGATGTGGAAATGCTTGAGTTTGCCGGCCGTCCGTTTATCATGGGAAATGCCTGCGAGGAACTTCGCAGCCGCGGCTGGCATCTCACCCTGAGTAACGATCATTGCGGCGTGGCCGCCGCTCTGGCTGAGGCGGCCGGAATTTAGACGGCTCTCGATTTCGCAAATGGAATGCGGTACTTTCTCAAACTCGTAGCCCGCGCAGGTCTGTTGCTCAGCCTCGCGGTTCCCTGCCTCGCGGCTGAAAACGCCATCCTGCGCAACGGATTTTCCATCCGCCACGAACGGCGGCAAATCGTCGGTGATGTCACCCGTCTGTTCGTTGACGGCGGCAACTCCAGCTTTGTTGACATCCCCACGGCCGAAATCGATCACTTCGAACCGGTTCCGGAAGAACACACGGCGCAAGCTAAGCCGGAGCAAGCCACGCCGACCGCGGCTGATGCTTCCATTAAGCGCCCGGTCGATCTCAACGAACTGATCAACTCCGCCAGCGATACGTACAAGCTCGATCCCGATCTGGTGAACAGTGTAATTCGCGCCGAAAGCGGATTTAATGTTCATGCCGTCTCGCCCAAAGGCGCGCAGGGATTGATGCAACTGATGCCGCAAACTGCTTCCGAACTGGGCGTGCAGAATGCCTTCGATCCGCAAGCCAACGTCGATGGCGGGGCTCGCTACCTTCGAGAACTTCTGGAGAAGTACGACTTCGACCTGATCAAGGCGCTGGCAGCCTACAACGCCGGCCCGCAGCGGGTGGAGCAATACGGCGGGGTTCCGCCCTACTACGAAACCAAGGCGTATGTGGCGCGCATTGTGCGCGATTTCAACAAGAAAAAACTGGCGCAAAAGACAGCTGCGACTCCAACGGCGAAAACCACGCCTGGGTCAATCGTCGGCAAACAAACCGCCAAGTCCAAGACGCCGGCGCACAAGCCGCACGACTCCGGTACTCAAGAAGCTAGCAACGCCAACCCCCGTTAGCCCCTCTACTCTCTACTTCGGCACATCCACTCTCACCTGGGCGCACATTCCATCGTGATCGCTGCTGTCGCCTGAAACTCCGACTGCCACGACCCATGCGGCAGGGGTCATCGGCGTTTGACCCTGCCTCTCCCCTCATTTACCTTGGAAATGCCGTTTCCGCTTCGCGTAGCGCGGGTCGCGGCGCGAGGCTCTCCCCTTCATGGATAAAAAGCGCATTCTGGCCAGCGTAGTGGTGTTCCTCATCCTGGCTGCTTTGGTTTACCTGCAATACCGCCACTGGCAGAGCTTCGACTGGAGCACTTTTTGGACGGAAACGCATCGCATCAAGAAATGGCACGTGCTGCACGGAATCGCGCTGATCTACATCGGCTACGTGTTGCGCGCCTTGCGCTGGAAAATTCTGTTGCAGCCGGTCCGGCCTAAGGTAAAAACCGTTGAACTTGTCCCGCCGACGATTATCGGTTTCACCGGCCTGGCCGTTCTCGGCCGCGCCGGAGAATTCATTCGCCCTTATCTGATCGCCCGCCGTACCGGCCTTTCCTTTTCTTCACAAGTCGCTGTTTTGTTGGTCGAACGCATTTTTGACATCGGCGCATTTACCGTTTTGATGGTGCTGGCCATTTTCCTACCCAGCGCTCTGCCCGACATCCCTCATCCCGAATATTACGTGCGCTTCCGCGAAGGCGGATTTTTTCTGATCGGGGTCGTTCTCATACTTACGATCGGCGCGGTCGTCATCCGCCGCAGCGGCGACGCCGTGGCGCGCTGGATCGAAGACCGCTTCGGCCACATCTCTCACAACTTCGGCCACAAACTGGCACAGAAAGTTCGCGAATTCGGCCTCGGCCTCGACACCATTCACGGGCCGCTGGAAATGCTCTGGCTGTCGGTGGTTTCGGTGGGAATGTGGTACATCATCGCGCTGGCCTACCAGGAAGTGACGCATTCCTACGGTGTTCCCTCGCTGGAAATTCCGGTTTCGCAACTGTTGATTCTGATGGGGTCGAGCATGGTGGGATCCATGCTTCAGTTACCGGCCGTGGGCGGAGGCTCACAAATGGCCACCATCGCAGCGCTCTCCAGCGTCTTCGATGTGCCTCCGGAACTGGCTGCCAGTTGCGGCATTCTGTTGTGGCTGGTCACGTTCGCCGCGGTCGTCCCCTTCGGCCTCATACTCTCTCATCGCGAGCGGCTTTCGCTGCGCAAGCTGTCGGAGGAGAGTCACAAGGCCGAGTCGGAACCGACGAATGCCGCTTAGCGCGACCGCCAGGTCAAGATCGAGAGTCTGCCGGATCCGCGCCCCAGGCCATAGTCGTCCATTCTGCAACCAGCGCCGCCAACACCACGATAATGGTCACCCAGACTGTCCAAACGATGTAATCCTCGAGCGACTGGTGCCATTTCGCATCCGCAGCCAGATCCAAGCCCGTCATGGCGCTGTCGACCGAAGTGCGGATCGAGTTGGCAAAGTACCGGACGATGGTGGCATCTTTGCGGAAGCCGCTCAGGCTGATTCCTCCCAGCAGCCCGGTTGCAGCCGAGCGGAACCGGTCTCCCATGCGTGTTAACGCGATGACCGAGAACACCATGCCATTGACTCCGCCGGACGCGATGGAAGTTGGAACCTTGTGCCCGGTGGTTACTCCCAGCCATACGAGGAGCAAGTTCACCAGCACCCAAAATAGTCCGGCCACACCCGCAAATACGCAGCGCCGAAATGTTGGCTGCGCTCCTGATACCGAAGGAAGAGCGGTTACCAGCTCAGACATAGACACCTCCGCCCCAAACGGAACTTCTTCTGCCCGATAGTGCGGAACATGATGGCTTCGTTTCAAGAATAATGCGAGATCATGCGGATGGCCGGCCGTTCGGCATCGGCGTCCGGGCAATCAGTAAGAAATGTCCCAAGAGCTGAGGATGGTTGCGCGAAATCCACCGCTGCTGGCTGAAATCAGCCACTGTAACGTAATGAAAAGAACGGAACTCTCTGTCATTTTCGGGGTTCAATGCCTATGACAGGGATTGTGGGGACACTATGAAAATCAATTTAACCAGAACGCTTCTCACCGCAGTATTGACGAGCGCGATGGCGCTCGGGAGCGGCACTTCGTTCTTGGCAGCGCAGGACCAGTCAATAGACAAGCCCTCGGCAGGCGTGAATGCGCAGGTGGATCAGGCGCCGGAGCCGGCCGGGCCGCAGTACAACTCTCCGACATACACTGCACCGGACCCTGGTGCAAATCAGGACATCGCACCTGCACAGGATCAGGGTGCATACCAGGACCAGGCTCCGCCTCCGCCCCCGATGGGGCCGGGCCAACGCCGCTACACGCAATTGCCTCCTGACGAACTGAATAAGCTGGTCGCTCCGATTGCGCTTTATCCCGATGCGCTGGTGGCACAGATATTGGCCGCATCGGCGTATCCCACGCAGATTGTCGAGGCCAACCGCATGGCACAGGAAAACCCGGGATTGCGGGGACGCGATCTCGCTGACGAAGTCGACCGGCAGGATTGGGACCCGAGCGTGAAGGCTCTGGTCGAGTTCCCGTCGGTGCTGGCGAACCTGGACAAGAACTTGTCGTGGACCTCGGAGCTGGGCGAGGCGTATCAGAACCAGCAGGATGACGTAATGCAAGCGATCCAGTACATGCGTCACAAGGCGTACGATGCGGGCAATCTGCGCAGCACGCCGCAACAGCGCGTATACGAGCAGGGCCCGGATGTGGACATCCAGCCCGTCGATCCCGACGTGGTGTACGTGCCCACCTATAACCCGGCGTACGTTTACGGATATCCCGTAGGGCTGTGGCCTGGGTTCTATCCGTGGTGGGGTGTTGGGTTTGGCGGCCCGTACCTTTCGTTTGGAATCGGCTTCCCGCTGTGGCCGTTTTTGGGCTTCGGCTGGGGATGGCATGGATGGGGCATTGGCTGGGGATTCCACGGCGGAATCTTCTTCGGTGGGCATCCCTGGGCCTTCCGCGGCGCGGGCTTCTATAACCACGCAGCGTTCGTGCACGGAAATTATCGAGGATTTGCATCCGGCCGCGGCGGATTCGGTGGGCGCGGGTTTGCAGGCCGTTCCGGTTTTAATTCCAGCCGAGGATTTGCGGGCGGATCTCGAGGTTACGGTGCGTCCAGAGGCTATGCGGGTGGATCGCACGGCTTCGCCGGCGGCAGTCGGGGGTCGGCCATGAATCGAGGCGCGGGCGGAAACCGTGGCTACGCGGGCAACCGGGGATTCTCCGGCGGCGAACGCGGGTTCGCGGGACGCGGCTCTGTTGCCGGGCGCTCGAGCGGATCGCACACTGGCGGCTTCAGCGGCAGCCACGCCGGTGCGTCGCGCGGATTTTCTTCCCACGGAACTTCCTCGCATGGAAGCTTCGGCGGTTCGCACGGTGGCGGGCACGCCAGCAGCGGAGGTCACAGCGGCGGCGGACATGCCAGCAGTGGCGGGCACAGCGGTGGCGGAGGACACAGTGGCGGAGGAGGGCATGGCGGCAGGCACTAAGCTGACGCCGTAGCTCGTCGACCGTTGCAACCCAAGTCGAAAGCCCCGCTCGCGAGAGCGGGGCTTTTCTCTTCGCGGGCAGCCCCGGTAGGAACGCCACGAGAGGTCCGCAAAACTTTGTTATCCGATTCGTTCGCTACGCCCACACGTTGGAATGGCAAACTTGAAATCGCCGCTTTCGCCGCAACGATCGCCGGAATGACAGCCGCAATAGCTGGCACGCTGGGCTTGTTATCCAATTCACGGCTTCCACCTTTGCTTTAAGTCTGTCCTGCAACAATATCAGTTGACGCAAACAGGGATTCGGCGGACAATTGCAGCCGTTTTTCGGGCACCGCGGGAATTCCGGGCTAAACAGACGACCGCAGGGAGAACACCATGACTTCCAACAGCGTGATTTCCAATATTTTCCGCATCGCATTAGTAGCGGTTCTGACCAGCTTTGCGCACAGCGCCGCCTGGGCGGCTTGCTCAAACGCATCCGTCAGCGGCACCTACGGGTCCTTGGGCGACGGAACGAGCCCTGCGGGTCAGCCGGAGGCGAACCTGTTCCAGTTCAAACTTGACCCATCCGCAGGCAAGTTTACGGGAACAGACCAGACCGGAGCTTTGGTCAGTGGGACCTACCAGGTCGCCTCAAACTGCACCATCACAGGTACGACCACGAAAGGCGGGACCACTCACCCATTTTCCGCTCTGGTCACTTCCACGGGGTTGCAATCGGTCAGCGGAAACCCGGGCGCTACCAACGGGGGTTTCTGGGTAGCGCAGGGTTCACCGACCTGCACCAATGCCGGAGTTAAGGGTACGTTTGGGTTGGCATTGCGCGGAACCTTCCTGGCAGGCGCGGAGTTCACCGGCCCAGTGATCCTTATCGGCGAGTTAGGATTCAGGGTTGATGCTAACGGAGACGGGGTGATCAGTGGACATATGGCGGGCAGCGAGAATGGCACGATTCTCACGTTTTCGGAGGAACCGGTCGCAGGATCCTACACGGTCGATGCGAACTGCAAAGGCACATTCAGAATCATGCCGGCAGGCCAGTCCGCTTTGAATTTCAGCTTCGTGATTGTAGATTCCGGAAACGAACTGCTGGCCATTGAGACGGACGCAAACACGGTCGTCACGGCCACCCTGCAACGGTAAGTTTAGCCAGCCGAAATGTGCCCTCCAACACACGATGGCTGGGGCAGTGCTAGAAAACTCAGGCATCGGAATCAAACGGGAATGGGGATGCGAAAGCAGATTCCTTCCCGTTCACCACGCTCACACTCGGGGCGATAAACCGGAAATGGGGCTGCGCGGAGCCGGCAAGGCATCCGCCATGCCCTGCATCAGCCGGTTTGAGCCGACCTTGCGCCCACCCCGCATCGCCCAGAAAGTAAACTCCTCGCGGCACCGCGGCGACGGGTCTTGTTACAATCGCAGGTTGCGTTCAACCTCATGAAATGCCCGTTCTGCGGATTTGCCGAAGATAAAGTTGTCGACTCGCGCGAGAGCAAAGAGGCGGAGTCGATCCGCCGCCGCCGCGAGTGCCTGAAGTGTGCCAAGCGATTCACTACCTACGAGCGCATCGACGAAATTCCCTACATGGTGGTGAAAAAAGACGGCCGCAGGGAGAAGTTCGATCGCCAGAAAGTTCTCAATGGCCTGCTGCGCGCCTGCGAAAAGCGGCCGGTGCCGATCAGCAAACTGGAACAGATTGTGAATGAGGCCGAATCGTTCGTGATCGAATCGCAGGAGCGGGAGCGCAAAACCAGCGAACTGGGCGAACTCATCATGAACCGTTTGCGCCGTTACGATAAGGTGGCGTACGTTCGCTTCGCTTCTGTTTATCTCGATTTTAAAGATGTGAAGGAATTCATGGACGAATTAAAGGACCTGGTCAAAGCGAAAGAAGCACCCGACACAAAGGGCAAGGCCGTGAGCCGGGTGTAATGTTTTTTCCCGGTTAACCGATGGGCTGATTGTTGCCCGCCCCACAAAAAACCGAGAAGCAACGCAATCGTTATGACCCACAAAGTAACCCTGATCCCCGGCGACGGCATCGGCCCGGAAGTCTCCGAGGCCACCGTGCGCATGCTGGAAGCTACCGGCGTTAAGTTCGAATGGGAAACTTTCGCCGTCGGCGCGGACGCCTTCGAGAAGAGCGGCGAATACATTCCCAAAGAAGTGCTGGAATCGATCGAGCGTACGCGAGTAGCGCTGAAGGGCCCGGTCACCACGCCCATCGGCGGCGGATTTTCCAGCATCAACGTGGCGCTGCGGCAAAAATTCGAGCTTTACGCGAACTTTCGCCCCATTCGCAATCTGCCTCACATCCCTACGCGTTATCCCGACGTCGATCTGATCATCGTGCGGGAAAACACCGAGAGCCTGTATTCCGGCCTTGAGCACGAAGTGGTTCCCGGCGTGGTGGAAAGCCTGAAGATCATCACCGAAAAAGCTTCGACGCGCATCGCGAAATTTGCTTTCGAGTATGCCCGCAACAACCAGCGCAAGAAAATTCACGCCATCCATAAGGCCAACATCATGAAGTTGTCCGATGGCTTGTTTCTGCGCTGTTGCCGCGGCGTTGCCAAACAATATCCGGAAATCACTTACGCGGAACACATTGTCGACAATACCTGCATGCAGCTGGTCATGAATCCCTATCAATACGACATGCTGGTGATGGAGAACCTGTACGGCGACATCATCTCCGATTTATGCGCAGCCTTTGTGGGCGGCCTGGGATTTGTGCCCAGCGCCAACCTTGGCGACCACTGCGCCATCTTTGAGGCCGTCCACGGCTCGGCGCCAGACATCGCGGGGAAAAATCTTGCCAATCCCACTGCCCTGCTGCGCTCCGGTTTGCTGATGTTGCGTCATCTCGGGGAACACGAAGCCGCGCTCCAGATTCGCAACGCGCTCGAAAAAGTCTACCGGCACCGGGAAAAGCTGACCAAAGACGTTGGCGGACATGCGGGCACTTCGCAATTCGCCGACGCCGTGATTGAAGAGATGGACAAAGCCAAAGCCGCTCCCGCGTAAACCGACTCGAGCCTGGTCGCGACTCGCCAGGATATCGACCCTAAAGTATGTTGTTACGAAATCCGGACAACCGGAAGCCCCGCGTCGCGCTCCGAAAAAATTGAGCCGTCCGACTGTCGCGGACGGCTCCAGACGGCATGCTGTAAGTCGCACCGCAGTGGCGCGAACAAACCAGGAATTCCGTGGTAGTTCTTACGTGGAAGTGGTAAATTGGCTGGGCTTCCTCCCCGAGGCGTGCGGTGGAGTTCCTGAAACGCGCGCCGCCAGAGTTGCTCCTGCGGTGCTTAACATGACAAGACTCTTC
>DATLKM010000095.1:0-21889 GCA_035538435.1 Binatia bacterium
GCCTGCGCACCGGCCGCTTTGAAAAGAAACCTGGCCCGGGTGGTATAGCCGATCGAGGAAAAGTGCGCGGTCGATGACATGGTGAAGGTGAAATCGGCCATGCCGTCGTTGTTGATGTCGAGTGTCGTTGTCACCGGCCCATGGTTGCGGACGGCGACGGCCATGGGCGTGTTTGACGGCGTGTAGACGATCTGGGCATCGGCGGGCAGAGCCGTAGCCAGCATTCCGGCGCCGGCTGCCGAAGCGTAGGCGAGGAGATTTTTCTCCAGAGTACGGCCGACTTTCACGGAAAGGCGGGGCCTGGGACGAGATAAATGCGGAGCCTGATGGTGAAGAGACATGGGGTGCCCTCGAGAAAAGAGGTTTGCCGATTGGGGGATTCGGCGGGAACTCAACCCTTATCGCCCAGATTGAAGGGATTGTCAAGCAAGACCTGAGGCAATAATAGGAAGCGCGGTTGTATGCAGATTCTTGCAAACAAAAAAAAGCGTTCCGGCTTGCGCCGGAACGCCAGGAGTGCTCCACCGTAGTTTCTTGTCTATGCTCCGGCGCTGAGTGCGCGGACCATCGCGACAGCCGGCAAAGGCTGCGCCACCGCTCCAAAGTACAAGCGATAGGAGCGATAGACGCCATACATGACCGGGAAGGCAACCAGCGCCACCTGCCAGCCGAAATGATGGCTGACGAGGTTGGTCATGGAAGTCATGCCCGCACTCAACGCGAAGTAAGGGAATGACAACTGCGCCAGGCTCATCCAGACCTTGCGCATGGCCGCGCCTTCAGCCAGTTTGATGATGGTGGCTACCGGCGCCGTCTGTCCCACAAAGAAAGCGGCGGTGGCCGAAGCCAGCATGAGCGGTTCCGTCGCCCACGCCGATTTGCCGGCCCAGCCCGCGTTCCAGATCAGGTTGGCTGCGCTGGTGGCGAAGGCCATCATGCTTACGTTAAACAGCATTTGCCCGGGTTTGAACTTGCCTTCGCTCTTTGGCCAACACTGCACCACAGTCGAAATGCAAGCCACGACCACTGCTTCGACCGCGCTCAGATTGACCACCGCCATGAGCAGGAAGGGCAGGTTCATCGACATGTTGCCGTCGATTCCCGGCAGCTTCACTTTCATGCGCGAGGTTCCGGCGGCGAGCGCCAGAATCGCCACTGCGTACGACAGGTGCCAGGCGTGGCTGGCCACTCCGGCGTAGACCGTAATTGCACTTGCCGCGACTGCCATTGCGCCGATGAATGTTTTAGTTTGCCGTGTGTTGTTTTTCATGATCGTCTCCTTTCTTCAGTTGTCACACACGGTTATTGCTCATCGTCGCCGGCATCGTTAAACGCGGCGTCCTGATTGCCCACGGAAGCTCCCCAGACCACGCTTTGTCCGGTCGCGACTCCCGTGCTCGATCCCCAAACCACGCTGAACGCGCTCAGCAGGTTGCTGTTCCAGGGCAGAGAACTACCCCAGACCACCGACGTGCCGCTGACTTCGGAGGCGCCCCAAACCACCGAGCTTCCCCAAACCACCGAGGACCCCCAAACCACCGAGTTCACGTTCACCGAGCTGTTTCCATAGACGAGCGAAACCACGCCCGTCGACGGGTTGTAAGCGGCGCTGGGCGAGAGCGCAGATCCAAGAGCAGCCGGAGCCAGATCGTTGTTGTTCATTGCGCCCTGCACGTTCAGAAGTCCAGACCCCACCGAGAACAGATCGTAGAAGTCGAGGAAAGTCTGAAACAGGTGCGGAACGTAGGCCGAGGTTGAAGTCAGCCCCATTTTGTAGGCGGTCTTCATCAATCGAGCTTTCACCTGATCGGGGGTGAGCGAGCTGTGCTCCTGCAGCATCAGGGCGACCGCTCCGGCGACTGCGGGAGTAGCCATACTGGTGCCGCTCAGGGTGAAGTAGTCGTTGTTGCCGTCGGTACCGGAAACCAACTCCGCGGGAAAGGCAGCCTCAAGCGTGGCGCCCGGAGCCGAAAGCGAAACTACATCGTTGCCCGGGGCCATAATGTCGGGCTTGACCACGTGATCGTAGGTCGTGGGGCCTTTGGAGCTGTAGCTGGCCTTGGTTTGAGCAGACGGCGAAGACGATCCGTTGCTCTTGGTTGCGCCCACGGTGAGTACATAAGGATCGTTGCCGGGAGCGGTGATGGTTCCGAATCCGTTGCTGCCGTTCACGGTGAGGCGACCATAGTTGCCGGCGGCGACTACGACGACGATGCCGGACTTCCAGGCCGCTTCAACCGCCTGGCACAACGGATCCTGCGCGTAGCTGACGCCGATACCGCGGCCCAGCGAAAGGTTGATGACGCGGATGTTGTACGTCTGTTGAAGAGTGATCGCTTCCTGAATCGCTGCGATTACGGTGCTGTCAGTTCCCGCGCCGTTCTGGTCGAGCGCGCGCAGGTCGATCAGGTTGACCCCCGGGGCCACGCCTTCATACTGCCCGCCGGAGAGATAGCCGTTGCCGCCGATGATGCCGGCGACGTGAGTGCCGTGACCATAGAGGTCATACCGGGCGCCGCTCGAGTTGCTGGCAGCAGTTCCAGTGAAGTCTTGGTGATAGACCACGCGCGAGGTAGTTTCGGTCGAGTCCTTGAGATCGGGATGGCCGTCGTTAATGCCGCTATCGATGACCGCCACGCCGACGCCGGCACCGGTGTAGCCGGAGTTCCAAGCGGACGCGGTGCCAACCGCTCCGTTGGTCAGATCGTCCATGACGTTCATGGGATGGTCGAGACTCACGGAGACGATTTCCGGATCGGCTTCCAGGAAAGGCAGCGCGCTTACCGGAACTGTGAACGCCGCACCTTTAATCATGTGCAACTTGGCGTGCAGTTTGCCGCCCCGGTCCTGCATGGTGGCGTAGTGTGCCGAGGTCGGCACCTGCCGGTATTGCACGATAACCCTTACCGTGGCATTGCCGGCCGCGCCCTGATGGGCCTGGGCTACGAACGACCCCATATCGGACGCGAACTTGCCCGATACGGTGGGTGTGTTGGCGGCCCGGCCAAAGGCTGCTTCAGAAATCAGAAGCAGAGCGACCATGCTCAGCCGCTTGCCCCAGGCCGCGCTGCGTCGCTCGCCGCGCTCCCGGTGTTTTTGTTTAGCCATGTTCAACATATTTGCCTTTCCCAAGCACAGACGAATGTGGAGCAGAACTTCAGTACTCGGCGGAAATGGTGCACGGGCGGGGCCAATCGCGCATGGGTAAGCGTTGTGTTTTCAGCTGGATAGGATGGCCTCTTTCAAGGATGGTGGGCCAGTCTGTCCTTCGATAGGGGGCGCGAGACAGTTTGTCCCGCGGGGAGAACTCCGTTACTTCGGTTCGATAGCGTGGTTACTTCACGAGTCCAAGCGGAAATGTTGCGGAGAAGATACGACGTGCGGATTTACTGGGCGTCATGCGGGAAGCCCTCACTCTTGCAGTCGGCGTGTGGACGAGGTATACGGCGCGGCAGGCAAGCAAAGAGATAGAGGTCAGTGCGCGCGGGCGGCTTCGGCGCGGATCGAGCTGCCGGGCACTTGCGGCATGGCAGAAATCAGGCGCCGCGTGTATTCGTGCTGGGGCGAGGAGAAAATGGTTTCCGTGGACGCGCATTCGAGGATCGCGCCTTCGTGAAGAATTGCGATGCGGTCGCAGATTCCGGCCACCGACGCGAGATCGTGCGAGATATATAAGATCGACATGCCCGACGAACGATTTAACTGGCGGAACAGATTGAGGATTTCCGATTGCGTGATTACGTCGAGGGCGCTGGTGGCTTCGTCGGCGATGAGCAGCGCGGGCTGGTGCATGACGGCCATGGCAATCAGAACGCGCTGTGCCTGGCCCACGCTCATCTGCGAGGGATATTTGCGCAGAAAATCGGCGGTGGCGGGCAGGGAAACGCTTTGCATACAGCGCTGGATGGCGCTGTCGCAACCCTCCGCCATCGCGTGGGCGCGCCAGGCTTCTTTCAGCTGAGTGCGGATTTTCAGCGCCGGATTGAGTGAAGTCAACGGACTCTGCAAGACCAGGGAAATGGCCCGGCCGCGGAGCGCGCGCAACTCGCGCTCGGAAAGCCGAAGCAGATTGGAGTCTTGAAAAAGAATCTCGCCTTCCAGCTGCGTGCGCTTGCGATCGAGCAAGCCCAGAATCGACATGGCCAGCGTGCTTTTGCCCGATCCGCTCTGGCCGATCAATCCCAGAACTTCGCCGCGGCGGATTTCCAACTGGACTTCGCGCAACACGGCAGGCTTGCTTCCATAGCGCACCGAGAAGCGGGCGTTCAGCAGAACTTCCGTCTGCGCCGCCGGAGTGTGTGAGACCAATGACATTGATTTTGTCGATCCCCGAAAGGCGCGGCCTATTTCGAAAGCCATTCCGCATTCCAGAATGTCTGCGGCCACAAAATTACGGGGGCGGCTCCATGCACCGCCGGCGAAACCGCCGAGAGCGCGTTTTTGTTGATCAGGAAAATGAAGGGCTTCTGCTCGACCACGATTTCCTGCACCCGGTCGAAAGCTTCTTTGCGCCTGCGCGCGTCGCTTGCCGAAGCCTGGGCGCGCATGAGTTGATCGATTTGCGCCTCCCACGGAGTTTCCGGGGTTTTCTGCTGCGGGTTCCATTGATGGTTCTCGGCCGAACTCAACCAGACATTCATTTCGCCGTCGGGATCGAGATCGACGTTGGTGAGGCCGAGCAGGATGGCCTCGTAGTCGAAAGTCTGCGTCATGCGCTCGATGAGGGAAGGGAAGTCCAGAGTGACAACGTTGACGTGAACTCCGATTTTCTGAAGATCGTCTTGAATCAGCGCGGCCATGCGCTCGCGCGCCTTGTTGCCCGCGTTGGTGGCGATTGAGAAAACCACTTCATTGCCGTCCTTATCTTTCAACGTCCCATTTTCCAGGTGAAAGCCCTCGGGCTGCAACGCCTTCAGCGCAGACTCCGGGCTATAAGGCTGAGGCTGGAGACTCGCGTTAAACCAGAATTTATTTGCCGGAGAGAACGGGCCTATCGCGGGCTGCGCGTGGCTGTGATAGACGACGCGGGTCAGGTCGTCGCGATTGATCGCCCCGGAAATCGCGTTACGAAATACCTGCGACCGGAACCATGTTTTCTTGAAGCTGGGAATTGGCGACTTGGCGACCTGATTGAACCAGATTTGTTCGCTATCGAGCGAGGGACCGGCGTCATGTACCCATTGAGGAGAAGTCGCGGCCAGTTTATCGAAAAATTCGCTGTCGAGGGTGTTGATCAAATCCAGTTCGCCGCGCTTGAAGCGAAGCATTTCGACATCGCGGTTGGGCTGGATGTCCAGGCGAATCGATTCCAGGTAAGGAAGCCTGTGCCCCTGCGCGTCCGTCTTCCAATAGTTGGGATTGCGCTTGAGCAGCACACTCGCCCCCGCTTTGTACTCAGCCATTACGAAGGGGCCGAGCACGGCCATTTCTTTTTTGGGCGAATGCTCTGACAGAATCGCTACCTGATCGAACAGGCGGTCGAGGCCTGCCACCTGTGCCGGGAAAGTAATTGTGATCTGCGTGGGCGAGACGACCCTGGTTTCCACGTTGCCGGTACCGGAACGGAAGGCATCGCCGGTCGGAGAGTGCAGCGCGGGATCCATCAGCTTTTGCATGGTGTAGGCGACGTCTTCGGCGGAGAACGGAGTGCCGTCAGAAAAAACCACGCCGCTGCGCAGGCGGAAAGAGATCTGCTTGCCGTCTTTGGAAACCTTCCAGGAGAGCGCCAGTTCGGGCTCCAGTTGCTGGGTTTGGCGATTGACGCGCACCAGCACGCCGCCGGTCAGGTAGCGGATGGTGGCGGAGGCGTCGTCGTCCACTTTGAGCGGGTCGAAGGTCTTGGGCTCGGTGCGGAGGCAAAAGCGCAGTTCGCCCTGGGCCCGCGCGTGTTGCCAGCCGGCAAGACACAGCGCTAAAAGCGCAACCGCGCTGCGGATAGATTTCAAGGATGTGTTCAGATTTTTCATGCGGCCAATTCTCCCTGCCTGCTCAGAACGAATTGAAATGAGGTCACGACGATCACCAGCAAGATCAACGGCACAAACTTCCACGGCTCCGCTCCCACCGAAACCAGGCCCTCAAGTTCTTTCAACAGGCTTCCCCAGGAGGGAAGCGGTTCGGCCACGCCCAGCCCGAGAATGCCGAGATTGGCCTCACTCAAAATGAAAACTGGAATTGAAATCCAGAATTGCGCCAGCAGCACCGGATTGAGATTGGGAGCGACCTGCATGCAGAAGACGCGATATGGCGGGATTCCCGCGGCGCGCGCCTGACGCACAAAGTCGGAACCGCGCAACGACGCCGCCGAAGCGCAGAGCACGCGGGCGGCGGCGGTCCAGCCGAGAATGCCGAGCAATAAAAATGTGACCAGTACAGAAATGAGCGGCGAAACATTCAATGGCAGCATGGCGCGGGCCGCGATCAAAAGAAATAACCAGGGCAGCGACAGGAACAAATCCGTAATCGCCATGGCAATACGAGACCATGCGCCGCCGAGATATCCGGCAAAGCCCCCGATTAGAGCTGCCAGCAGGGTCGAGAGCAGCGCCGCCGCGGGAGCCAGCAGGAGTGAAATGCGAGTGCCGTACAGCACGCGGGCAAGGCGGTCACGCCCCAGGTCGTCGGTTCCCAGCCAGTGCGTCCGCGACGGAGCAGAATCGATCTGCTCGCGATCCTGCTTCGCATAGCCACGGGGAGCGACCAAGGGTGCGGCAATCGAGGCCGCCACGACGACGGCCAAAACGGCGTACGCCAGCTTTTGCCAGACGCTCATGCTTCGTGCCTCCGCATGGACTGGCCCAACACGCCCGCGATCGAGTTGGCGAGCAATGTGATGAGGGTCACCAAGACCGTGATGTTCACGAGCAAGGGCAGGTCTCGACCCATGGCGGCTTGCCACGCGAGCTGCCCGATGCCTGCGAGACCGCAGAGCGTTTCGACGGGGATGGCCGCGCCAACGGCCATGCTGGCCGAGATCCCGGCCACCGCGATTATTTGAGGAGCGATGACCGGCAACGCGTGCCAGAAGAGAATGCGAACATCGTTTACGCCTCTGGCCCTTGCGGCGACGATATGCGGGCGCGAGTAAGCTTTGGCCAGCAAGTTCCGCACATAGCGGTAAGTGTGCGGGAAAACAATGAGCGCAATGGCCAGGGCGGCTGAAACGTTCCACAACACCGACAGCAAGGCCAGGACCGCGGCAGGAAGACACAGGAAAGTTCCGCTGAAAAAAGTGTTGAGCCCGTCGTAGGCCGCGCTGTGCGACCACGTGGCAGTCAGAGCCAGGCCGAGGGTGAGCAGCCAGGCCAGGGTCAATCCCTGCCCCAATAAACGCAAGGTGAGCGGCGCGCGATCGCGCAACAGAGAAGCCACGGGCTGGCCCAGCGACAGTGAGTTTCCCAAATCGCCATGCAGCGCCCGTTTCATGTACAACGCGTAAAACCGCAGCAGGTTACTCTGTTCGCGCCTTTCTGCGCGCAGCGCCTGCACGCTTTCGGCGTTCAGGTGCGGGTCGAGTTCCCGCTCGTCGGCCTGGAAGCCGGGCGCCAGGCGGGCCAGCGAAGCGGAAAGAAATCCGCCCGCCAGCAGCGTGACGACGAGGGTAAGAGCGTGCCCGGCAATTTTCCATCGCAGATGGCGCATCTAGTTTCCTGAATTGCCCCGGGCCAGGGCGGCTTCTCCGGCATCTCTGAGGGCGTGGTGCGATTGCTTTACCGCGTACATGCGGCGGTCGGCCTCGGTGAGCAGCGCTTCCACGTCGTAGCCGTCATCGGGGCAAAAAGCGGTCCCAACGCTGAGCGAAACCACGTCACGGCCACAGGTGGCGCGGCCTGCTTCAATGGCTGCCTGGTTCAGGCGGTTGGCCTTGTCCTGTGCGGCTTCCGGAGTGAGGCCGGGGGCGGTCACTACGAATTCGTCGCCACCCATGCGGGCCACGTAGTCGTAACCGCGGCAGGCGTCGCGCAGGCGCGCGCTGAATTCGCGCAGCAGTTTGTCGCCTTCGAGGTGGCCGTAGGAATCGTTGATCTTTTTCAGGCCGTCGATGTCGCAAACCATCACGGCCAGCGAATTTTTCATGCGCTTGCAGCGCGCCACTTCCTGCGCCAGATGCATAAAGAGCGAACGGGCATTGGGCAGGCCGGTGAGAAAATCCGTGGTGGCGGAGCTTTCGGCTTGCTGATACTTCAACGCGTTTTCGACGGAGAGCGCGACCTTGGAAGCGACGGCAAGCAGGATACGGAGATGATCGGGCGTAAAAGCGTCCTGGGCGGAGTGATACATGGCGAGCACGCCGACCACGCCATTCAAGCCTTCGAGCGGGACCGCGAGCGCCGAAGTGAGCGCCACATTTTTCTCCGCGTCCGCGGAATATCCGGGCTCCACTTGGGGATTGCCGTTGATGATGGGCTTGCAATTTTCCGCCACCCATCCGCACAAGCCTTCGCCGACGCGGATTTTCAGCGAGGACAAGGCGCGAAAATTTTCGCCGCTGACAAGTTCAGGCAGCAGCCAGCCGTTGCGATTCACGAAGACGGCGATGGAATCGTATGGAACAAGTTTGCGCAGGCGCATGGACAAAACGGAGAGCGTCTCGCTGAGGCTGAGCGAGTTGCCGAGGTCCTGACTGAGTTCGAACATGGCCTGCGCTTCCTGGCGCGCGGAAGCGATGGAGGTCAAAAAGTCGGATTCATTCTGTGGCGTTTCGCACCGCTCGAAGCCGGTGGCGGGAGCGTGGCCGCGCTCGACGCGCATTTCTTTTGAGAAGCCGGAGGGGACGAAGCCTTCGTCCTTGGTGCGAGCGGTCTTTTCCAGGCCCTGGTAGCGGCGATCGAGGATCTCGACTACCTTGGGATCGAACCATGTTCCGGAGCGTTCCTTCACGCGCTCCATAGCCACATCAAGCGGCATGGCCTGACGGTACTGGCGATGCGAGGCCAGCGCGTCGAGGCAATCGACCACCGACAGAATGCGCGCGCCGATCGGTATCTGCTCGCCCCACAAGCCGGCGGGGTAGCCCGATCCATCCCAGCGCTCATGGTGGGAGCGGACGATGGGCGCCACAGGATAGGGAAAAGCCACGCGCTCCAGAATCTCCGCGCCCACCAGCGGGTGGACTTTCATTTTTTCGAATTCTTCCGGGGTGAGCTTGCCGGGCTTGTTAATGATGTGCTCGGGGACGGCGAGCTTGCCGATATCGTGCAGCAAAGCGGCGGCGCGCAAAGCTTCGATTTCTTCCGGGGGCAAGCCCATTTCTTTGGCGATCTCTACTGCGTAGGTGCGCACGCGCTGAAGGTGAGTGTGCGTGGTGTGGTCCTTGGCTTCAATGGCCAGGGCCAACGCTTCAATGGTGCGCATGTTGAGCGATGCGATCTGCTCGACGTGCTGCTTTTCGATCTCAACCCGCTCCTTCTCGGCCTCCAGCCGGCCCAGATACAGGCGGTAGGAGCGGTAGACCCAGTAAATCAGGGGCAGAACCAGCAGGGAAGTTTCCCAGCCGGCGCGCCAGTTGATGATCCCCACCAGGCCCACGGCGGCAGCGCCGACCAGGTAATAAGGAAAAGACCAGAAGTAACACTCCGACCAAACTCTGCGGCTCGACTTGTTTTCCGTGAGCGCGATGACCACGGAAATGGGCAAAGTATTGGCCAGGAAAAATACCAGTGCGGCGACCATCAGCAACAGCGGCTTGCCCGCTCCGGCCAGCGACGCCAGCCAGTGGTAACTCACGTAACAGAGTGCGCTGGCGTTGGCCATCATGCCGAAAACGTTGAACAGAACCTTGACCGGATCGAGCCGGTTGCGGGTCTGCCAGACGCTCTGCACCAGGGTTGCGCTACAGCCGATGACCAGGGTCTCCGGCAGCGTCAACTCCATGGTGCCCAGCAGGATAAAAAGGAAATTCACCGACATGGTGCCGTCGATGCCCGGCAGCTGCACCTTCAGGCTGGAGGCCAGAACGGCCACCATCAGGTAGCAGATAAAACGAGTTAAATCGGCGCTGTGCCAATGCAGAAGAGCATGGGCCAGCACGGCCACGCCCAGCGAGGCTGTGCTTCCGACAAAGAGTTTCGTCCGCGTTGACATTGCGTACGTGTGCCTGCGCAGGGGGAGACAGACCGCGCCTCGCTTGGGCATTCCATTCGGCCCACACCTCGGCGCAGCTATGCAGAGTCATCGTATGGCGCGCGCAACGCAGAAAGTAGCTTACTGAAGTAATCGAAAAGCGCTGTTTTCGCCGCAGGAGACGGATGCGAAGGAAGCGCTCGTGCGTTTGTGAAGGGGAGGCCCGGTTACTTCCGTTATCCGATGTGCCGGATAGCGCCTGTGGATATGGTTTGGCTGTGGCAAGATCAACTCCAAACGTGCGGAATGCAAGACGGAAATCTTAACTCGCAACACTCATCGCGATCATTGGCGGACGCCAATGCGAAAGAGTCTATTTCGGGCGATTCCGCAATCTTTATTCTTGACGCTCAGAACAACGTTGCAGGTTGCGATCAGGCCGCGCTCCGCCTGACGGGCTACGCGGCGTCTGAGATCATCGGCCGCCCGCTCCATGCCTTTTTAGCAGGCGACCCGTCGCCCCTTCCCGGCGATTTCTTACAGCCGGGTTTGGAGCGAAACGGAAGCTACCGGTGCCGTTGCCGTTCGAAATCCGGCAATGAAATCACGGCTCGGCTGACGGCGGCGCGATTGCATGGCGCGGATCCAGAGGCGCCGGGAACATTAATCACCGTAAGTGGGGCGAATGCGAACAATTCGGCTGCGGTTCCGAAATCGAAGTCCAACGAAGAAGAAGACGAATCTGCCCACACTGTATCGCGCGAGGTGGACGGCACCAACCTGATTCTCGCCAGCCCGGTCATGCATCGCTTCATGCGTATGGTGGACCGCGTGGCCGGCCACACCGAGAGCGTATTGATCACCGGCGAAACCGGGACGGGCAAAGAATTGATTGCGCGTTCGATCCACCAGTCATCCAATCGCCGCAGCCGCCCGTGGGTGGACATCAACTGCGCCGCGCTGCCGGAAAATCTGGTGGAAAGCGAATTGTTTGGCTACGAAAAAGGAGCCTTCACCGGGGCCGATTCGTCCAAGGCGGGGCTGTTCGAACTGGCCGACAAAGGCACGCTGTTCCTGGATGAAATTGGCGAACTGCAAGTGCAAACGCAAGTCAAGCTGCTGCGCGTGCTGGATGGCTATCCGTTTTACCGGCTGGGCGGGCACCGGCGAATCCAAGTCGACGTGCGCATTGTGGCGGCGACCAATCAGGACCTGGAAGCCGCGGTCAGCGCCGGGCGCTTCCGGCAGGACCTGTTTCACCGGTTGGGGCAATTCCAGCTTCGTGTTCCGCCGCTACACGAGCGGCCGGAAGATATTGTCGCGCTGGCGGAGCACTTTCTCAAACTGAAGAGCCCGGGAAGCTCATTTTCGCCGGACGCGATTTCCGCATTACTCTCACATTCCTGGCCGGGCAATGTCCGCGAATTGCGCAATCTGGTGGCGCGGGTTTCGGTGGAGGCGAAGAGTCCGGAAATCGAGAAAGCGCAGATCATGGCGTCGATTTCGGGCAACCCGGTCACGCAACGCGTATCCGCTTCAATCCCTGTCGGCAATCTGGAGAGCATGGAAGAGCAGATGATCATCCGGGCGCTGGAGCGCAGCGGCGGGCATCGCAGCCAGGCCGCGGAGCAGCTGGGCATCTCGCGCCGCACGCTCAGCCGCAAGCTGAAGGAATACAACATCAACCTGAATCCGGGCGAAGGCGAGAACGCTCTGGGTTCGATCAGCCTGGAGCAGCAGAAATTTTTCCGCGCCCGCATTCAGCTTTCCGTAGCCATCCGAAACCAGCAGGGCTACGAAGTGTGCGCCGAAGGCATCAACCTGAGCACCGGCGGCATTGGCCTGGATGGATTGAAAGAGCCGATGAAGTTTACCGGACTGCTGGATGTAAGTTTTCCGCTGCCCGAGAGTGAAACGGTTTTTCGCGCCAAAGCGCGCATCGTGTGGTTCGGAGGCGAAGGCCGCGTTGGTCTGCGTTTCACCGTGATCGATCCGGCGCTCTTCGAAGAACTCCAGCGCTGGACGAACAAGAAGATGAAAGACGAGGGCTGGGAACTGCCCTCGAACCCTCAATAAATTCTCACGCCAACTCCGTTAATGCGCCGGCGCCGTCTGCGGTGCATTCTGCGGCGCCGTAGCCGGACTCGAGAAGTTCACCCTGGGAGCTTCGCGCGAAGCCGGAGAAGCCTCAAAGTAAGCCTCATTCGGCTTGAACCCGGCCATTCCCGCAAAAAAGCTGTTGGGGAACTGCTGGACATAGGTGTTGTAGTCACGCAGCGTATCGTTGTAGCGCTTGCGCTCTACGGCGATGCGGTTCTCGGTGCCGGCCAGTTCATCCTGAAGGCGAAGGAAATTTTCGTTCGACTTGAGTTGCGGATAGTTTTCCACCACCAGCAGCAGTCGTCCCAAAGCGCCATCGAGCTGGCCGTTGGCGGCGATTTTTTCCTGCGGCGTGCCGGCGGAAAGAAGAGCGGACCGGGCCCTGGCGATGTCGCCGAACACGGTTTGCTCCTGTTGCGCGTAGCCCTTTACCGTTTCGACGAGATTGGGAATGAGGTCGGCGCGGCGCTGAAGCACAATATCCACCTGCGACCATGCGGCCTTCACCGCCTCGTTCTTGCTGACCAGCGTGTTTTTTGTGCTCACGTACTGGCCGAACACGATCAAGACGAACAACACCAGGATGGCAAGAATCACGAGAACGACGACCAGTCCCTTATTCATGAACTCTCCTGAAAGCGATGCCGCGCTAGAGCGACGTAGTTGAGGTTGAATCCAGCATTTTATCAACTGCCGAGGCGGCCTGCTCTACGGCGGCGAGATATTGGGAAGAAATGGCGGTTACATCGAAGTTCTTGCGATTCGCCTTTTTTTCCCGCACCTCGAGCACGGCGAGAAAGCCCGCCGCATCAAAGGCCACCTTTCGGGCGAGGGCCAGCACGGAATCCCGCTTGCTGACAGGCGCGTTTTCGCCCAGAACGACCAGCGCATGGCGGAATAGTGTGGCGAAAGAAGAGACAGAGCGCTGAAGCAACTCCCACAAGCGGGAATCGTCGCCTGCGGCCAGCAAGAAATGCTGGCGCAGCAGCATCAATTTTTCGCGCAGTTCGTATTCCACCTGGATGGCGTGCAGATGCGCCGGGATGGTGAGGTTGCGGACGAAATCCTCGCCATAGAGAACGCGATGATGCTGCTTCATATCGAGCAATTCGATGGTAAAAAGATCGGTCGAGCGCTCGATTTCAGTGCGAGTCATGACCAGCGGGGGCGGCTGTTTTTGCCGGTCCCACCACTTTATTGCGCCAGACAGAGCTTGCAGTGAAGCGAACGATCCATCGCGAACCACGCACAGGAGATTGATATTGGAAAGCCCGGGATGAAAATCTCCGGCCACGGCAGATCCGAACAGAATTACGCTTTCCAGATTGGCGCCAGCCGCTGCGCGCAAGCGCTCGACAAATCCGCCGACCTTGTTTTGGGGAATGATGTTTTCCAGAACTACGTTTTGCTCAGCCATGCAGGCCCTCCCATTACCAACTGCTGCTCGCCCCTCCCCCGCCGGAACTGCCTCCGCCGAAGCCGCCGAATCCACCGCCGCCGCCGAATCCGCCCCCGCCACCGCCCCAGCCGCCGCCGCGCCCGCCGTCTCCGCCAAGACTGGAAAGCAGTATCCAGAAAAGCACATTGCGCAGGGGAGTGAGCAGCACGATCAGCACGACGACGATGAGAAGAATCACGCCGCCGAGCGAGATGCCTCCGCCCGGCCGCGCCTGCTCCGGCTGCATGGGAGCAAATTGCGGCGCCGTGATCTGTACCCCGGCGTCTTGCGCGATCGTCTGGGCGACGCGCGTGGTCACGAGCAGCAGGCCTTTGTTGTAGTCGCCCGCGCGCATGATGGGAATCGCTTCCCGCTGAAAGCTGCCTGTTTTTCCGTCGGGAAGAATCGGCTCGAGTCCGTATCCCACTTCAATGCGGGCGCGATGATCGTCGATGGCGTAGAGGATGAGCACGCCGCGATTCGTGGACTTGCCGCCGATCCCCCATTGATGAAAAAGATCGACGGCGTAACTCTCAATATCGGAGCCGTCCAGGGTATGAATCGTTACGACGGCGATCTGGGCGTGCGCCTTTTCGTCAATCTGACGGCAGATGTCATCCATCTGAGCGATGGTTGCTTGGTTCAGAACGTGCGCGAAATCGTTGACATAATCTGTGGGCTTGAGTTGCGAGACTGGCTCGGCGAGCGAGGCAACGGCCAGCGCGGCAACGGCAAGCGCGATCACCACGACGTTGTTCAGCCAGAATGTTCTCGATCGACGCACGAAAAAATTGTACAGGAGGGCGCGAATTGGAAACGGCGTAGAATGATTTCGGCTTGGAGGGAAGGATGCGTCGAATACTTATTGTTCTCTTGCTTGCGTGCGCGGCATGGGCCCAGCAGCCGGGTGCTCCCACGGCGCCCGATTTGGTGAAGCAGGGCCAGAAGTTGAACAGCGAAGGGAAGCAGGATGAGGCGCTCGCGCTTTACCGGCGGGCCCTGGCAATCACGCCGAAACTGTACGAAGCCCACCTGGAATCCGGCATTGCTCTCGATCTGAAAGGCGATTACGCCGAAGCGCGGAAGCACTTTGCCAAAGCGATCGAGGTTGCGCCCGCGGATGCGAAGCAACAGGCCCTGCGCGCCATGGCTTTTTCCTACGCCTTCGAAGGAAAAGCCGACGAATCGGCAAAGTATGAGAAGCCGGTTTTCGACGCCCGGCTGGCCGCGGGTGATTTTGCCGGCGCCGCCGGGACCGCGAATGAGTTGGCCCGCATCTATCTGGAGTCAGGCGATGCCACGAAGGCTTATGAGTGGTACCAGACCGGATACGAAACTGTGAACAAGAAAAACGACCTGAGAGACGCCGATAAGAATCTTTGGATCTTCCGCTGGGAGAATGCGCAGGCCCGAATCGACGCACGCAGCGGGAAGCCGGAAGCGGCCGTGCCGCACATTGCCGCTGCCAAAGCCGCTCTGGAAAAAGCCAAGAACCCGGACCAGGCTGCCTTCTTTCCGTATCTGGTGGGCTACGTTGCCTTCTACGCTGGAGATTTCAAGAATGCGATTTCGAATCTTCAGCAAGCCGATCAACGCGATCCTTTTATTCTGGCGCTGATCGGCGAGGCGTACGAAAAAACGGGCGAGCGGGCCCAGGCGAGCGAGTACTTCAAGAAAGTATTGGCCATCAACTTTCACAATCCCACCAATGCGTTTGCGCGCCCGATTGCGAGAAAGGCACTGGCGGGAGCGGGATAGCTTTCGAGCCGCGCCGTGTGCTTGTTACTTAACGCGCAGCAGCATCATGGT
The DNA here is from genome assembly GCA_035538435.1 of Binatia bacterium. Lineage (GTDB taxonomy): Bacteria > Acidobacteriota > Terriglobia > Terriglobales > Acidobacteriaceae > Sulfotelmatobacter. The sequence continues at coordinate 15,410 of DATLKM010000095.1, forward strand.
CCCGCTCTCCAGTTTCACGTTACTCTTGTCGGAACTGAGCACCGAGCCTTCTGCCGGATCGGAAGCGTTGGAAGCCAGTTCAAGATTTGGAATTCCGATTACGCCCTCCGTCTTGCCGGTTATCTGCGGCGGGGCGGCAGGTTGTTGCGAGTTGGCCGCGTCGCCGGCCATTGAGGAACTGCCGCCAGCGGGCTGCGAGGGAGTGCCACCCATGCCGCCGGAACGCCCGCCGGGCGCACTCGGTTGCGAGTTGCCGCCACTCATGCCGGCGGGGCGATCGTATCCATTCCCGTTCGGACCGCCGCCGCCGGTGTTGTATGAGCCGATGATGGCCTGAATCGACATGGGCAACTGCACTTCGCTTCCGTTCTGCATAACGGCGTGGTCGAATGAGATTCCCAGTTGAGATTCTTTTTGCTCTTTGGTTCGCGGCTGCGCTTCGGTTACGTGGCCCACAACTTTGGTATCTTTCGGAACCAGAACTTCGCCGCTATTGGTTTTCATGTCCTGCGTGACTTTGGCGAGCACTTCATCGCCTTGTTTGGCTTTTTTGGCATCGAGGCTCCTGGTTAGAGCCACCGGAATCACGCTGCCGGGAGCGATTTTCGTGCCCGCTGATGTTTGCCCGTTGGCCGGCGATGGTTCCCCCGCCGGCGGCGCCATCTGTTGTTGCGGAGACGCGGGGGCCTGGGCCTGCGGTTGCGAGGTCTGCGAGCCGGCTGACGGCGCGGCCGTATCTTGTGCCGGCGCAGCGACCGCCAGAAGTGCACAGGACACGATGCATAGGAAGATTGTTTTCATAGAACCTCCGATCGACTTGTGAGCGGCGCGCTTAATGGTTTCGATGCCATTTCCCGGGGCAAGGTGGTCGAAGCCGGGAATGCCCGGCCGCGCGTGTGCTGTTTATCGCCAACCGCCCGGCACGTCTCGGCATCAGATTTCCATGCTTCGGGTGTGTGGCCTTATTCCTTTGACTGCTGTGCTTCTGTTGAGCGCATGCACCGACCATCGCGACAATCCTGAAGAGATTCGCCGCCGTACCGCGCAGGCGACGGAAACCATGCGCCAGGACACGAAGGCCGTGGTTGACGGCGTTCGCGACGGGATGAAGAGCGACAACCGGCCGATCGACATCAATAAAGCGTCGCGCGAAGACCTGCTGCGCCTGCCGGGCCTGACCGAGCACGAGGCCGACCGCATTGTGGATGGCCGGCCCTACGACAGCACGCAGGATCTGGTAAGCCGCCGTATTGTTTCCGGCGCAGAGTACGACAAGATTCGCGACCGCATCAGCGCCGAACGGTAGAACCTCTTGTGACTTGGGGCCGTGTCCTGCGCTATCATCAAAAGGATGGCGGCATCTGCCCAGATTCATCCTTTTCAGACCGACGATCCTCGCCTGGAACCCATCTACACCAAGGTGTTGGGGCGCATGCGCCTGAGCGGAGAAGACGCTCTCGCGCTCTATCGCACCGGCGACATCCTCGCTGTCGGCTGGATGGCGAATCTGGTGCGCGAACGCATGCACGGCGACAAAACCTATTTCAACGTGAATCGCCACATTAATCCGACGAACGTCTGCGTGGCGGCGTGCCGCCTGTGTGCTTTCGGCCGTAAGAAAGACGCGCCCGGCGCTTACACCATGGCGCTGGAAGAGGCTTTTGAGACTGCCGCGTCCGGTTACAGCGAGGCGGTTACCGAGTTTCACATTGTCGGCGGCCTGCATCCCGATCTGCCCTTTCAATATTTTCTCGATCTGTGCGCGGGGTTAAAGAGCCGCTTTCCTCAGGTCCACCTGAAAGCCTTCACCATGGTGGAGGTGGCCTATCTGGCGAGGCGGGCCAAGCTTTCGATTGGCGAGACTCTCGAACAATTGAAAGCGGCTGGGGTGGACTCGCTTCCCGGCGGCGGCGCGGAAATTTTTGCCGACCGCGTGCGCCATATCATCTGCGACCACAAGATTGACGGCGATCAATGGCTGGAAACCGCGCGGCTGGCGCACCAGATCGGACTGAAGTCGAACGCCACCATGCTCTACGGCCATGTTGAAAATGATGAAGATCGGGTCGACCATCTGGTGAAACTGCGCGCGCTGCAAGACGAAACCGGCGGTTTCCAGACTTTCATTCCCCTGGCTTTTCATCCCGACAACACTGCCTTGCAACATTTGCCGAAAACGACCGGGATGCTCGATATCAAGCAGATCGCCGTGAGCCGCCTGGTGCTGGATAATTTTCCCCACATTAAATCGTATTGGCAGATGATGACGGCCAAGATCGCGCAGATTTCCCTGCGCTTCGGCGCCGACGATATGGATGGAACGGTGATCGAAGAAAAGATTTACCACGACGCCGGAGCGACTACGCCGCAGGGAATGCGGCGCCAGGAACTGGAAAGCCTGATCCGCGCCGCGGGAAGGGAACCGATCGAACGGGATACGCTGTACCGGCCGGTCACCCGGACGGAAGCATCGGTGACAGTAGCTGTTTAAGCTGAAAGCGCTATTTGAAGAACTCGGTCATTTCCGGGGCGCTTGCCGCTGCCCCGGGCAAATCGGAAACGCCCAATCCTTCCATCATCAGGCGCAGCGTGCTTTCGTGCTGATATAGCGCGGTCGATTGATAACCGGGCTTCACCATCGATCCCACCAGGACAGCCGGCACGTGCCCACCACCGTTTTGCGTGTCACTGTCCTCCGATTCATCGAACACAATAATGAGCAAGGAATTCTGAAAAGCGGAACTGGCCAGAAGCGGCGAGATGTTTGCCGACAGCCACTGATCGGCCGCGGCCAGCATTTGATCGCTGGTGCAGTTCGACAGGCCGACGGGGCAATTGTGGGCATCGTCATTTACATCGGGAACGATGAATGCATAATCGGGCAGAGCGTTGCTGGCCGTGTCGGTTGCGAGTTGGTTGAAAGGGACGATGTTGGCGGCCTGGGCAGGGCTCGATTGCACGTCAGAAAGATAAGTGAACGGGACATGGTGTTGGAGATAAGCTCCGGTGTCGCCGCCTAAATATCCGGGCGAAGGCAGGGCCTCGGCATAGCTCTTCCAGGTCTTGCCGGCGTTGGTGAGCGCGCGTACCACGTTGTCCTGGGCGACCACGCCATCCCAGCTATCGCCTTCCGCGCCGGTGATTGACGTCCCAGCGCCGACGGTCAGCATGAAATAATTCGGCAGCGAGGGATGCGCATCGGCATAATACTGCGTGGCCAGCGCGTTAGCGGCGACGATCCCGTTCAGGTAAGGCATGCTGGAATTGCCTATCACATCGCTATAGCTGTGGTTTTCTTCGACCACGATAAACACATGGCTGAACTGCGGAACGCCGCTGGTATTCGCGGCGGACGGGTCCGTGCCGCCGCCCATGGCAGTGCCACTACTGCCGCCGCCACACGCGCATTGCGAAAGGACGGCAACTGCCACAGCAAGCGCAAGTACGATGATCTTCATGTTTCGCCGCTGACTGGCTATTTCCGGAAGACGCCGGCCAACATAATTTCGGGCGAAGCTTGGATGGCGGGATTAGCGGGGTGGTTGCCGCCCCGCGGGCGAGTCATGCGTTCAACTTGGCGTGAGCAAAAAGAAAGGCCGGAAGGGGCAGCCTTCCGGCCTGGCGAAACAAGACTTTGACTAGAGTTTCTCGAAGAATTCGCAGGCCGAGCAGGAAATATAAATGCCGCCGGGCACGCCGCGTTCACGGTCTTTGACCCGTTTTACAATGCGCGTTTCCTTGCCGCACTTGGGGCATGCCGTGCTCTTGCTGGTGTCCATTACTTTCTTGCGATCTGCTGTTTTAGCAATTTTTGCGCCTACCGCCATGTTCGATCTCTCCGGTTTCTAAAATTTCGTTTCTGAAATTTGCGCAGCCACGCGCCGCCATCCAGCGGCGAAATTGTGAATTCATGGTTCCAGGAGATTGGGTGATCTGGAATTCACGCGGAAGAACCTGGGCTGCGATCTCCTCGGCTTTTCCATTTTATCGTAAAAATTGACGGGACGCGCCTTTACTGGTTGGGAATGACTGCCAGGCGCGGAGTAGCCTTAGTCCAGCGCGAGCACGACCCAATACACCCCGGTTGGATAGGTTTGGGTACGGGCGTAGCAGGTTCCGATAGAAAAGCTGCGGAGGTTGTGGCCGGCTAACGCTTGCGCTGCGTTCGAGGGCAAGGATTCGGGATGGAGGCTGGTATAGGTCAGCACGGTGTAACGCTCGGCCAGTTGTTGAACGGGGGAGGTGCCGAGTTTGTCCGACTGTGCCATGGAGCAGGCCGCATTATCCAGATTAGTTAAGGCGGCGCGCGCCAGTTCGGGCTGCTTCGCCTGGTGGCGTGTTTCCGTCACGATGGCGGCGATGCGTTCTTTCAGTTGTACCGGGGAATAGTTGGGGAGGGCGTGACCGAAATCCTGCACGATATAGACGCGGTCGCCGCTGCGAACTACGCCTAATCCAATTACGTTGAAGCCGGGGTTGAGCAGGTTGGCGCGATGGGGCGGCGACTGCATGAGGTGCTGGTGGCCGTGTTCGGCGTCGTAATCGAGCGCAACATTTTCGCCTTCCTGATCGAGTTGCAATTCGGTGGCAATCGCCAATCGTTCGGGGAGGGAGGGCTCGCCTGCAAACTGATGGGAAATCTGCCGCGCCGCGAACATGGCTTCGGCATGCTTGCGCGCTGCCTGGCTCAGGCCGGAATCGAGCTTCAAGGGCGGGATTCCGTCCTGGGTTCGGGCTTGATTGGCCAGCAGCAGCAGGGTTTGCTCGGCCTGGGTATCGAAATCGTTGAACGGGATGTCGGCCGCGGCCGCGGCGGTTTTCAGGGTTGCCTGGGCCGTTTGGGTGGAACCGGCAGTCCCTGGGACGGCGAAACAAAGCCCGCCCAACAGCAACAGCGACCGCACGACTTTTGAGGCGCTTGGCATGGGTGGTGCCTACCTCAACATCGGCCCTGGGGGACTTTGCTTGAGGCCAAACTTGCCGCTGGTGCTACGCTAGAAGCTGAAATTCGCCCAGAGAAGTTACCTTCGCTATGGAACCTGGACTGTTCGGGGTCATTGGCCTGTTGTTTGGCAGCGCGCTTGCATGGCTGGCGCTGCGTTCGCGAAGCGCGACGTTAGAGGCGCGTTTGTCTTTGACGGAAAAGGAATTATCGGCTGAAAAGGCCGAACGGGCGCGGCTTTTGGCCGATCAGACGGGCCTGATTGCGGCTCGCGCGCGGCTTGAATCAGCCCTTGAGCTGGAACGAAAGGCCATCGACGAAAAGGTGGAATTAGTTGGCCGGGCCGAAGAAACACTCGGGCAAGCCTTTAAGGCGATGGCGGCGGATGCTTTAAAAGACAACAACTTATCGTTCCTCGCCCTGGCCAAAGAGAAGCTGGAACGGTTTCAGGACCAGGCGAAGGGGGACCTGGATCATCGGCAGAAAGCGGTGGCCGATCTGATCGCTCCGGTTCGCGAGTCGCTGGAGAAAGTCGATGTCCAGATTCGCGAGATGGAACTGAAGCGCGGAGACGCTTACGGCGAACTCCGCGCCCAGGTGCAATCGCTCGTCGACAGCCAAAATAATCTGCGCTCGGAAACCGGCAATCTGGTGCGCGCCCTGCGCACTCCGAACGTTCGCGGCCGCTGGGGGGAGATTCAGCTGCGACGGGTGGTCGAAATCGCGGGTATGGTTTCCTATTGCGATTTTGCCGAGCAGGAAACCGTCAGCACAAGCAATGGAAGGATTCGTCCCGATCTGGTGGTGAAACTGCCCGGCCACAAGCATGTGGTGGTCGACGCCAAGACGCCGTTGCAGGCGTTTCTCGACGCCTTCGAAACTTCCGACGAAGAAGCGCGCCGGGCTTGCCTGGCCAACCATGCCCGGCAGGTGCGCGACCACATGAATATGCTCAGCGGCAAAAAATATTGGGAGCAGTTCGACGCCACTCCGGAATTTGTGGTGATGTTCCTTCCCGGCGAGACTTTCTTCAGCGCTGCGCTTGAGCAGGATTCCGGCTTGATCGAGCATGGAGTGTTGAATCGCGTGATTCCGGCATCGCCGACCACGCTGATCGCCTTGCTGAAGGCGGTTGCTTATGGCTGGAACCAGGAAAAGCTGGCGCGCAACGCGCAGCAGATCAGCGAGCTCGGCAAAGAATTGCACGAGCGGCTGCGGCTTCTGGCGGGCCACATCTCGACGGTAGGAAACAGCCTGGACCGGGCGGTCGAGAGCTACAACAAAGCCGTGGGATCGCTGGAAAGCCGGGTGCTGGTTTCGGCGCGGAAATTTTCCGAGCTGGGCGCCTCGGTGGCTGAAGATATTCCTGAACTGGAGCCGATTGAAACGACTTCGCGCGCTTTATCGTTTGAATGGGACGAAGAACCGATAGCGGAGAACGAGCGCAAAGCAGGGTAAGGGAAATAGGACCGGAGCAGTTACGAAACGGTACTTCCATTGCAGTGGTGAGCGTCGAATTCGGCGCGAACGCGCAGAAT
>DATLKM010000096.1:0-7448 GCA_035538435.1 Binatia bacterium
TTCAAACGCTTTGCCCGTGAGTTCACCGCTGCCCAGCAAATCCGCGGCGGCCGACTGAACCGCGCTGTCTTCCCCCGCCACTTTCAGCTGCGGCCTGGCATCTTTGTTGTTCTTGTCGGAAGACTCCCAGTAGTTGAGGACAACCGCGACCAGCGCTTCGGTTTCCAATTGCGACGGCGTTGCAGACGAAATAATTGTTTTCATGATGTCGTGTAGGTAAAGAAGACTAATTTTCCAGTATCCTCAACAATCGCCCACTCGCGCAAGGGGCGCAGATGAAACAGCGCCGATTTTATCCCTAGACCAGGCCACCCGCTCCACTGTCATTCCGACCGAGCATTTCTGGCGCGATAAGCGCCAGAAAGCGCAGTGGAGGAACCTGCTTTTCTGTCCTCGCCCCGCTTATGATATTTTCAATGTCCGCGCACTCACATCTGAAAAACCCATGCCAAAACGATTCCGCGTTTTCGCCACCTGCGACATCGGTCAAGATGCCCTCAACCTTCTCCGCAACCGCGGATACGATCTCGAACTCTACCCCGACCCGCAAGCCCCGCCCAAGAGCCTGATCATCGAAAAAGTAAAATCCGGCATTGACGGCCTCATCACCACGCTGCGCGATCCCATTGACGCCGAGATTTTCGAAGCAGGGAAGGGCACCCTGAAAGTCGTTGCCCAGGACGCCGTCGGCTTCGACAATATCAATCGCGCCGACGCCAACCGCTACAAAATTCCCTTCACCCACACGCCCGACGTGCTCACCGAAGCCACCGCCGAATTCGCTTTTTTCATGATGGGCGTTCTCGCCCGCAAAATGTGGCCTGCCGAGCACCTCACCCGCGATAACCAATGGGGCTACTGGCATCCTTATCTGCCGTTTCTCGGCGATGAAGTCACGGGAAAAACCGTCGCCATCATCGGCACCGGCCGCATCGGGCTCGCCATGATCAAAAAATGCGCCGGCTTCGACATGAACATGCTGTGCTTCGATCCCGCCTATGAGAACTTGAATTTCATCGGCGCCATTCAGGAAGAAATGGATCTGCGCCACGCCCGCGGCATAACCCGGGAAAAAAACTGGATCAAATACGTCACCTTCGAAGACGCGCTGCGCCAGGCCGACTTCGTCAGCGTGCACGTACCCCTGATTCGTCCCGGCGAAAGTTCAACGCCCACGTATCATCTCTTCAACGAAAAAACGCTGCGCCTGATGAAGCCCACAGCGTTCCTCGTCAACGATTCGCGCGGCCCGGTCGTCGACGAAGTCGCCGTGGCCAAAGCCCTGCGCGAAAACTGGATCGCCGGCGCCGCGCTCGATGTCTACGCCAAAGAGCCATTGCCCGCCGACTCGCCTCTGCGCGATCCTGCCATCGCCGACCGTTGCCGGCTCTACCCGCATTTTGCCAGCGCCGCCACCATCACCCGCCTTTCCACCGATCCCAACAAAGGCATGGCCGGACGCTGCGTGCAGGGCCTGATCGACGTACTCGAAGGCAACTACGGCGGCGACCTCACCAAAATGCCCTACGTGGTAAACAAAGAAGCGTTTACAAAGGGTTGACCGTTCTCCGCTGAAAACTGTCCAGTCTTTGAAAGGGCTCGGCTTTCAGCCGAGCCGCAAAGGTCATCCGGCAAAATCGGGCTTTAGCCCCTGAGGTACCAACTTTCAACGCTGAACAACTCTTGCTAAGCATTTCTGGCGCGCCCAGCGCGCCAGAAAGCGCAGTCGAGAAACCTGCTTTCGCTTTTCGGACCTACTGCACGTAAACCTGATCGGGTGCCACCAGATCGACTTTCTGCACTTCCGTCTTGATCTTCACTCTCTGGAATCCCGGCTTCTTCGGCGGCTTGGCCAAAAACGTCAGCAGATACTGGTTCATCAGCCGATGCGAAAAATCTTCCAGATACGGAGTGAACGCCACCGGCGACCCGGTGAATCCAATGTAATAAGCTTCGCCGCCCGTCCGTTCGCAAAGCTCCGAAAGATAAAGCTGGCCCCAGTACGATTGCCAGTAACTGTGGGCGAAGTGTCCGATCCCGGGATTGTAAATTCCCGAAACCAGAATGCCCGCCCGCTGCGCGTCGTCAATCGCCGCCGAAAGATACGGGTCTTCCAAATCTCCCGTGCCGTAGTAGCGGTCGATTCCATCCGTCACCATCATCACTTCATGCCGCGCATCGCTCGGCGGCCACCGCTTGGCCAGATCGCTCAGGGAAAAATACGGGCTGCCATTGATCCCGGCCGCGCCCATCGGCAGCCGCAACGCCTTGGCCACCGCCGCGTGATCGGTCGTCAGGTTCACTTCCACCTTCGCGGTGCCGTTCTGCATATACGCCAGCCCCACCTTCGCGTTGGCAGGTTGCTCCAGAATGAACTGTCGGATATCTTCCAACTGCCGGCCCAGGCTGAAGCTCGACCCGTCGTCGAGCAACACCATCACCTCCAGCGCGCCGCGATCTCCCTGCGCCGGCACCCACTCCGTCACAGTGTCGCGGTCTTTGCCCTCAAATACCAGCACATCGCTCTGGCTTATCGCCGGAGGAGTCGCCCCATGATGCGGCTCAACCGTCACGACCATATGCACTGCGACTCCAGCCGCCGGCGCCTGCGCCCACAAACTTACGCTGGCCCATAACCCAAGAAAAAAGCTCATTACAAAACGCTTGCTACTCATAAAAGCCCCTTTCTACAACGAATTTCCATCGAGACGCAGACCTCGCGTTTCCTCCCCGTTAGATGTAAGCGCCGCCAATTGGGTACATATTGCCATGCTCACGGATTGCCATAGGCTATTCTTGTCCCACGCATGTTTTCCCAGCGCACCAACTGGCCCCTGATCCGCAATCGCCTGACCGAAGCGCTGGACCAAGCCCGCGCCCGCGGCGGGCGCATTCTCGACCTCACCGTCTCCAATCCCACCCGCATTGCTCTGCAATATGACGGCGCTCGCATTCTCTCCGCCCTGGCCTCGCCGCAATCGCTTGACTACGATCCCCAACCCTGTGGCCTCGCATCCGCCCGCGCCGCCGTCGCCGAATACTACCTGTCGGCGCACAACGCCGCCCTTGATCCCGATCGCATCATTCTCACCACCAGCACCAGCGAGGGCTACTCGTTCGTTTTCCGCCTCCTGTGTAATCCCGGAGACGAACTTCTCGTTCCCAAGCCCAGCTACCCTCTTTTCGAATTTCTTGCCGACTTGCAGGACGTCAAGCTCGTGCCCTATCCCCTCCTCTACGATCACGGCTGGCAAATGGATTTTCATTCGCTCGAAAAATCGATCACCAGCCGCACGCGCGGCGTGGTCGTCGTTCATCCCAACAACCCCACTGGTTCCTTCGTGAAGCTGCACGAGCAGGAATCTCTGAATCGCGTCTGCCGCCGGCACGACCTCGCGCTCATCGTCGACGAAGTTTTTCTCGATTACCCAACCGACTCCATCCCGCGCCAAACCTTTGCCGTCAACCAGCACGCGCTTACCTTCACCCTCAGCGGCATCTCGAAAATCTCCGCCCTGCCGCAAATGAAAGCCGCATGGATCGTCACTAGCGGCCCTCGCGATCAAGTCGAAGCCGCCGAGTCCCGCCTGGAAGTGGTCGCCGACACTTTTTTATCGATGAACGCCCCCGTTCAATGGGCGCTGCCGTCCCTGCTCGACCAGCGCAAAAACATCCAGAAGCAGTTGCTGGCTCGCGTGCGGGCGAATATGGCAGAACTGGATCGGCAACTGGCTGGACAAAAACTATGTCAGCGGCTGGAAGTGGAAGGCGGATGGTACGTCGTTCTCCGCGTGCCGGTCACGCAGAGCGATGAAGATCTTGCGGTTGAACTCCTGCAACAACAATCGGTGTTCGTCCATCCGGGTCATTTCTACGATTTTCCCGGCGAAGGGTTTCTCGTTCTCGCGTTGATTGCCCCAGAACAGGAATTCGCCGAAGGCGTTCGCCGGGTTCTAAACAGAATCCGGGTACAACCATAATCGATGTCATTCCGAACACGCGCGAAGCGCGGGTGAGGAAGCTGCTCCTGACTTAATTGCTCAGTCGCTCACCGCCCAACCAGAAACGGATTCCTCTCCCGCTCCTCTCCAATCGTAGTCATCGGCCCGTGCCCCGGCACCACGATGGTCTCATCGGGCAAGGCCAGCACCGTCCCATGCAGCGATTGCAGAATCTTCTGCATCGATCCGCCCGGCAGGTCGGTCCGGCCGATCGACCCGGCAAACAAAGTATCCCCGGCAATCAACTTCTTCTCCGCGGGAAAATACAGGCAAACGCTCCCTTCCGTATGCCCCGGCGTGTGCAGAACGGTCGCCTCATGCCCGCCCGCTCTTATCTTGTCTCCCGTATTCACGCTTTGATCGATCTCCACCGCTCCCGGCGGCGCAACTCCAATCCACGCTGCCTGCACGTCCAGCATCTTCAGCAGCGCGTAATCGTTTTCGTTGAGCAGGACAGGCGCTCCCGTTGCCGCGCGCAACTTCATCGCTCCGCCCACGTGATCAATGTGGGCGTGCGTGACCACAATCTGCTTTACCTGCAAATTATGCTTCCGCACGATCGCCACGACGTCATCAATGTCGTCGCCCGGGTCGATCACCATCGCCTCGCGCGTCGTCTCGTCGCCAATGATCGAGCAATTGCATTGCAGCGGCCCCACCGGGAAAATTTCGTGAATCATGTCTCGATTGTACCCAGTACCAGGCCGCGAGGAACGAGTCCGGATCACATCGACGTTGCTTGATCGCGTCATTTCAAAGTCCCGCGCCCCAGCCCACCGGACGAGGAATCTTGCCCGGATCGCATCCCCCCCGGCGCCCGCCTGCCCGGCCCACCCCAAGGTGCACTTGCCCGAAATCCCTTCCGGCGAGACAATACGCGGAACGTGCTTGGGGAGAATGTTTATGGCGAAATACCGGCAACACGGATATCAGGACCGCGATCGCGAGCGCACTCATGAAGAAAAGCCGCGCCGCGAAAGCCCGGACAAGAAGCCCGCGCCAGTGCCCCCCGCGCGCCGCGACTACAGCATGGGCCCGAAGCCGGTCAATATGCCCGCTACGCGCGCCGTTTCTCGCTGCGCCAACTGCGGAACGGTCTTGCAGGAAATTCCGCCCACCGGCCAGTGCCCGAAATGCACGTTCGAACTCCACTCCTGCAAACAGTGCATGTACTTTGATCCCGGCAGCCGCTTCGAATGCATGCAGCCCATCAAAGAGCGCATCGCTAAAAAGGACGTCCGCAACGAGTGCGCTTCTTACGAAATCCGCGTCACCCGCGAAAAGGAAACCTCAACCCCAACCAACCTCAAGCCCAGCGACGCCCGCCAGGCCTTCGAGAATTTGTTTAAAAAATAAGTCGCGCCTACGGTTTCTGCGTCGGCCGCATTAAGATCTCGCTCACAAACGACTGCGGCGCCTGCCTCACCAGCATTTCCACCGCATGCGCCACGTCATCCGGTTGCAGCATCTTCGCTGGATCTTTCCCGGCGTGCGGGCTCAACTCCGTGTTCGTCGATCCCGGGCAAATCACCGCCACCCGAATGCCGTGCCCGCGCAATTCTTCGGCGATCGAATAGCTCAGCCCGTTCAACCCCCACTTGGAAGCCGCATACGCCGACCCATTCGGCAGCGCGTTCTTTCCCGCCAAAGACGAAACATTGATGATGTGTCCTGTTCCCGCCCCGATCATCATCGGCGCAAACGCCCGCACCATGTAATACACGCCGCGCAGATTGGTATTGAAAATCCGCTCCCACTCGTCGGGAGCAAGCTGGTGCAGCGGCCCCCCGAACCCTCCCACCCCGGCGTTGTTCACCAGAATGTCCACGCGCCCAAGGCTTCTTTCCACCTCCCGCGCCGCATTCTCCACCGAGCGCAAATCACTCACATCGCACGGCAACGCCTGCGCCTTGCCGCCAGCCTCGGCAATCGCCTTGGCCGTCGCCTCCAGCAGCTCTGGCGTCCGCCCGCACAAAACCACCGCCGCGCCTAGTTCTGCCAATTTTCGTGCGATCGCGGCCCCAATCCCCCGGCCCGCGCCCGTCACCACCGCTGCCTGCCCGCCTAAAGGCCGATCCCTCTGCGTCATGGTTCAACTCTCTTTGCCAGAACTTATTCATGGTGCCCAGGCGCGCTCAACAAAATGCTCCGTAATTCGCCTGCACGCCAGTCCAAAACAGTGCATCCTATACAATAGCGCGGAGGGCATTCGTGTAGTCGCTTGCCTTCGCCTCGCCGGGTACTTATAATCCGGCAAACCCTGATGAGGGTCTCAAGATCGCTTTGCATCTGCACAGTTTTTTGTATTCATCCCCCAAAATAGGCCAAGGAGCCACACTGATGAACAAGATTCTGGTCACGGTTGTGATTGGAGCGGCAACCCTGGCAGCCGCCGGCGCGGCTGCTCAAACAGCACCGTCACAGTCGTCCCCGTCAACGCCGCCCGCGCAGCAGCCCGCAGCCGGGGCCCAAGGCCAACCTGCCGCCGGGGGCAGCCAGGCGCCGGTCATTAAAGACCCCGCCGAGTACAACGCTTACGTCGCCGCCATCGGGCAGAAAGACCCCTCGGCCCAGATCAGCGGCCTCGAAGCTTTTCTCACCCAATACCCCAGTAGCGTGATGAAAACCGCTGCCCTGCAGGTGCTGATGCAGGACTACCAGCAGACCGGCAATCAGGCCAAGACCATCGATACCGCCACCAAATTATTGGCCGCCGATCCCGCCAATGAGCGCGCCCTTTTCCTGCTCGCCTACATCGACCGCATGAAGGCCCAGGGGGGAAGTCCCACCGCCCAGCAGGATTTGGCCGACGCCAAGAAATACGGCCAAATGGGACTCGACAATCTCCCCAAATTCACCAAGCCCGATGGCATGTCTGACCCCGACTTTCAGAAGATGAAAGATTCCATGACCGGCGTCTTCAATGCCGCCATCGGCTTGGGCGACCTCACAGCCAAAGACTACAACGCCGCCCGCAAAGACCTGCGCGCCGCCGTCGATAGCAGCCCCGACTTCCAAAAAGATTTCAGCGTCGTATATCCGCTGGCCCTGGCATATGCCGGCCCAACCCCTCCCGACCCCAACCTTCAGCCCGACCCGGTCAACGCCATCTGGTTCTCGGCCCGCGCTTCGGTGATCGCACCCCCGCAGGCCCAGGCTCAGATCGAAAAGTACGCTCGCTCGCTCTACGTCAAGTGTCATGGCGGCGATGACGGCTGGACCGATGTTCTCAGCGCCGCCAAAGCCGGCCCCGGTCCCATTCCAACCATGAAGCCCGCGCCCAGCCCCGACGAGCAGGCCCACAATATGGTCGGCGCCAACGCTCCCGACAAAATGGATTTTGCTACCTGGGAATTCGTCCTCTCCAACGGCAAGCAGGAGGATCAGGACGCGGTCTGGAATGTCATCAAAGGCAAGCCCGTTCAAATGAACGGCACGGTCATTAAA
>DATLKM010000097.1:0-22279 GCA_035538435.1 Binatia bacterium
CCAGTGATCGGGCACGGGCCAGAGCAGATTCGAGTTGGCGGCGGCGATTTCGCCGAACGCTCCCCACTGCATGTATCCCATGACGCGCCGCTTGGCCTGCTCTTCGATTCCGGAGAATTCACGTCCCGCAATGAACGGCGGAGCCGGCATGCCGGGATATCCGCCTTGCGTGGTCATCAGGTCGGCAAAATTCAGTCCGCCCGCGGAAACCCGCACCGCCGTCTGCCCCGGCTTGATTTCAGGCGCGGGCATGTCGCGGATTTCCAGCGCTTCCGGCCCGCCGGTTTTAGTGATGACCAGGGCTTTCATGAGTGGAGTCTAGCACCCGGCGGTCGGGAGCGTGCGCAGCGGGGCGCAGTGTTGCCGGGCTGGGAAACTGGTTTCATGGCCGCGCGGCTACGGGCCGAGTGCTGAGAATCAACCGCGTGGGAGTTCGCTGACTCCCACGCGTTTGTGGCAGGTGTGGCTTACTCGGAGATGGCGTACACGTAATTGGGCGAGACGTTCGTCGACGATGCGTATACGGTCCGGGTAGCGGGATTTACATCCAGATAGCTGCTGGGAGCATTCACCGACCCTGCGAGGGCGTTGGTTCTGCCGTCAATGACCACAACGGTCCCGTCTCCTTCAACCGCCACGAAGACCAGATTGGACAGATAATCAACGGTGACCCCATAGGGCGCGTTTCCAACCGTGATGCTGGAGGTTTGCAGGTTCGAGAGGTTGACGACCCCGAGGGTGCTGCCCACTTCATTGGTCACGTAGGCGAAGCCGGTGAATGAATTCACGGCGACATCCTGATTAATCTGCCCCACCAGGACCTGCTGGAACGCACGGGTGGCAGGGTTGAAGATATCGAGCGCGCCGCCGCTGGGAGTGATCAGTACCTGGCCGGTGGCAAAATCGACTGCCAGACCCAGCGCCTCCGTGTTGTGAGTGTTGACATAGGTCACAGCGTTGGTTGCGCCATCGATGACAGCCAACTCGTCATTGCTGTCGTCGGAGACATAAATGCGGTTGTGCACGGAATCGACCGCGATGCCCTGAATTCCGATGCCCGATCCGGCCAGGGTAATCGTGGTCATGACTTTGTCGCTGGTCCCATCGATCACCTCCACGACATTCTTGCTCGCGGAATAGATGCGGCCGGTGACCATATTTACGGCGATGAAATCCGCGTCCCCGGAGGGAAGGGAGATCGTGTCGACCAGCGTGTTGCTGCTGCCGTCGATTACGGCGATGGCGGATAGGCCATTGGTGCTGATGTAAGGAATAGCCGCGTAGATGCGGCTGCTGTTGGGATTCACCGCGATCCCGTTCGGGACGCCGGGAACGGAAATGCTGGCAATAACGGATTGAGCGTTGGAAGCGAGCGCGCAAGCACACGCCAGAAGAGTGAGTATAAGCCCACTGCGGTACCGCATAGAAACCATCCTTTGGCAAAGTTTTTGAGATCGCACTCAGGGCGGCTGAGGTGGCGGGTTTTAGACATCGGCCTTTTGGCAAAGGGTTGCCGGAGCCGCATTTCTACTGGCTACTGTGAAGATTGCGTCAACGCGAATTCGTCCGGGCTACAGTCTTATTCGTACCTTTACCCCGGGGTCTTGTGGACGAACCCGCAAAAAAGTAAGGTGGTTTTTATTCGCGAATTCAAGCTGAAGAATTCGGAAGGGTCAAACCACCTTTGGAGTGCCGCCGAGTCGATTCGGGAGCGGCCGGCTTACATCACTACGAACACCGCAATGCGAATTCCCGGATGCAGCAGGTCGAACAGGAAATATTCGCCGTCGATGTAATCGATGTAGCAATCGTCGGTGTAGGCCCAATCGGACGGCCAAGCGTCGACCAATTCAAACGAGTAGCCGCCGTACTGGAACTGCGGCTGACCGGCAACGATCACACCCTGAGCGTGGAAAGAATGCCCGCGCCCGAAGTGAGCGTGAAATTTGTCGTCGGGAATGTGGCCGCCGCGTCCCGCGGGGTGGCCGTTTTGGCCGTGAGTTTCAGGGCGCTCCTGGCCTTGCGGTGCGCGCTCGCCCTGCATTTCTCCGTGCTCGTTGCCGTGCATCTCCTGATTCTGCTTGCCGGCGGGCGTGGCGTTATCGTGGGCCTTCTGTTGCTCCTGCTTCTGTTCCTGCTTGTCTTGCTTGGAAGGCTTGGCCTCCTCCTGCTTGGAAGGCTTGGCTTCGTCCTGCTTGGGCGGCTTCATCTCGTCCTGCGCCGGTTTGTTCTCCTGTTGTTTTTCATCTTGCGCGCACAGCAGCGCGGCGCTTCCCAGCAGCGCCGCAAGTAAAGCGATGTTCAAAAACCGTAACGTTCTCATGGGCATCCCTCCGGTTGCCGTAAAATCAGGCCCAAAAGCCTGGGCGAGCGTTTCCGCCTCACCTCTGAAATTCGCCTGGGTTCTGATGCTCTTATGCGCTGAATTCGCAGGCAGGGGAAAGCTGTATGCGGGAATGAGTATCGCTGTAGAGGGGGCGGCCACGTCCGAACCGGTTCCTCGACAACCTCAAAGCATTCACCCGGAAAAAAACCGTGGCTTCTTTATTGGGCGGATTTCTGAGGAGCGAGATAGGTGTGCGTGATGCGGTCGTGCCAGCAAAGGCCGTCTTCGTCGAGAAACAGCCAGGCGTAACCCATACCCAACGAAACGGCGGAAAGAAACGAAGCCAACACTCGCCATCGCCGCAACTTCCGTCCTACCCCGCTACCATCAAAGCGCGCCAGTTGCAGCCGTGCCAGCCGGAGTCCGGGAGTGGTCCCGGCGTAGACCAGCAATAAATATTGATATGCCGCCCAAAACGCCGAGGCCAAAGAGGCGCCCATCTCCAGCAAAACCAGCTTTGGCGGCCGCACCGCCGTCATCTTCCAGAACACATATCCGAACAGCGCACAGGCGGCCGAAACCATAACGCCATCAATGGCAGCTGCGGCCACGCGCCTGGTTAGGGACGCCCCCTGCAAGGGGACGTCTATACCCGGGCGTTTTGCCGGTTCGGGCCGGGCCAGTGGCTCAATCGTGATGCCGCCGAGAGCGGGCGGAGGAGGCATGATTTCGGGCGCTTCCAGGATACGAGGCTGGTCGACGACCGGCTCGGCCAATTCATCGGCCGCCGGCGGTGAGGGAGTCCAGGATCGGGGAAACTCGATAATTTTGGCCGTAGGCGCGGGGATTTCGACGGAGACTTCCGGCCATCGATCGGACGGCCATGGCTCCTGTGCAGGCTGGTCGATGACCGGCGGCTGAAAATCCTGAAGCGCCAGCGCCTGGTGCGATTGTGGCGATGACGGGGGAAATGCCTCGCGTTCCGCCGCAGGCGGCATCGCATCTTCGAAGCGCAACAATAATGATGGATAACGCGGCGGGCGGGGCTTGCGCCGCGACTGATAGCGGTTTAGCCGGGCCGCAACCTCATGGCGCCATTCGGCGCCACCATCCGCCGGTTTTTCAGCGGCATGGCATTGGCAATTCTCATCGCCGCAAACGTCACAAGACATGAATCACTTCTCTCCAGACTAAGGCCGCCGCTCCAGGCGAGATTCCCGGCGCCGCCAATACGCTCGGCTCGGGAACGAAACCTCGGTAAAGCGGTTTACAGAAGCGACTACCCCAAAATTGGTTTGCATCCTAAAAGCGCTTCTTTATGTTCCAATGATCTGTCCCCGATGATTCTTCGCAACAGATTGCTTATCACGCTGGGTGGGCTTTGTCATCTGCTTCTGCTGCCCCCGCTGTTAACCAGTCAGTTGCCGCCGGTGATCGCCGCGGCGCAGGCGGCTTCCGAGCAAACCAAAAACGCCGATGAACCTGTCAGCGTTTGCGCCAAAGCGGCTGCCGCACAAAAAGAATCCGGCCAGGTGGAAACCATTTGCGCCCTCGAGCAGGAGCGCGACGGCAACGTTTACAAATTGCACGGCGTGGTGGAAATCTATTACCACGACTACGTTCTGAAGTCCGACGACGCCACTTACAATTCGGACACCAAAGAGGCGACAGCCACCGGCCACGTCACCCTCGACGGCGGGTCCAATGACGAACACATTCGCGCCTCCCGCGCGGTCTACAATCTCGATCTCGAAAGCGGCACGTTTACCGACGTGACCGGCACGACCGGCTTGCAGTTCCGCGGCGCCCGCCTCGTCCTCACCTCCACCTCGCCCTTCGCTTTCAGCGGGAAAACCGTGCTGAAGCCCGCGCCCGACCACTACCTTGTCTACGACGGCAGCATTACGACCTGCGAGCTGCCGCATCCCAAGTGGTTGTTCGACGCGCGGCGCATTACGGTTGAAGTCGGGGGGCGGGCCAAAATCTACCGCAGCAACTTTTATCTGCACGGCCTTCCCATTCTCTGGCTGCCTTATGCCACATATCCGGTCGAGAAGCTGTCCCGGCAATCGGGATTTGTCATGCCCTCCGTAGGGCATTCGTCGACCAAGGGCGACATTATCGGGGCCGGATATTACTGGGCCATCAATCGCATGATGGACGCCAATCTCGGCGCGGAATGGTTTTCTCTGCGGGGCTGGTCCCAGCGCGGTGAATTCCGCATGCGGCCCACGGAAAACACGTTCATGGATCTGAACTATTTCGGAGTGATCGATCGCGGCATTGGTACGCCGCCTGTGAAGCAGGGCGGAGAGAACGTGCGCATGAACGCGGGCGGAGAACTCGACGGCTTCCGCGGCGTGGTCAACATCGATTATCTGAGTTCATTCCTGTTCCGTCTGGCTTTTAACGAAGTGTTCAGCCAGGCGGTGTATTCCGAGGTGAAGTCGCAGGCTTTTCTTTCGAAATCCGAGAACGGTTTCAGCATGAACGGGTTTGTGGAACGTTACGAGAACTTCCTGAGCACCACGCCGGGGCAGGAAGTAAAGATTCTCCATGCGCCCAGCTTCGATTTTTCCGGCGTGGACCACGAATTCGGCCACGCTCCCCTCTATTGGGACTTTGACGCCTCGGCCGCGGGGCTTTCGCGCAGCGAACCCGGCCAGTGCTCGTCTACGGGATTGTTTTGCAGTCCGCCGTTTCGCACTGCCAATCTGCTGGGGCGCTTCGATCTGAACCCGCAACTTTCGGTTCCGCTTCTTTTTCGCGGATGGACGCTGCGACCCTCGCTCACCCTGCACGAAACGTACTACACCCAGCGGCTCACCGGCGAAACCGTCAATAACCCAGGCCTCGCGGTCAGCGACCCCATCAATCGCCAGGCCCTGGAAACCGCGGTGGAACTGCGTCCGCCCGCGCTTGAGCGCGTGTTCGGCCGGGAATTTCGCGGCCGCAAATGGAAGCACGTCATTGAACCGCACATGACTTACCGCTTTGTGACCGGAGTCAATAATTACTCCAACATCCTAAAATTCGATGACCGCGACATCCTGACCGACACGCACGAAGTTGAGTACGGGTTTGTGACCCGCCTTTACGCCAGGCGCACAAAAGAGAAGCCGGAGGATTGCCGCCCCGGCATGCCCGGTCTGATCATCGGCAGCGCCCCTCCGACTTCCACGATTCCCTGGGTGCACCTGAACCCTTTGCAGAACCAGGCCTGCCCGGTGATGCCTCCGGTCCGAGAACTGATTACGTGGGAACTGGCGCAGAAATACTTTCTCGATCCCACTTTTGGCGGCGCGCTCGTTTCCGGCCAGCAAAACGTTTTTGCCTCTACCATCGACCTGACCGGCATTGCTTTTCTCGATGCGCCGCGCCACCTCTCGCCGCTGGTCTCGCGCCTGCGCGTGGAAACCAGCGAACATACCGACGCCGAATGGGACTTCGATTACGACTTCCAGTACACCCGGGTGAACGCGAGCACGGTCCTGCTGAACTACCGCGTGGGCGACGTGACTCTCGGCGGCGGCGACGCGTTCTTGCAGATTCCGGCGCTGAACACACTGCTGTCTTCCGGTGCGATCGCTCCCGCGCGCTTCAATCAGTTCCGCGTGGCGCTGGGTTACGGCCACAACCTGAAGCGCGGATTCACCGCCGCAACCAGCCTGGGCTTTGATGCGGAGACTCCGCAATTGCAATTTCTCAGCCTGCAGACTACCTACAATTGGGACTGCTGCGGCCTGACCCTGGAATACCGCAGCTATACCGTCGCCAACGTGCGCAACGAAAATCTGTTCCGCGTCACTTTCACGCTCGCCAATATCGGCGACTTCGGGAGCCTGCGGCACCAGGAGCGGCTTTACTGATTCCGTGACCCCAACCATCCGGATTGCGTGCATCCTTCGCTCCCAGCCTCGCATCTTTCGTCTGTCGATCCTGTAGCATGATTGTCAGCGATGGCAGCCCCAAGAACCCAGGACCAGGAACTCGAAAGCAAAAGCGCCTCTCTCCAGGAGCGCCTTAGCCATTTCGGCAGCCTCATGGTCGCGTACTCCGGCGGGGCCGATTCCGCCTACCTGGCGTGGACGGCGCATCGGGTGTTGGGAGCGAACATGCTCGCCGTGATCGCGGATTCACCCAGCCTGGCGCGCACGCAATTGTCAGACGCCGTCGCCTTCGCCCGCGAACAAAGCATTCCCGTGGAAGTCATCTCGACCGCCGAACTTGAGCGCCCGGAGTACATCCGCAACGATTCGCAACGGTGCTTTTTCTGCAAAGACGAACTTTTCACGCTGATGGAGAAGCTGCGCGCTGAACGCGGTTTTCAGGCCATCGCTTACGGAGTGAACCTGGACGATCAGGGGGATTTCCGCCCCGGGCAGCGTGCCGCTCAGGCCCACGAGGTCATCGCGCCCCTGCTGGACGCCGCTTTGACCAAGGAAGAAATTCGCGAACTGGCCCGCCGCGCCGGCCTGCGAATCTGGGACAAACCGGCTTCGGCCTGTCTTTCGTCGCGCATCGAATACGGCCGCCCGGTTACGCGCCAGGCACTTAGCGCGGTGGAGCGCGGAGAAGACTCGCTTCGCGCCCTCGGCTTCCGCCAGTTTCGGGTTCGCCATCATGGCGAGATCGTGCGCATCGAAATCGACCGCGAGGAACTGCCGCGCGCGCTCAATCCTGAAATGGCCGCCGAACTCACTCGAATTTTCAAGGCCCTCGGCTTCAAGTTCGTCACACTCGACCTTGAAGGCTTCCGTTCCGGCTCCATGAACACGCTGCTCCCGGCCGGGGATCTGGTCCGCCGGACGGGGTAGCGTTCGGCTTCGCGCCCGCCGCGCCGGTTACCTGGTCGTGTCCTAAACGTGCAGCCTTAAGACAGCGCCGGTTACCTGCGTGTGCCCGTCCTTCCTCATCCCTGTGAGATAATCGAGCTTCAATCCCCACATGCTAAGGCGGTTTTTTGTGACTCTTATGCGACGTTGTTTTGTGCTTCTGCTGGCGGTCTGCCTGGGCTGCGTGGCCCAGTCGGCGCCTCCGGAGTTGGCCCTGAAAATCGAGCGCCAGGTGCGCTCCTACTACAAGGTTCCGCCTGAGATTAACGTGACCGTCGGTGCACTTACCCCCAGCACCGATTTTCCCAACTATGATTCGGTCACTGTGACGGTCAGCGGCTCGGAGAAAAAGCAGGAGCTGTCGTTTCTGGTTTCCAAAGACCGCAATTCGCTGGTGCGGATGACGAAGCTCGACCTCACGAAAGATCCTTATGCGGAAACCATGAGCAAGATCAGCACCACCGGCCGTCCCACTCGCGGGGCGAAAGATGCGAAAGTGGTGGTGGTGAATTTCGACGACTTCGAGTGTCCCTTCTGCTCTCGCATGCATCAGGCGCTGTTTCCCCAGCTTTTGAAAGAGTATGGCGACCGCGTAACCTTCGTTTACAAGGATTTTCCGCTGGTGGAAATTCATCCCTGGGCGACCCATGCGGCCGTCGACGCCAACTGCCTGGCGGCGCAGAACCCGGATGCCTACTGGGATTTTGCCGACTACATCCACGCCAATCAGCAGGAAGTAAACAGCGAGAAGACGCCGGGGGCGAAGCTGGAAGAAGTCGATAAACTGACCATGCTCCAGGGGCAAAAGCATAGTCTCGACGTGAGCAAGCTGGAAGCTTGCGTGAAGAAGCAGGACGAGAGCGCCGTTCTCGCCTCCATGAAAGAGGGCGAAAGCCTTGGCGTGGAAGCCACGCCTACCCTCTTTGTTGCGGGGCAAAAGATCGACGGGGCCGTTCCGATCAGCGAAATTCGCGCCGCACTCGATCGCGCCTTGAAAGATGCCGGCCAGTCTGTGCCCGACCACAAAGCTGCCGCATCCACTGCGACTCCGCCGGTTCCGGCCAATTCAACGCCGCCACCTTCGAAGTAATTCCTGCTAAAAAGCGTAATATGTATGGTTGAGCTTCCGCGCTCATGCGCGGAAGTTCGCCTTTGTAGGGGGAATATTCCATTGAAACGAACCGCGGACTTCGTCCGGCAGCCGGTGTTTTTTGCGTGCCTGCTCTTGTTTTCACTTCTTCTGGGCTGCAACTCCCGCGTAGGCGGCGACGTGATGGCCACCGTCGATGGCCGCAAGATCTTCCGTTCCGATGTCGACAAATATTATGACAATCAGGTGGCCAGCGCGCAGCAGGCGCCCACCGGGGAACAAGCCACTATTCTGCGCTTGAACATTCTGCGGCAGATGATCGACGACGAGATGGTCATGCGCCGCGCCGAAAAACTCGGTTTGCTGGCCACCCAGGAAGAGGTTGACCGGAAGCTCAACGAGATTAAATCCCCGTACACCCAGGAAGAATTCGATCAGCGGCTGAAAGAAAAGAAAATCTCGCTCGACGACTTCAAGCGCGATATCCGCCGCTCGATCACCGTCGACAAGGTCATGAACAAGGAAGTGTCGTCGAAAATCAACGTGTCGGACCAGGACATCGTCGACTACTTTAACGCTCATAAGTCCGAGTTCAATCTGATCGAACCGCAATACCACCTGGCGCAGATTTTCGTATCGCCCATGCCCAACCCGCAGGTGCACAATCAGAACAACAAGGCGCAGAATGACGCCGACGCCCGCAAAAAAATCCAGATGATCGCCAACCGCCTCGATAGCGGTGACGACTTCGCCACCCTGGCCATGAATTATTCGGAAGATCCGGAAACCTCCGGCAACTGCGGCGATCTTGGAACTATTCCCGAGTCTTCCCTTCGCAACACCGACCCCACCACTCGCGACGCGGTGATGAAATTAAAGCCCGGCCAGTACAGCACGATCATCACGTTGGGCAATCCCGCAAGCAAAACGATGGGGTTCCGTATCGTAAAGCTGGTTTCGAAGGAACCGGCGGGGCAGCGGGACTTGTCCGACCCGCGCGTGCAGCAGGCCATACGCTCGCAGTTGCATGACCGCCGCGAGCAGTTGCTCAAGGCTGCGTATTATGAGGTGCTGCGCGACTCGGCGAAGGTGGAGAATTACTACGCCAAGCAAATTCTGGACAGCAACGGAATGACGAAATAGAGCCTCGGCCGAAAGCAACGCCGGACGCAGCGGTTGCTGTTTACTCCACAATCGCCAGCGTGTCACCGGCATTCACGGCCGCACCCTCAGCCACGAGAACCTTCTGCACAATTCCCTTTTTCGGCGATTTGATTTCATTCTGCATTTTCATCGCCTCCACCACCGCAACCCCGGCCCCGGCTTCCACTTCGTCTCCCTGCCGCGCCAGTAAGCGCACGACTTTTCCCGGCATGGGCGCAACCAGCTTCTTCGGCCCTTGCGCGTCATTGGCGCGGACGCGGCCCCTCAGCGACCGCGGATCGCGCACTTCCACCGCGAACCGCTCGCTGCCCACCCAAACGTACAGCTCGCCCGCAACACGCTCCGACCTGACCTCATACGCCAGATCTCCAATCCGCAACGAGAGCACATCCGGTCTCACCAGCACGGCATCGATTTCTATGTCGCGGCCGTCCAGCTTGCACCACCATCGTCCCTCGGCGCGATTCAGTTCGAGGCGGTGATTTTTTCCGTCGATGGCAATGTCGTAAAGCATAAAAAAAGTCTTGCTAGTCTCGCAGCGCGTCGCGCCGCGATGCCTGCTGCCATTCCGAGACCGGCCGCCCCTCGCTCACGCCTTCGCGAGCAGATCCGGCGCTTAGCGCGGCCAACATGCCCGCAGCAACGGCCGCAATTTCCTGCGCCCGCGGATCCACGGTTCTGCTTTCCTGGCGCTTCAACATGCGGTCAAGAAAACCCGTGTCGAGCTTTGCCGCTTGAAAATCCGGATCGCGAAGGATCCGCCGGAACAGAGAAAGATTGGTCTTGATTCCTCCCACAAAATATTCGTTCAACGCCCGCGTCAGCCGCGCCATCGCCTGCTCGCGGTCCGTGCCGTATCCGATCAATTTCGCCAGCAGCGGATCGTAATCGATGGGCACGGTCCATCCCTCATACACCCCGCTGTCCCGCCGAATGCCCGGCCCCTCAGGCGTGAGGAGCAGCGTGATTTTGCCCGGGCTGGGGAAATAATTATTTTCCGGATCCTCGGCGTAGACGCGGCACTCAATCGCATGACCGCGGATGCGCACGTCATCCTGCGTGAATGGCAACTTCTCTCCCGCCGCGATGCGAATCTGTAGATGCACCAGATCGAGGCCGGTCACCAGTTCCGTCACCGGGTGCTCGACCTGCAAGCGTGTATTCATCTCCAGGAAATAAAAATTCTTTTTCTCGTCGACGAGGAACTCGATCGTGCCCGCGTTGGTATATTTCGCCGCTTGCGCCACTCGCACCGCGACTTCGCCCATGCGCCGCCGCATCTCCGCATCGACGACCGGCGAGGGCGCTTCTTCCAGCACCTTCTGGTGCCGCCGCTGCAAGGAGCATTCGCGCTCGCCCAGATAGGTGGTGTTTCCATGCTCATCGGCCAGCACCTGCATTTCGATATGGCGGGGGTTGACGATTGCCTTTTCGATATAAACTTCGTTGTCGCCGAACGACCGCTCCGCTTCGCTGCGCGCCGCTTCCAGAGACGATTTCAACTGAGCCGCCTCATGCACCAGCCTCATGCCTTTGCCGCCGCCGCCCGCCGCGGCTTTCAGCATGACCGGATATCCGATTTTTTCCGCCACCTCGGCCGCATGCTCGAATGACTCCACTCCGCGCGAAGTTCCCGGCACGAATGGCACGCCGGCTTTCTCCATCGCTTGGCGGGCGCGCGTCTTCGATCCCATCGCCTCCATCGCGGTCGCCGTGGGGCCGATAAATTTCACCCCGGCGTCAACACACGCCTGCGCGAATTTTGCGTTCTCGGAAAGAAATCCATATCCGGGATGAATCGCATCTGCGCCGGCCCGCGCCGCCACATCGAGAATCTTCCGAATATTCAGATACGATTCCGCGGCAGCCGCAGGCCCAATCGGATATGCTTCGTCGGCTTTGCGGACGTGCAGCGAGCCGCGGTCCACCTCGGAATACACCGCGACCGCGGCAATCCCCATCTCGTGGCAGGCGCGCAGCACGCGCACGGCAATCTCGCCACGGTTTGCAATCAGGATTTTCTTGAACATGGGCGGCACAGACAAAGACGATCCAGCGTGAGATTTTATCAGCAGAAGCCGGCCGGCCGCCGTGATCCAGAACACGTCATGGCTTTGAGGAGCGAATCTCGCTCACCGGACAGGAAGAAGTGATGGCTTCGGGATTGGCCCACTGCGAGCGGCGCGCGAAGCGAAAACGAAGCAGCGTCCAGATGGCGAGCCACCCGTCGGAATGCCGGATCTTCTTTCCTTCGCTGGCCGAACGCGGCGTATAGGAAACCGGCACTTCCGCAATCTTTTCGCCCAGGCGGCAGATTTTCGCCGTAACTTCCGGGCAGAACTCAAACCGCCGGCACTGCAAATCAATTTGCCCCAGGAGCGCGCGCCGGAAAACTTTGTAGCAGGTCGCTTCGTCGTGAATGCCCGCGCCGTAAAGCAGGTTGGTCAGGTGCGTTAATAACTTTGCGCCCAGAAAAAAGCGCAGTCCGCGCTCGGGACGGTCCGGTCTCACGCCATAAACCACATTCGCGGTGTGATCTTCCAGCGGCCTCAGCAGCCGCGGATAATCCTGTGGATCGTACTCGAGGTCGGAGTCCTGGATCAGAACATATTCCCCGCGCGCATGCTCCAGCGCCGTGCGAATGGCCGCGCCCTTGCCGCAATTTTTTTCGTGAAATACGACCGTGACGTTCGCCGGCAGCGGCATGTGCCGCAACTTTTCACGCGTCCCGTCGGTCGAGCCGTCGTCGACGATGATGATTTCTTTCCTGACCGGCGAAGCCTGAATCGCCTGCAAGAGTTCGTCGATGTGCGCGATTTCGTTGTAAACCGGAACGATGACCGACACGCATCCCGTCCACCGGTCGTCCGCGGCGGCGCGATTGTGCGGCAATGCCTCGAGCGAGGCCACAGTCATCATGGAAATTCGCGATTTCTACTAGCATAGTATCATCTGGCATCGCATCTACTGCGCCAACGTCGCCTCCCTCCCGCACAGCCTCGCGCGTTTTTTTGTTCACGCTTTTCTTGCTCATCGGCGGCGGCGCTGCGCTTCGTTTCTTATTTCTAGCCCGCAAGCCATTCTGGTTCGACGAGTGCTTCAGCGCCGAAATCGCCCGCATGAGCTGGCACGATTTCATCCATCTGCTGTGGTGGCGCGAGGCCAATATGTCTCTTTATTACCTGCTGCTGCGTGGCTGGCTGCATTTCGGCTCTTCGCCCGCCTTCATCCGCGGGCTGTCGGTTTTGTTTTCCGTGGCCGCGATTCCGGCAATTTTCTGGCTGGGACGCGAATTGTACAACGCGCGCGTCGGCGTGCTCGCTGCCGCGCTTTTGAGTTGTAATGCCTACCACATTCGCTACGCCCAGGAAGCGCGCAGCTACGCTCTGTTTGTTCTCCTGGCGATACTGTCGAGTGGATTTTTCGTTCGCTTGCTGCGCGATCCCTCACGCGGCAATCGCTCCCGGCATGTGATTACCAGCACGCTTGCGGTTTACGCGCATTTTTACGCCTTGCTGCTGATCGCCGCACAGTGGCTGGCGGCGCGCGCCTGGCCGCGCGAATCGCCTTCTTCTCGCCACATTCGCCGCGCCTGGATGGCCATCGGAATTTCGGCTTCGCCCATTCTCGTTTTTGTCGCCAAGACAGGCGCCGGCCCGATCCGCTGGATCTCCCGGCCAAGTGTCCACGACGTGCTGCGATTCTGGGAGCAACTCGCGGGCAATGACGGAATCATTCTGTTGGCCGCTCTTGCCGCCGCCTGCGCCTGGGCGCTTGTGCCGCCGCGGCAGTCATCGCCTCAAGAAGCACCCGAACTCAGGGGATGGACCAGCCGATTCCTGCTTATCTGGCTCCTCTTTCCCGTTGTTGTTCTGCTGCTGTCCCTCGCCCGCCCCATTTTTCTGGGACGTTACTTCATCTTCTGCCTGCCGCCTCTGGTCCTTCTCGCTGCCGCCGGCCTGGCGCGGCTAAGACCGCTGTGGCAGGCGTTCGCCCTCGCCGCGATCATGCTCCTGTCATTGCGCGGGACCTTCTCCTACTACGGCCGCGACTTCGATCTGGAACGAGACGCTTCGCAGGCCTCCACCAACTACATCCTCGATCTCGCCCAACCCGGGGACGCCATCCTGTTTCACATCGCTGAAGCGCGTGTCCCTTACGAATTCTTCGCGGCGCAGCGCACAGCCAAATATTTGTCCCCGCAGATCATCTTCCCGCGTCATGGCGATCGCCTCGATTACCGCGATATGACCGGCAACCCCACCGCCGATTTTGTGCGCGACTCAGCGGCGACGTATTCGCGGCTGTGGATCGTTCTGATGAGCAACGGCCCGCCCGGTCATCGCGACCCAACTACCGTTATGCTCGATCAGGTACTGCCGGGTGTTTGCGGAAAAGTCGACGGCGCCTACTTTGAGCAAGTCGAGGTGAGATTGTGCAGCCAGCGCCCCAAAATTGTTTCTCGCGCTTTTCCCTAGTTGTCCGGGCGTCTGGAAAACCGGCAAAACGTTCCAGCGAAATTTTCGTATCATAGGGCTTTGTCTCTAATTAGCGGAGCAATCTATGCGCGAAACTCTTTCCACTCAGAACGCCCCTCAGGCCATCGGCCCCTACTCGCAGGCGGTGCGGGCCAATGGATTCATCTTTACCTCCGGGCAAATTGCCATCGATCCCTCCACCCAACAGGTGGTCGAAGGCGACGTGGCCATCCAGACCGATCGGGTCCTTCAGAATCTCTCGGCAATCCTTGCGGCAGCGGGCAGCAACCTCGGCAAAGTTGTCCGCGTCGGCGTCTTCCTCAAGAATATGAACGACTTCGCCGCCATGAATCAGGTTTATGGAAAGTACTTTACCTCCGCCCCGCCCGCGCGCTCTACCGTCGAGGTCGCTCGCCTGCCCAAAGACGTTCTCGTCGAAATCGACGTGATCGCCGCGGAATGAACCTCTGCCACGGCTGCTATAATTGTTGATTGCGCTCATGGCAACGAAGCGGCTGATTCGATCAACAACAGTTTTGTCGGTAAGGCGAAACGATACGGTAGTTCTAGCTGGAGACGGCCAAGTTACTCTGGGCGAGTCCGTTATCAAGCACACCGCCAAGAAGATACGCCGTCTCTACAACGATAAGATCCTGGCTGGATTCGCCGGTTCGACCGCCGACGCCTTCACTCTCTTCAGCCGCTTTGAATCCAAGCTGGAACAATACCGGGGAAATTTAGGCCGGGCGGCGGTGGAGCTGGCCAAGGACTGGCGCACCGACAAATATCTTCGACACTTGGAGGCGCTGCTGCTCGTCTGCGACAAACAGCAGACGTTTCTGCTCAGCGGCCAGGGCGACGTGATTGAACCGGATGGAGGGGTGGCCGCCATTGGCAGCGGCGGACCGTATGCTCAAGCCGCGGCCCAGGCGTTAATCGAGCACACCGAGCTCAGCCCCCGCCGCATCGCCGAAGAAGCCATGAAGATTGCCGGCAAGATGTGCATCTATACCAATGATGCGGTAACGATTGAGGAGCTGTGAAACGCGTCGTTCGTCCTTGATCGTTCGCCATTGGCGATTTTCGTATTCAACCTCGGGCCGGCGGCGAACCGCCAACGACTGATTTTTATGGCTATCTATTTACCCAGCACCGCCGAAGAAGAACAGCTTGCCCTGGACGAACTCACGCCGCGTGAGATCGTCGTCGAACTCGATAAATACGTTATTGGCCAGAAAGACGCCAAGCGGGCCGTCGCCATCGCTCTGCGCAACCGCACCCGCCGCCAAAAGCTCGCTCCCGAGCTGGCCGAAGAAATTATCCCCAAAAATATTCTGATGATCGGCCCCACCGGCGTGGGCAAGACTGAAATCGCCCGGCGACTGGCCAAGCTGGCCAATTCTCCGTTCCTGAAGGTCGAAGCCTCTAAGTTCACGGAAGTGGGCTACGTTGGCCGCGACGTCGAATCCATGGTGCGCGATCTGGTCGAAATCGCCATCGACAATGTACGCGAAGAAAAATTGGAAGACGTGGCCGATAAAGCCGAGCTCAACGCCGAAGAACGGCTGCTCGACATTCTTCTTCCGCCTTCTGCTCCGCCGCGGCCGCCAGAAACTTCCGCTGCCGGCGGAGTCGTGATCGAAGGCAACACTTCCCTCACGGAGTCTTCCTCCCGCACCCGCGAAAAACTGCGCCAGCAGTTGCGCGAAGGCAAACTCGACGAGCGCCAGGTTGAGATCGACGTACGCGAGCGCAACTTCCCCACCTTCGAGATCATGAGCAATCAGGGCGTCGAAGAGATGGACATCAATATCAAGGAGATGCTGCCCAACATCTTCGGCCAGCGCACCAAGAAGCGGAAGATGAAGGTCAACGAGGCCTTCGAATACCTGATTCAGGAAGAAGAGCAGCGCCTGATCGATATGGACCAGGTAACGCGCATGGCCATCGACCGGGTGGAGAATGCGGGCATTGTTTTCCTGGATGAAGTCGACAAGATCGCCGGGCGCGAAGGCGGCCACGGCCCCGACGTTTCCCGCGAAGGCGTGCAGCGCGACATTCTGCCCATCGTCGAAGGCACCACTGTGAACACGCGCTACGGCATGGTGCGCACCGACCACATTTTATTTATCGCCGCCGGCGCCTTCCACGTTTCGAAACCCAGCGACCTGATTCCAGAGTTGCAGGGCCGCTTTCCCATCCGCGTAGAACTCCAGTCGCTGACCATGGAAGATTTTGTCCGCATTCTGAGAGAGCCGAAATCGTCGCTGGTCAAGCAATACACCGCGCTGCTTGAAACTGAGGGCGTGAAACTCTCCTTCACCCCCGAGGCGCTCGAGCAGATCGCCCACTTCGCCTTTCGCGTGAATGAGAACACGGAAAATATCGGAGCCCGCCGCCTGCACACCATCATGGAACGCGTGCTCGACGAACTCAGCTTCAACGCTCCGGAGAAAAAAGGCGAGCAGATCACGATCGACGAAGAATACGTGCGCAAGATGCTCACCGACATCGTGAAGGACCAGGATTTGTCGCGCTACATTCTGTAATCCTGCGCTAACTCAGCGGCGGCGGGCGCAAGTCGAAAAATCGTTGCGGCCGGGCCATCCTACCGGGCCGCTTCGCTCAACTCCACCGGCACCTGCTCCACAATCTCGATGTCGAAACCTTCCAGCGCGGCGACTTTTTTCGGCCGGTTGGTCAGCAGGCGAATACGGCGCAGGTTCAGGTCGGAAAGAATCTGCGCCCCAATCCCGATCTCGCGCTGCACTTGTTTTTCGTCGTACAGCCCCGGGAGCGTCCGCCCGCGGTGAAAAGCCAGCGCGTTGCGTTCGCCCGCTTTCTCCACCGAAAACCCCTGCGAAGTCTGGTGCAGATAAATCACGGCGCCCCGCCCCTCCTGGGCAATGCGGCGCAGCGAACCCTGCAGCGTGGCATGGCATTCGCAGCCAGTCGATCCGAAAACATCCCCCATCAGGCAGTGGGCGTGCATGCGCACCAGCACCGGCGGGTCGTTTTGTTTTCCATCGCCCGGCGGCATTTCTCCCTTAATGAGCGCAACGTGCGATTCGCCGCCGTCCACTTCGCTGGCATAAGCGATCAAACGAAACTCACCGAACTGGGTGCCGATCAGCGCCTCGCCCACGCGATGCACGTAGCGCTCATGGGCCATGCGGTAGCGAATGAGTTCGGCTACTGTCAGCATCTTCATATCGTGCTCGCGGCAAAATTCGAGCAGGTCCGGCACCCGCGCCATGGTGCCGTCGTCTTTCATGATTTCGCAGATGATTCCCGCCGGCACCAGCCCGGCAAGGCGCGCCAGATCGACAGAAGCTTCGGTCTGTCCGGCGCGCACCAGCACTCCTCCTTTGCGCGCGCGCAGCGGAAAAACGTGGCCCGGCCGCGCCAGGTCCGCGGCGGTGGTCGCCGGATCAATCGCAACTCTGATGGTGTGTGAGCGGTCGTATGCCGAAATGCCAGTGGTAACGCCCTCGCGAGCGTCGACCGCCTCGCAGAAGGCGGTCCCATACTGCGAAGTGTTTTCGGCGCTCATGGGCCCGAGCCGCAGGTGATCCAGCCGCTCTTCGGTAAGCGTGAGACAAACCAGGCCCCGGCCGTACTTGGCCATAAAGTTGATGGCTTCTGGCGTGACCTTCTCCGCCGCCAGCGTCAGATCGCCTTCGTTCTCCCGGTCTTCATCATCGACCACGACAATCATGCGGCCGGAACGGACTTCCTCAATTGCCGTCGGAACATCGGTAAAACCGTGCTGGGGCATAAGTAACATCCTAACAACTCATCCCCTGCAATCTAAAGTTGCACAAGCGGCGCTTGCCCTGGACAAGGCCCCACTCTGGAGGTAAGATTGTCTTACATGCAGACCAGAATTTCCACGAAGGGCCAGGTAGTGTTACCGGTGCCAATTCGCAGGAAGCTCGACCTGCGGGAAGGCGATCCTCTCGAGGCAGAGATCGACAGCGGCCGCATTGTCCTGACTCCACGAAACCGGCGTCGATATCGTGCCAAAATCGTCATCGATCCGATCACAGGCCTGCCGGTCCTTAGCGCGGGCCCGGATGCGCCGAAGCTGACGAGCAAGGATGTCGACGAGATTCTCGTAGATTTTCCCTGATTCAGTATGATCTACCTGCTCGACGTGAATGCTCTGGTGGCTCTTGGTTTCGCCGAACACATATTTCATCATCGCGTTGCCGTTTGGCTCCAGTCCCACCGGCCGCCCGAACTGGCAACCTGTTCCATTACCGAGCTTGGATTTGTGCGGGTGCTGGCACAGGCACCCATGTACGGCCTCACCATCGCACAGGCACGGTCTGTACTGGCGCGAATGAAACAGAGCCCGTTGGTGCGTTTTCGATTCTTCGCCGATGCACTCGACCTCTCCCATCTTCCGGCTTGGGTAAAAGCCCCCAAGCAACTCACTGACGGCCATCTGGTCGAATTAGCGGCGGCGAACGGCTCCATTCTGGCGACCCTGGACGAAAACATCCCGTCCGCCTACGTTATCCCGAAATGAGTTTCCAAATAAACGAGGCTGGGTATCCCGGAACTGTGATTCCGGATCCCAGCCTGCGTCTTCCTTCAACTTGTTTGGATTCCCCGAACTCAGTTGCCCGGATTTGAGTTCGCGGCGCTCGTGGGTTGTGCGTTCGGCTGCCCTGCGCCATAGCGTGCCAGGCGCGGATAGAACGGCGTTACTTCAAACGGCATTTTGTCGCGGGCTGAAGTAATCGCCACCGGGGCGGTTTTCACCATTTCGGCTTTGTCGTCCCAGGCGTTGATCTTGATCCGTCCGCCCAGGGGCAGCGCCGCTACCTGATCGAGCTTGTTGTTGTCGAGCGCCGGGCCTTTGCTCGACAGCGCCGTCAAACGGCTGACCGCGCCGGCTTCGGCCAGCGGGTTGCCCAGGTGCGTGGTCAGCAGCGCGTTCAACTGCGGAGCGCGTGCCTGCAACGCCTTCAGGAACAGACCCACGTTATCGAGTTTTTGCGCATACGGAGAATTGTTCAGCATGTCGATGGCTTTCTTGTCGGCTGCCGTTTCTTCTTCCGGAATGTGCTTGAATCCGAGATTGTTGTAGGTCGAATCGTCGGAGAACAACATGCGGTCGTTGAACGCATACTTGCTGCCGAGGTTGTGTCCCAGCACAATGTGCGCCAGTTCATGCGACAGCACCGCGGCCAGGCTGGCCTCGTCAGGCAGCACGTCGATCAATCCACGGCTGATGACAATGGTGTTGCCTACGCTGAAGGTTTCCAGCGGCGCGGTCAAAAGAACGCGCGTGCGCACCGGCCGCGGCAGATCGATGTTATTGGTGACCTCCAGGTTGTTTACGACGGTCTGCAGGATGTGGTCCACGTCGCCCTCGGGAGCGAGCAAACCCGCTTCCGTCAGCCGCTCAATGACGTTGTCTTCCGCCTGCTGCTGCCATTCGCGCTCGGCTTGCAGCGGAGAGGCATCCTGCGCGGTCGGGCTGTCGTCCTTCACGCTGTCCACTCGAATCTGCGTGAGTTCGTCGTCTTTGCCGCCTTTTTTCAGGTCGTAGCCCCAGATGCGGGTCTGCGCCTTGAAAGCGATCTTATTCTTCACGCCCGCGCTGAAGTCGCCTTCTTCGCTGTAAATGTAGGAAGGCACCCAGTAGCCGGGAATCAGGTTCAAACGCCAGCTGTCCATGTGGAAAAAGTACGAATTGCGCGGCGCCGGAGAATAGGTTCCATTCAACCGGACGATGCTGTATTCCTGGTCTTCCACCCAGACCCGGCCCAGGAAGCGGCCTCTGCCCGAATTTTTCTTGGGAGTGACGTCGAATACCAGGCAGCGCACATCGCCCAGAAACTCGCGCCGCACGTAGTGGAAGTCGTAGTGCGACCGGTCAAAGTCTGTGCGGTCGGCATAGACCATCCACGAAAATCCCAGGGGCTGATATTGGACCTTATAGAGCTTCTTGAAGCCGCCCATCAGGCGCTCTTCCATGCCCTTTTCCTGCTCTTTCAGGTAATCCTTGCGATCGACGGTCGCGCCCATATCCATGCGTCCGAGAAAATAGTGGTCGGACGAAGGCACCGGCCCCAGCTGCGGGTCGGCGGTCAAGTCCTGGAGATAGGTTTCCACCACCGGCGTGCGGTTGGAGAGAGCCTTGATCAACAAATGTTCCCGCTCGATGAACCGGTCCACCACCTGGTCCATGGTGGTGGGCTGTGGCGTCGTCGAGGCCGTCGGCGGCGGCGCGGAGCCTTGCTGCCCCTGGGCTGGCGCGGCCTGCGCTTGCTCGCCCGTCGGTGCCGGTGCGGGCGCCGCAGTCGCTGGAGCCGCGGCCGGCGCGCTGCTCGCTGCCGTCTCCTGGGCCGGCGCCTGCGAGGGCGATTGTGCCGTCGTCTGCGCGGCCGCCGGGCCCGCGGAAGGTTGTGACTCCGCCGGCTGCTGCGCGGTGGCGCTCACCGTCAACAGCAGTGCGGCTGTAAGTATCCATGTCGAAGTGCGCATAACTCGTCTCTCCGTAAGCTAGCTCTCGGTTCTCAGTGCTCAGTTCTTAGTTCTCAGTTCTCGGTTCTCAGTTCTTAGTTCTTAGTTCCCGGTCTTGGTTTCTTAAGTTCTTAAGTTCCTGCTTCCAGCGCTCGTTCTTAACTGAGAACTGAGAACCGGGAACTGAGAACTGTTCTTAATACGCCAGCTGAAACAACACATGCACTACCGCGGTCGAATCCACCGGCTGACCCATGCGTTGTGCCGGCTTGAATCTCATCTTGTTGGCGGCCGCAATCGCCGCCTCATCCAGTCCGTGGCCCATGCCCCGCACCACCCGATTCACGTGCAGCGTGCCGTTTGCGTTGAACAGCACTTCCAGCAAAACTTCGCCTTCCAGCTTCAGATCGCGCGCTTCCTGCGTGTAAACCGGATTCGGTTTGAAGGTGATCTCGACCGAACTGGTCGCCGGTCCCGAATCCGCCTGCGCGATCTTCGGCCCCTGATGCACCACCTGCTCCGCTCCGAATCCGCCGGTCGCAACTCCGCTGCCGCGTCCGCTGCTGCGGCCATCGCCATTCCCGCCAGTCGCAATGCCGTTACCAAAGTCAGCGCTGGCCACCGTTCCCTTAATCCCTTTTGCGCCGCCCGATCCGTTGCCTTGTCCCGCCCCCGCGGGCATGTCGAACGATCCCATCTGCGCTCCATACAGCTTGGCGCCCTGCTTGCCCTGTCCCTGCAACCCGTTCGGGTCGCCGAATCCGCCCGTCTGCACCTTCTCCACCGGAGCGTTTACCGTGGGCGTAACCGAGCTGCCCTGAAAATCTCCCGTATGCAGCAACTGCGGACGCGCCCCACCCGCCGCCGCCATCTTCAATTGCGGCGTGGCAAACGAATTCATCACCACCTTGGGCGCTTCCACCGGCTCCGGCGTCACGGCCTTGCGCACCTCGTGCGGCACCACCAGCTTCGGCTGCTCAAACACGGGAGCGGCAGGCAGCAGCTTGGGCTTGATCGCCGGCTTCACCACCTTGATCGGTTCCGGTTCCGGCCGGAGCGAGGGCATGGGTATCAGTTCCGTAACCCGATAGCCTTTCAGCTGGATCTTGTCCGGAAACAGCAGCCCCATGTTGATGAGCAGCAGCAGCAGCAACACCATAATGGTGTAGCTGGTGACAAGCGCGCGCCTGTCGATCTTGCGCTCCGGCAGAATTCCGAGCTGATATCCACGTTGGTACGTAGCCATGCTTTCTAACTCCAGGGGACCCGGGGACCGAGGGAGTGAACCCGGATTGGAGTTTTCACATTACGGGAAAAAGGACAGGGGGAAAACGTGTCCACGGCTCTTGACCGAAAGTAACCGCGGAAACACCATTCCGGGAGCGGGTTTCAGAAAGGGAGAGATGGCAGCGCCGCCGCCGGCCATCGAGGCCAAGACCCCGACACCCGGTGGTCTTTCCGCGAGGAAGAAACCCTTGCCTCTGTGACTCTGTGGTGATCGATCTTTTTAACTCCGCGCCCGAAACCAGGCAAACACCGGCGCGCCCGCCAGAATCACCAGCAGTCCATACAGCGAATTCGGCCAGTCGCCGCGGAAGGTGTAAATCAGCAGGACTGCGGCAATGGCGATAAATAGCCCGGGCACCAACGGATATCCCGTCACCCGATAAGGCCGCGGCGCATCCGGCTCGCGCTTTCGAAACACGAACACGGTGCTGCCCGCGATCATGTAAAACAGCCACTCGGCAAAAATCGCCAGCGAAAAAAGCTGGCGGAAGTTCGCTCCCACCAGCAACAAAGCAATCGCCAGCATCGCCTGCATCAACAGCGCCATCGAGGGCGTGCGAAACCGTGGATGCACTTCCGCGAGCGCCGGAAAAAAATAACCGTCGCGGGCCACCGCATA
>DATLKM010000098.1:0-2003 GCA_035538435.1 Binatia bacterium
TTTCGTGGTTGCTCCCATCCTCGCAGGAGACGGCAGACGGTTATTGGAGGGGGTCAACCTGCCGCAGAAATTTCACCTGAAATTTCTCGACGCAACGATGTTCAACTCAGGATCGATGGCTCTTCGCTACGGCCGGTGACCCAGCCTTTGATTTCGCTAACACCAGCGACACAGCGGGGTGCCCCGTCCTTGCGTTTTTTGCAAGGGCGGGAACGATGCTGCCGACATTGTGAGGCTGATTAGATAACCGTGTCGGCTCCCGGCCGCCGAGTAAACTTGGTGCGCTCAGCAACCAGGGCTCGGAGGAAAGGAGCCGAGCACATGAAGATTGTAGGTTGTGATTTACATACGCGCTACCAGCAGATTGCAATGCTGGATCAGGAGACGGGCGAGTTAGTGGAGCGCCGGTTGGAGCACGAGAGCGGAGAAGCTCGAGGGTTTTACGCTGCGCTTTCGGGTCCGGTGCGAGTGGGGATCGAAGCGACCGGGCACACACGCTGGTTCGAGCGGATGCTGGCCGAGTTGGGGCACGAGCTCTGGATCGGAGATGCGGCGCAGATTCGAGCCTGCGTAGTGCGCAAGCAGAAGACGGATGCGCGCGACGCGGCGCACTTACTGGAGTTGCTGCTGATTGAACGTTTTCCACGGATCTGGCGGCCGACGATGGCGGAGCGCGATCTGCGGCAGTTAGTGTGGCATCGGCAGAAGCTGGTGTGGATGCGGAATGCGGTGGGCAATCAGCTGCACGCTCTGGCCATGGGCGAGGGCGTGTGCCGGAAGAAGAAGCTGTTCACGAAGAAAGGGCGCATCGAGTTGGAGGGTCTGGAACTGGGAGTCTGGGCGAGCTATCGCCGGCAGGAGTTGCTGACGATGCTCGATCAGTTCGACGGTTCACTCCGCGAGTTGGATCAGGCAGTAGCGGAGCAAGCGGAACAGAATGCTGCCGCTGTCCTTCTCATGACGCATCCGGGAGTGGGGCCGGTGACCTCGCTGGCGTTCGTGCTGACACTGGGACCAGTGGAGCGGTTCGAGCGGAGCAAACAGGTAGTGAGTTATCTGGGACTGAATCCGCGCGAGCACTCTTCGGGCGGGCGGCAGCGGTTGGGTGCGATCTCGAAACAAGGTAATCCGATGATGCGCTCGTTGTTGGTCGAGGCCGGACACACCGCGGCGCGCTTGGACAGCGAGTTGCGGCAAGACTATCAGCGACTGAAGCTGCGCCGGGGCAGTGGCGTAGCCAAGGTCGCGATCGCCAGAAAGCTGGCGGTACGGATGTACTGGATGCTGCGCGGCCAGGCCAGTTATGCGCAGCTGGTTCGCATGCAAGGCAGCCCGTGGGCCACCCTGGTGAAGCAGTAGTTCATCGTTGGGCTGATTGGGCACCTTGCCTCCCTGAATTTAGTCGGGGAGTCTGAACAACGAATCATGGTCGGACGTCAGTGACCGGATAGATGGTTGGTGGAACCAAACTTCCACCGCAGGATTCTGAAAGCGGGCCGTGGTCGCATGAGCAAAGAGCAAAAGCAACACCCAAGAGCAAGAACAAAACCAAAACCCTCCACGAAGAGGAACTTCAAAACCTCTCGCGGGTCCAGGTGTCTCTTGACAACGCCGACACGGTTATAGAGGGTGGCCCGGCCTTTGAGCGGCCGAAGGCAAATCGCTGCGGGTGCCCCGCTCTTGCGTTTTGTGCGAGGGCGGGAACGATGCTGCTGACAGCGAGTGATTTTGCCGCGAACTCTACGCCACTTTGTCTCGGAGAGAAATCCCGCCCCAGCCTTCATTGATTTTGACCGGTCCGGCTTCGCCGAGCAAATAGAACCGGTAACTACTCCAGCGCCACTGTTCCGGCGAGTCCACCAGGACTGATTAGATAACCGTGTCGGCTCCCGGCCGCCGAGTAAACTTGGTGCGCTCATAGCAACCAGGGCTCGGAGGAAAGGAGCCGAGCACATGAAGATTGTAGGTTGTGATTTACATACGCGCTACCAGCAGATTGCCAT
>DATLKM010000099.1:0-27404 GCA_035538435.1 Binatia bacterium
CTATGAATTTTTCGCCAGCGATGGCGCTCTGCACTCGCGCGAGTTCTGGCAGGGCCGCTGGTGGGGCGACAATAAGTACGGGTCGGCCACGCGCACTATCGGAACGCTGGATGATCCTCTCGGCTCGGCGGCGCCGATCGACGTCACCATTCTTCCCAATCCTGATCCGAACGTGAATCCGTTTTATCCCAGTTACGACTACATGGGCGGTGGTCCGGTCTACGAAATTCCTCAAGGGCAAGCCGGGGCCGGAAACTTAATCATGGTGTATCACGCTGAAATCAACACGATCAGCACCCAAAGTTTTTATTCTGTTCTCGCTCTCGCTTCGTCCACCGATAACGGAATGAGTTGGACCGATCTTGGCGAGATCATCCGCGTCGATCAAGCCTACCGTAAAGATCTTGACGGATACGATATTGGCGATCCGCCGCTCGTGGTCGCTCCAGACGGAAACTATTTCTACATTTACTTCCGCGATTGGATCGCCAACGGCACCACGCACTGGAACAACACCATCACAGCGTTTTCAGTTGCCCGCGCGGCGATCGCGGAGGTCGCTTCGGCCGCTTTTGGTCCCAAGCCTCACGCCGCTTTGTTCACGAAATATTATTCGGGGAATTGGCAGCTCCAGCCCGGCATCGGCGGCATGTCGAGCGATTTGAATCCCACCGCGCCCTACGCCGGCGAACTGCAAGTAGCCTACAACCCCGATCTGAAGCGCTATTCGATGATCATCGGCGAGGGATCGCTATTCGCCTATGCCGAGTCGCCCGATGGTTTGCAGTGGACGACGCCAGTGCTCCTGTATCAGTTCAGCGGCTCACCCAACACCTACGTCATGCCTGTTGGCACAGGCGACGATCCGCACATTCTCGGCAGGCGGTTCTACCTGTTCTATACCTATAGCGCAGAGGGCGGATGGCCCTACAACCACGTGGGGCGCATGACCGTGACCTGCCAGTAAACCGAATGGGGAAAGTTTTGCATATACCTAGGACGCAGCCTGAGCCACCTGGCGAGAAACCGGAATTACCACGGCGAACGTGCTTCCCTTACCCACCGCGCTGATCACATCAATGTGACCCTGGTGTTCTTCCACGATCCGGCGGGCCAGGGAAAGTCCAAGACCGGTCCCGTTGCCTTTGGTGGTGAAAAACGGCCGGAAGATGTTGGGCAGATGTTCGGGCAGAATGCCGCGCCCGGTATCGGTAATCGTGATGGCTGCACCCGCGTCGCGGGTTGCGATTTCCACCCTGATGCTGCCCTTGCCATCGATCGCCTGGATCGCATTCAGCAGCAGATTGAGCAGTACCTGATGAATCTGGTCGCTGTCGTGTTCGATCTCCGGCAATTCCGGATCTTTTTTCAGAGTGATCTCGATCGGCCGCGACAGCGCCTGCTGGCGGGCCAGCATTACCGCGTGTTCCACAGTCGTATTCAGGTCGCTGCGGCGAATTTCCGGCTTGTGCGGGCGCGCAGTTTGCAGCAAATCACTCAGAATATGGTTGATCTGGGCGATCTCGATGCGCACGTCTTTCACCACGGCGCGCGCCGGGCTGGTGGCGGGAAGGTCACGCCCGATGATCTCGACTACCCCCGCAATCCCGGCCAATGGATTGCGGATTTCATGCGCCAGTCCCGCTGCCAGTTCGCCCAGCGTGGCCAGATGCTCCGCGCGCGACATCTGCGTCCGATGCAAGCGTTCGATTTCTTCGCGGCTCTCGCGCAGTTGCTTCACCATGTGATTGAAGTTGCGGCCCAGTTCTCCGATTTCATCGTTGCGCCGGGCGAAGCTGACGGCAACATGCAGATCGCCGCGGCCAAGGCGGGAGATCTTTTCCTGCAATTCGAC
This sequence comes from Binatia bacterium, assembly GCA_035538435.1. Taxonomy (GTDB): domain Bacteria; phylum Acidobacteriota; class Terriglobia; order Terriglobales; family Acidobacteriaceae; genus Sulfotelmatobacter. The sequence continues at coordinate 1,856 of DATLKM010000099.1, forward strand.
CATCGGCCGCTGTACAAACCAGGCCAGCACGAAAATCAGTACCCCGCAAATCGCGATGGCTCCCGCCCCGGCAACCACAAGCACGGCGTGGCGTTCCGGATCGCGGAACGAAACCGTCGCCAGCACGAAGAGCATGAGCCCCGCGAGCAGAGTCAGCGCTACCGGCGATACCGCTTTCAGTTGCCAGTTCACGCCCACCGATCCCAGCTTTGTATCGCCGCCGGGATCGGAAGGAACCGACTTCTCTCCGCGTGTAGACGCGGTGGTTCGATTGACATCAGGCATAAGCGTGCAGTCCGGGAAGCAGGTACGTTACGCCAAAGAAGGTGAACATCACCACGGCAAATCCAAGAATGGCAAAGTACGCCGCCCGCCGTCCCCGCCAGCCGCGTGTAATGCGCATATGAAGGTAGCCGGCGTATACCAGCCAGGTAATCGCCGCCCAGGTTTCTTTCGGGTCCCAACTCCAGTAAGAACCCCAGGTGCGGTTGGCCCAGTATGCGCCGGCCGCGATCATCAGGGTGAGCAGAGGGAAGGCAATGGCAACCGTCTTGTATGTAATGCGGTCGAGTTCCTCCGTGCTGGGCAACATACGCTCCAGATCGGCGCGCCGCCACAACAGCAGCACATAAAGAAGAGACACGAAGATGCCCCCGACCAGGCCGGCCAGAATAAACGGGCTCGCAGCCAGCGAAGTCGGATACAATCCGTCAGCGTCGAGCGAGCCATAGCGGCCGTCGCGTGTGCGCAAAATAAAGAAGCCGAGAGCGAGCGCCTGCAGCAGAATGCTTAGAAACACCGTGCGGTTGGCAAAATCCAGCGTCGATTCGCTCCCGGTTTTGCGCCAGACGAAATACAGAATCAGCGGGGCTGTGACCGCCGCAAGCACAACCAGCATCAGCCAGCCAAGATCGGGGATTACAACGTAAAGCCGTACGCCTTTGGAAACGAAAATTTCACCTTTCTGCTCCGGGTCCCAGGCCACTACGCTCAGTCCGCCCCACCTTTCGAAGCGGGTCAGCACTCCGAGGTAAGTCGCGACTGTGAACATACTGGTTGCCGCAAGAAAAGTTTCTGTCTTCATCTTGTCCTGGATCAGGAACATCATGGCCAGCGCGAAACTCAATGCGCAGGCCGCATAGGCCAGCATGGCCAGCGTCACGTGAACATGAAGCCAGGTGGATTGCAGCGCCGGAACCAGCGGCCGGACTTCCGTTCGCAGCAGTTGCATCAGCACCACTCCCACGATTGCGACTGGCATGGTGACCGTGCCGATCACTTTCACGCCAAACTTCTTTTCCGCCACCAGTGTGAGCACGGCCAGCGTCCAGACGAAACTCAACAGCATCTCGTAGATGCTGGCGAACGGCGGATGCCCCGCCTCATACCAGCGGTGCGCCACCGCACCGGTGTTGGCGATCATGCCCGCCCAGGTCGCTATCGAAGCAAAGCGGATGTAAGAAGGTGTGCCGGTGATTCCGAATCCCAGATAAAGCGTTCCCGCGCCCGAATAAAAAATAAGTGCCGCATAAAGCAGGTTCGATTCGTTCAGCAGATTGCCGCTCTTTACCACGTTCAGAAACGCCATGAACAGAAGAAATGCGACTCCCAGTCCCACCGCGACGACCAGGCTGGTTCCCGTGTTCCCCGGATGCTGCGCCACTCTTGCCCGCGCCATGTTGTCTTCCTCCTGCCGGCGAGCTACTTTCCGGCCAATGTCACGTCGGGCGTTTCCACGCCGGCGACGTATGATTTTTGTAGTTCGGATTTCACTTCCTTCACCAGATCGCGGAACCGCTGCTCGAACGCATCGCGGTTCTTGTTGGCTGTCCCGCCGATCCAAAGCTGCAATTGCCCCTGCGCATCGCGCACCGGCACAACCCATATCCGCATGTGCACGAAATAGAAAACCACCGTCAACCCGATGCCCATCAGCACCACCCCGCCCCACACCCCCCACTGCCCCGGTTCATGCGAAACTTCCAGGCCGGTAAAGTAGGCCATCTGGACATCTTTTCCCTGAAAGGCATAGGGCGAGGATGCATTCTGCTCTTTGCCCTCGATCGGCGGCATCCAGTACTGGATCGCCTGCCCCGTCTTCTTCGACTCGATCACCAGGTGCGCTGCCGGATTTACCAGCTGCTCCGAGCGCGCATAAACCTGCCCATCGCTCACTACGTAGTCGGGAATGAATTCCTCCAGCCGAACCGTGGTGTCTGCATCGAGCGCAACGTTCTCTTTGCCGCCGAGAGCGATGTCTTTCGCCGGGCCGCCATTGACTGGCGTCGCCGTCAGCAGCAATTTGTCCAGCTTTCCCGTTTGCCCATAGCTTGCCTGGTAAAATCGGACCCCGCCGTACACCAGCGGATCGTTCACCACAATCTGCTTGCGCAGGACAATCCCGCCATCCTTTATTACCGATAAGTCCGACCACCATTTCTTGGGGGTGCCGTCGGCGTAGTTCTCCTGCCCGGCGCCGTCGCAGCGCACGGCAAAAGGCAGAGTGCGCGCGGGCCCATTCTGCGGTTTGACCTGGCTCGATTGCTCGCCTTTCGTCAGGCTCACAAAGGCCCGCCATCCGTAAAGCCCGTCGATGATGCCGCCCAGAAAAATCAGAAGCAGGCTGGCATGGACGATGTACACCGACATTTCCGAAATCCGGTTCCGCTCGCCAAAAAGCGAGAAATTGTTCTCGCGCACAATCCGTTCCGGACGGAAACCGTTCTTCTGTAATGCGCGTTCCGCAGCGCTCACTGCCGCTTCTTCATCGGTAACGCAAATCAGTTCATGCTGGGGGAGAGCTTTGCGAAACGCTTCGTCGGGGCTCTTGTAGGGACGGGAGAAGAATCTCCAGGAATTAGGAAAACGCTGGATCGAAGCGGCGACAATGCTCAGGCTCACCAGGCTCAACAGCAGCACGAACCACCACGCATGGAAGACGTTAGTCAGTCCCAGCGTGTCAAGCAGGCGCAACATCTGCGGCGAGTAGGCCCGTTGGATTTCATCGGGATCGGTTGCCGGGCGCTGCAAGATCACCGTGCCCGCAGCGGAAAGAATGACGGTAAGAATGAGCAGGATGACACCGGTTTTCACTGCGCCCAGAGTTTGCCAAAATCTTCGTGGTAATGAGGCGGCCATAGCAGAACCTCGTTCGCCGCATGAAAATGCACGCCAGCCGCCAATGTGGGCTGCTCGCAAAGTGATTGAAGGGAAAAGAAATACACCGATCCGGCGGATGCGCTCCCGCGCTTTCTGTGAGCCATATCACACAGCCGGATTACCCCAGTTCCGGTATTTGGCGCAGATCGCACTCAGAACTGTACGTGAGATGTTGCTGATTTTATTACTTGGGTCATTTAACAATCCCACTGTGGGATAAGCCCCCAATTTGATGAAATATGCAACCTTGCTTCCTGCTGAATCGCTCCCCGCGTCCTCTTGAACCCTTTCTGTTTTCAGCGTATTAAGCCACTTGCAACTTTCCTTACCACCCCGGCACACTTTAGGCGATATTCGTGCACTCCGATCAATGGAGATCCAGAAGTGGCTGAGAAATCACCCCACGCTTCCGCCCGGTTCCGATTTGCGATTCAATCGCTCATCTTCATTTTGATGCTGGCGGTTTCGGTGGGTCGGGTTTCTGCCGCCAAGCATTCGGTTCCGCTCGACCCCAAGGCCGACCCCTCCACCTGCCTCGCCTGCCACGAAGATAAAACCAAGGGAAAGTTTGTACATTCGGCGATGGCGATGGGCTGCATGGCCTGCCACGAAATCCGCGTCAATCGCGACATCACCCACGTCAAGCTGATCACGGCCACTCCCTACAAACTCTGCCTGACCTGCCACGCCGATAAAGACGCGTCGCAGATCAAAGGCAAAGTTCATCCGCCCGCGGTGCGTGACTGCCTGACCTGCCATAACCCGCACACGTCAGAAAACAAGAATCAGTTGCTCAAGCCACTATCGGGCGACAAGAAAGAAAATCTCTGCCTTACCTGCCATAAGCAGGGCGAAGACGTCTCCGAGAAAGGCAGCCGCCATCCCGCGCTCGATATGGGCTGCGACAGCTGCCACACGGTTCATAAGACCGGCGAGCGCGGCAGGCGCGAGTTCGACTTTCATCTGACCAAAGACGCGCCTTCGCTCTGCGTGGATTGCCACGACGTGAAGGACGCTAATCTCGCCAAAGCGCACCAGGGGCAGCCCTTCGGCAGCGCCGACTGCCTCACCTGCCACGCGCCTCACGAGTCCCAAACTCCCAAACTCATGCAGGCTTTCCTGCACGATCCCTTCGCTTCCAAGCAGTGCGATGTGTGCCACCAGCCCGCCAAGGATGGCAAAGTGGTCCTTACTCAGGCCGCGGCGAAAGATGTGTGCCTGACCTGCCACTCCGATAAAGGCGAGCAGATCGAAAAGGCGAAAGTGCAGCATCCCGGAGCGGCGGGAGATTGCACCGACTGCCACAATCCCCACGCCGGGCGGTCGCCGGCATTTCCCAAGCCCGACGCCGTCTCGGTCTGTCTCGGCTGCCACAGCGACCAGGCCGAGCAGGGCAGGAAACTGCACGTGCACCAGCCCGCATTTGAGCAAGGCTGCGCCACCTGCCACGAGCCTCACGGCAACGACAACCAGCATCTCCTGCGCATCGCGGCGCCCAACAAATTATGCCTGGAGTGTCACGGGCCCGACCGCCATCCGCAAAAGCTGGAGAATGAACACCTGATCACGATCTTCGATGGCAAGGTCAAACTGCCGGAAAACTACATGGCGAAAACGCCCGTCCTCCCGTTGGAATTCGGCCTGGGCCATCCGGTGGAGCGGCATCCGGTCTCCGATCTGGTCGACCCCAAAGATCGAACCCATATTCTCATACCGTTGAATTGCCTCACCTGCCACCAGCCTCACTCGTCGGCCAAGCCTGACCTGCTCGTGAAAGACCAGGCCAATAACCAGGAGTTCTGCCACACCTGTCACAAAGGACTGATCGGCAAGGGAGAAGGGCTCGGCGGAGTGCCTCCGGCACAACCGCCCCCGGGCGGCCCGCCCAAGTGAATTTGCACGAAGGAGTGCGCGATATGTCAGACAAGATGAAAAGGTCGATGCGTACAGGTCTCGCGGCGGCGCTGGTTCTTCTCGTCGCCACGGTGGTTTTTGCCGACCAGAAAAACAAACAACCACCGCCGGATGAAACTCCGCGCATGTCGGACGGACAGATCAGGTTCGACACCTCGAAGATTTTCTGGCCGCCGCCGCCCGCCATCGCGCGCCTGAAGTATCTGGACTATTTCTCCGCGGAGAAAAAGCCGGCCGAAAAAGAGCAGGACGTGAAAAAGAAATCGTGGATGGACCGCATGGCCGGCGTCGATCCCAATGAAGCCGCCAAGCGCGCCGGCACCAAGCCGCGTTTCGCGCTGGGAACTCCTTACGGTTTGGCCGTGGATTCCAGGGGCCTTGTCTACGTGGCCGACACAAAAGTCGGGGCGGTCTTCATCTTCGATCCCGAAAGCCGCGAGTTGGGTTTCATCAAGCACGGCGTCGATGCCCGCTTCGGACGCATCTTCGGCCTGGTCATCGACGACGCCGACCGTCTTTTTGTTTCGGACGGGCAATACAACCACGTCCTCGTCTTCGGCCCCAACCATAAACTCGAAGGCCAGTTCGGCGAAGGCGTAATGAACGATCCCGCGGGCCTGGCCATCGACGAAGAAAACCGCTTCCTCTACGTGGCCAACACTGGCACCGATCAAGTCCTCGTTTACGACGCCGACAATTTCAAACTCCTGCGCAAAATTGGAGTCGCAGGCAAGAACCACGCCTCCAATGAACCGGGAGAATTCTCCGATCCCACCAACGTCGCTGTCGATAAAGATGGCAATCTGTTCGTCAGCGACACCATGAACGACCGTGTCGAGGTCTTCGACGCGGAAGGCGCATTCATTCGTACCTTCGGCAAGAACGGCGATGGCCCGGGTGAGTTCAGCCGCCCGAAAGGCATTGCCGTCGATTGCGACGGCCACGTCTGGGTTGTCGACGCCATGTTGAACCGGTTACAGGTTTTCACTCCCGAAGGTGATCTTCGCCTGATCGTGGGCGGATTCGGCTGGCTGCCCGGCCAGTTCCAGGCGGTCGCGGGCATCACGATCGACAAGAACAACCGCGTCTTTACCAGCGAGCAATTTATGGGACGCGTGCAGATGTTCCGCTACATCTCCAATGCTGAAGCGCAAAAGGAATACGACAAGCGGCATCCGGAGGAAAGCAAGAAGGCGGACGAGAAAGCCAGCGCGCAGCCCGCAGCGCCGGCGTCAGAAGCATTGAAGACGCCCGCCGCAAAGGCCGCCGACGCGCAGAAGTAGAAGAAGTAGAAAAAATAGATGAGCCGGGCGTCATCCGAACGCCCGCGTTCTTACCAGCGGCCGGAGGGATCTCATAGCGCAGCTGCCGATCGCGATGAGATCCTTCGCTCCGCCTGAAAAACGCCTGTGCTCGGCGACGCCGAAGAAGAGAAGCAAGAAGAGAAGCAACAGGTGCGCGACGCCGGCCGCCGGTAATGCTCCGTCATTACGAACTCGCGCCAAGCGCGGGTGAGGAACCTGCCTTTTCGCTTCCCGCAAATCGGCTCATGCTTTTTCCTGTGATCTTCATCACACCCCACTCGTGATGCTAACTCGCTGAATCTTTGGGTGTTTTCACCACGCTGCTGTGCGAGAAAGCCCATTTTCATTCGCGCGATTGCCCCCTCCAATCTTTGGTCACTTCGGCGAAAACTTAGAAGTGCCTCATTACGAACATGTTGTGGCGCTGCGTCGAATTTCTTAACCCTTTCCAAGCAAAGGTGACGGTCGTGCACATGTACATGCGTTGTAGCAGTAATTCCGAATAAGGCCTTTTTACTTGAGGAGGGTATTACCCATGAAAAAGTTAATGCTGATCGCGCTGTTCGTCCTGCTGACGGTCGGCTGGATGGCGGCACAGAGTTTCATCCCCGGCACCGACGTGTTGGGTGCACACAATAACGGCGGACGTGGCTGCGCGGCATGCCATGCTCCCCACAGCGGCGGACGCGGCGCGGGCGGCACTACAGTCGCCGGCAGCGGCATCACCAGTGCGGGCGGCAACGAAGGCGATTATCACCTTTGGGGTCAGGATGTATCGCTGATCACGCAGGAAACCCTGCAAGTCGGCGGCGGCTTCGGCACCGGCGGAGCCGGTTTCACAGTGAACTTCGGCGGTGCGCAGCAATGGACCAGCACTTCTCTGCCGGTCATCAGCGGCATCGCGGTTTGCCTGAGTTGCCATGACGGCAACGTCTCCAAGGGCGCCATGATGTTGAATCAGTCCTACGAGCAGCTGGCCGGCCTGCTGCCCAACGGCAACGGCAAATACGCCACGACTGGCCCGCTCTATGGAACGTCCCCCATCCCAACGCTGCTCGGCAACGACGGCGGAACGGCCGGCGACTACCTGAACGATCACCCGGTAGGCCCGGCTGCCAACGTGAACGGGCTCAGCTACCCCAAGGCGCTGTCTGCTTATGGTCTGACCTACGCTGTAAACGGCACCGCGATCACCTGGACCACGGCTGGACAGTATGCCACCTTCACCAGCAACTACGGCGCGCCTGCCGTCAACGCCATGGTTGTCGATGCCACCAACCAGGTGCCTTATGTGGTTTGCACCACCTGCCACAACCAGCACCAGATGAACGTGTACTCCGCGGGCAAGGGACTGGCGGCGATTCAGGGCACGACCGGCACCTACGCCACCTACTTCTTCGTCAACTCTCCGTACAACCCGGGCGCGGCCTGGACTCCGACCGCCGCTCCTTCCACCACGCAGTTCTGCCGTCAATGCCACTTCGGCGAAGCCAACGAAGCCTATGGCGCCAACGGCATCACCACTGCCTTCTAGTTGTTGCTTCATCTGAGGGGAGAAAAACAATTCTCCCCTCAGAGTTTCAGAACTTGGTCATTCGGTTAGGTGGTTAGAGAAGGGCAGCGGAGATGAACCAGATAACCAAATCGCCAAGTTCGAACGGGGAAGGGAACTCGGGGTTCGTTTCCCAGGGGGACAAGAAAATGAAAATCAATCGATTCCAACTCCAGACTCTGGCCTTGTGCATGTTCGTCATCGCTCCAGCCGTGGCCCAGGTGGCTTCGCACGCTCCCACCAGCGTGAACACGACTGTAGCGGCGAATGCCGCCCCGGCAGCGGCTGCGCCCAGCGCAAGCCTGAGTCCGGTGAAGCCGGTTATGGACAAGCCGGTCGTCCGCATCAACGGCGTCGAACTCACCGACCGGGATTTGTTGCGCGAAATGCTCACCATTTTCCCTTATGCCCGCCAGCACAACGGATTCCCCAAAGCGGAAGAAGAGAAGATCCGCATGGGTGCGTTAAAGATGATCGAGTTCGAAGAGCTGGTTTACCAGGAGGCCGTGCGGCGAGGCATGGCCATAGCCCCCGCCAGGCTGCAAAAAGCGCAAAGCGATTTTCGCGCGCAATTCCCCAACGACGAAGCCTACAACGATTATCTTAAATCCGAGATGCAGGGTTCGAAGCAGGAGCTGCGCAAACAGATCCGCCGCTCGCTTCTGATCGAAGAGCTGCTGAAACAGGAAGTAAACGACAAATCCAAGGTCTCGCTGATCCAGGCACGCGCGTATTACGACAAGAATCCCAACGCTTTCCACTACGGCGAAAAGTTCGCCATTCAGACCATCTCCATCATGCCGTCGGCAAAAGCCACCGATGCCGACAAGAAAGACGCGAAGAAGCGGGCTGATGACGCATGGCAGAAAGCGAAGGCCACCAAGACCTACGAGGAGTTCGGCCTGCTGGCGGAAAAAGTCTCCGAAGACGATTTCCACGTCAACATGGGCGACCACCATCCGGTCGATCGCGACAAGCTCCCGCCGGAAGTGATCAAAGCGGTCGAAGCCATGCAGCCGGGTCAGGTAAGCGAGCTGATGACCTTCGATGGCTTCTACACCTTCTTCCGCCTCAATCAGCGCATTCCGGCGGGCAAGTTCCCCTTCGATCAGGTGAAAGACAAGCTCAGGGAAGATTTGCAGAAACACAAGTACGAGCAGTTGCGCGCCGGCCTCGACAAAAAACTTCGTCAGAACGCCAACGTGCAAGAGCTCTAGTCGAGCACAGGAGCGGGCGGTGCGGTGGGAATGCAAATGTCGATGGCTGGCGGTGACGGCGGTACTGTGGGGCCTGGGCCTTTCCGGTGAAGCGGCGGGACAGGCCGCATTGGGCCAGTTGCATGCCAGCGCCAACGGGCAGCTTCAAAGCCTTTACTCCGGCACTTACGGAAACCTGCCCGGAACGGACACCCACTCGCTCGGTTTCGAGGGGCGCGGCATCATCAACGGCGACTACTACACTCCCAATTTTCTTTCCTTCAGTCTTTTTCCTTATTATGGCCGTTCCCAGGCCAATTCCGACATGCAGTCCATCACCGACGCCAGCGGCTACAACGGCACCGTGAATTTTTTTAAGGGCAGTCATTTTCCCGGCGTGTTTACCGCCAATCAGGATTGGAACAACACCGGCAATTTCGGAATCCCCGGCATCACGGGATTGGCTACGCGTAACAATGACCGCGGCCTGAACATCGACTGGAGCGCGCTGCTGCCCGGCTTTCCCGCCGTTACCGTGGGTTTCGGCGACAGCGCCGGCAACAGTTCATTGCTGGGCAGCCAAAGCACCACCGATTCAACCAATAAAAATTTCCACGTGTTGAGCACCTACAATCTCAACCGCTATTTCCTCAGCGCCGGGTTTATTCATTTGACCAATCACGTGGACTTCAACGGCCTTGAAGATGGAAGCTCGGAAACCACGCAGGGTTCGTCCAATCAATATCGCTTCATGATTCAGGGGCCGGTCCCATACCGGCAAAGTTCCATGTCGCTGAACCTGAATCGCAGCAGCTACAACACCGAGGACTCGAATTTTGGGACGAACTACGGCACCACCGACACGGTCAACGGAAATGTGAACCTGATGTTCCCCAGGGCTCCGGTATCGGTTACCAGCAGCTATACCGATAATCTGTTAGGCAGTATTGAGCAGCAGTTGGTCAGCAGCGGCGAAGTGCCGCTTGCCGGCCTGAGCACCCCGGAATCGCGCTCTTTCACCGTCGGCGCCAGCACCTTTGTCAACGTGTTGCCGCGCTTGATGGTCGGCGGCTTCGTGAACCGCACTGAGCAGTTTTTCGCCGGGCAAAATTTCGGCCTCACCCAGGTCGGCCTGACCGTCAACTACAACTTTCTTCATTCGCTGAAGGGACTGACGTTTTACGGAGGCGTGAACTACAATGCCAGTCAGACGGGCAATTCTCGCCTCGGTTTCATCGGCAACATCGCCTACAACCGCTATTTCGGCAAGTGGCAGATCAACAGCTTCTTCCTCTACAACCAGAACACACAGACCATCCTCGTCGTCTATACGACTTCGACCCTGAATTACGGCGCGACGCTTCGCCGGCAGATCAATCCCGATCTCAGCTGGTCGATCGTTACCAATTTCATCAAGAGCGGCTTTGAGCAGACCAAGGGCAACAGCAACAGCGGCGGAAGCGTCACCGCCATGCTGATCGGCCGCAAGGCGTCGGTTTCGACGGTGTTTTCAAAGTCCAGCGGCACCGCGCTTCTCACTTCCGCCGGGTTGGTATCGACCACATTGCCATCCCAGGTGTATGGTCCAAACGCTACGGTTCTCTTCAGCGGCGAGAGCTATGGCGGCAACGTCAGCTTTTATCCCATCAGGCACATGATCGTCAGCACCTCATGGTCGAAGTCGATCGCCGACACCAACAGTCCGTTGCTGCTCAGCATGAACGGGAACACCAACTATTACGGATTTGCCGGCTACGAATTCCGCAAGCTGCTTTTTCAGGCCGGAATGACGCGCTTCAATCAAAGCATCAGCAATTCAGGCACTCCGGCCAGTATGTTAACCTCCTACTCATTCGGGATTTCCAGATGGTTCAAGGGGTTCTAGGTGGGATATCTCGCTCCAACTCTGGCCATCGCGCACTGGTGTGCGCATTTCTGCTGCTGATTTCGCCCGCCTGGTTGGCGGGCGCGCCTGCAAACAAGTCCTCCGATAAGACCGAGCCGCCCGCCCGCATGCCATTGCCGCCCGATCTTCTGCTGGAAGGCGGCCGCAAGCTGACCTTCGAGCGTGCCTTCGGTGCGGAAAAAGACGTCCTGGGCAAGCCGAAATTCTGGACACGCGTTCTGAATGTGGTGGCAGGCGAACCGGAATACAAAAGCGTGATGCGGCCTTACAGCATCGCGGTTGATTCGCATGGCCGGGCGATCGTGACCGATCCGGGCGCCCAAGGCGTCCACATCTTTGACTTCGAGCGTCATAAGTACAAATTCATCGAGCGCCGGGAAGAAAAGAAAGACGCCATGCTGTCGCCGCAATGCGTTGCCCTCGATGCGGAAGACAATATTTACGTGACCGATTCAAAGGCGGGGAAGATTTTCGTCTTCGATTCCAGTGGAAAATTCCGCCGCGCCATCGGCAGCTTGAAAGGCGGCGAAGGCTATTTCAAACGTCCGACGGGCATCGCCGTCGATGCAACGGCACAACGTATCTACGTCACAGACACGTTGCGCGACAAGATTTATGTTCTCGATATGAGCGGACAGGTCGTGCAGACAATCGGCAAACACGGCCCGGGCAAGGGGGAGTTCTACTACCCGACCGAACTGCACCTCGATGGCGACAATCTGCTTGTGGTCGACGCCATGAACTTCCGTGTACAGTGGTTTGCCCGCAATGGCGACGCCGAAGGCATGCTGGGCGAAATCGGCGATTCTCCCGGGCAGATGTTCCGTCCCAAGGGCGTGGCAGTCGACTCCGAAGATCATCTTTATATTGTCGATGCGCTTTCCGGCCTGGTGCAGGTCTTCGACCGCGAGGGCCATCTTCTTTATTACTTCGGCAAACGCGGTACCGCCCTGGGCGAATTCCAACTGCCGGCCGGAGTGTTCATCGATCACAAAGACCGTGTTTTTGTGGTTGATTCGTTCAATCGCCGCGTACAGGTGTTCGACTATCACGGTTTGCCCAGGCAGGCGCGAGGGGCGGGGGGCAAGTGAAACGCTGCGTCCTCATCTGCGCTTTTCTGTTCGCGATCGCGGCGGGTTTATTCGCGCAAGCCCCGCAGGAAGACGTTCTCGGCATTCATAACCTCGGCCCCGGGGGCCCCGGTCCCGTAAGCGGCCCGCTGCCCGCCTGTCAGTTTTGTCATGCGCCGCACTCTGGGGTGCAGAATTCCAGCCTGCCGGCTACGCCCTTGTGGAGTCAGAAGCTCTCCACCGAATCCAATTACACGCTCTACACCAGTTCGACGCTGGTAAACCAGGAAATGGAGCCGACGCTCGGCTCCGCCAGCAATCTTTGCTTGAGTTGCCACGACGGAACCGTCGCTCCGGGAACGAACGTCCCTTATACCGGGCTTCAGATGGCCGGCACCATGAACAGCCAGGATTTGTTCATCGGCACCTTGCAGGGCATCCATCCGTTCAATTTCAAGCTGCCGTTAAATTGCAGCAACGACAATCTGCTGACGAGCTTGTGCAGCGGCACGACCGGCAACCCCGCCGTGCAGTTGATCAGCGGAAATGTGCAGTGCAACAGTTGCCACAATCCGCATGTGCAAGGGATCGACCCGGTAGCCCAGAACTTTCTGGTGATGAACAACGCCAACTCCGCCATGTGCCTGGCCTGTCACGTCAGCCAGCCCTCCGACATCACGGCCGTGCGCACTCCGGTGAGCAACGCGGCCGCGGCCGTCGCCTCGGGAAGCACGAGCGCTGTTCATCCCAGCGCAAGCCATTTCAGCGCCTTCGCCTCATGGAAAGAAAGTATTCACGCCACCGCGATTCACAAGCTGAATAAAGGCGCAAAGGCCGGGCCCTACACCTCGGTCAATCAGAACGCCTGCCTCTCGTGCCATACCTCGCACAACGCCCCCGGCGGCCCCGATTTACTCAGCGGCCCGGTCCCACCGGTCCCGAACATGGATGCGGCCACGCAGGATTGCATTGGCTGCCACAATGGCGGAGCCAATCTTTCCCCGGCCATCCCAAATGTCTTTGCCGAATTTTCCAAAGCCGGCCATCCCTTTCCTGTGGGCAACAATCGCCACGCCACCGACGAGTCCGTGGTGCTCAAGAACAACCGCCACGCTACCTGCGTGGACTGCCACAATCCCCACGCCACCCGGCCCACTCTATCCTTTGCCTCCACTGCCATTCGCGAATCGGAAAACGGAACGCTTGGGGTGAGCGCGACCGACGGCGTAACCGAAGTGAACCCCGCGCTCGATCAATACGAGATCTGCCTGCGTTGCCACGGAACCAGCACCGGCAAGCAAACGCTGGCCATCTTCGGCTACGCTCCCGTGCGCACCGAGATTGGTGGCGATCCGCTGAATCTGATTCCTCAATTCGGCGCGACGGCGCGGTCGAGCCATCCCGTGATGCATGACAACAAGAGTGCACTGCCCCAACCCAGCCTGCTCAAATTTATGTGGAACCTTGACGGCCACACGCAGGGCCGGCAGATCATCAACCGCATCCTGTGCACCGATTGCCACAACAGCGACGACAACCGGGAATTCGGCGGTACAGGTCCGAACGGGCCGCACGGGTCGCAGTTCCCGCACATTCTGGAGCGCCGCTATGAGTTCAGCCAGGTGGCGCAGGGTTTGCCTCCCATGGGCGGGCCGGGCAGTACGATCACTAATCTTCTCCCGGCCATTACCGATCCCGGCGCGGGCGGACCCTACTCACTGTGCGCAAAGTGCCACGACCTGAATAACATTCTCGCCAACGCCAGCTTCAGTAAACACGCGCTGCACATCAATGCCGGCTTTTCCTGCTCGGCCTGCCATACCGCTCACGGAATGGGGGCGAATTCCTCGAATGTGACGGGCGAGCGCTTGGTTAATTTTGATCTGAAGGTAGTCGCAGAAAATGCCGGTACCGGCAGTTCAACTCTGTTCCGCGCGCCCATTTCCTACAATCGCGCCACCAGTACGTGCACGCTCACCTGCCACAATTACAATCACAACTCTGATGGAACGGTGACGGCAGTCAAGCCGGCGCCGCCCGCGCCCGGCGTTCGAAAAAACTAGAGGCGACCTTACAAATGGTTTTGGGAGGGCACGGATTCTAGCCGCGCCGTTAGGGCGTCCCAAGAAGATCCGGGTTTTAGCCACTCATGGAATGCTCTTCTCTTTCTGTTAATTCTGTGGCTCCGCGGCGGCTACATTCTCGCCATTTCCGCCGCGCCGCGGGGGAGCCGTAAGTTCCTGTGTAATGTGGTTCCGTACCAGGTCCCACTCCGAACGCAAAATCATTTCTTTGATGGTGAACCGGCTCTCTTTTTTCGCATCGTTCACCCGGACCGCCACCTCGCCCTTGTGAATGCGAAAGTCGATCACCTCCGCCAACGGAATCAGTTGATTCGCAGATATGGCCACGGCAATATAAACGACTTTTTCTGAAACCAGCGTGTATTCGGGGCAGGATTCGACCGCCGCAGCGACCGGCGGGCCGCCCATCGTAGCCATGAACCCCTGGCGTACGGGCAGGCAATCACCCATCTTCATGCGCACCACAGTCCCATGCTGATAAACCCCCAGTTGCTGGCCGTTCGCGCATGGCAGTACACCCAGAGCAAGCATCAGGAATAGCTTTTTCATATTCCTCCTTTACCGAGGTCGAGGATCGTAGTAATAGCCTTGCCGGCAGTGAAATTGAAGTTCGGGGTTGTGAGTGGGCAGAATTCGAATTGAATGAAAACCGGTGGCGCGCGTCGGCAAAGAATAAGTCACAACGTAAGAAGCGCGGCCGTCTTCGAGAGCAGCTTTCAAAACAAAGTCGATGGTCTCGTGCCCGGAAAAATACCGCCCTCCCGTGGCTTCCGCCATACTTCTTAACGCCGCGCCGCTGGACTTCCCGAGAGCCAGACTGTAAAGCAGCGCCCCCGAGGCAATGACAGAGCCGACCGCTTCGTCCTGGGAAATTTTGCTGAAGGTATCGTCGCCGTCAGAAAGAAGAATCAATACGGAACGACTGTTGCGCCGCGAGCGCCTGGCCGCCAATTCCGCCCCGAACGCAACCGCGTCATACAATGGCGTCGGGCCGGCCGCTCGCAACGTGCCCAGCCTGGCAATTGCTGCGCCGCAGTCTTCGACGCACACAACATTTGTCTGCAATCCCGCGAATGTGATGACGGCAACTGAATCACCCGAAGGCGTTTCTCGCCGCGAGAGTTCCTGACCCAGCGCGGTCAGCGTGCGTCGGAGATAATTCGCCACGGAGCCGCTCGCATCGACCAGAATCACAATGTTGAGTGGCGTCGGTTCAGCCGGTGCGAAGCTGCGAAACGTCCTTAAAATTTCTCCGTTGTCCACAACCGCGAAATCGCCGCCTGCGATTACGGGTACAGAAGTTCGATCGCCTTTCGTGGCGAAGAAAGTGAGCCGCACTTCCGAGGGGCTGACCTGATAGCTGGCCGGGTGGTCGGCGCTGCCATTCCCGGCCATCGCCGGCAGAGCGAGCCACAACAAGGCATAAAGGCACTTCTGCGGCGGACGGCACATGGCGTGTTAGGTGCCAATCGGCAGTCCCCGGTTGCGGGATTAGTTTCCCCCTGAACGATTCGTAACGGGGGTAACGATGGCGTGGTTTTTTTCAACACCCGGCGGGATTTGCGATCTTGCGAGCGGCGTTCACAACCGGACAGGTCTTCAGCGCTTGGCCGTTTTTCATTTCGCCGTGTGCGGTTGCCCCGCTTCGGAAATCAGAGCTTGCACCTGCGCCTTCTTTTCGCTTTCAAGCTGTGGGTTGGATTTCAATAACTGCTGCCACGTCGAGATTGCCCCGGCCGCGTCGTTCTTTCCCTTCCACCGGATGAATCCCAGATTAAACAGGGAGTTGGCATCGTTCGGTTTATCTTGCAGCCCTCGTTGCAGTTGCTTGATCGCGCCGTCGGCGTCGCCGTCATAGTAAAGGCAGGACGCCATCTCCGTTCGCGTGGGAACGTCTTTTGGGTCAATTTCCAGGCTCTTGCCGAAATAATTCGCCGCCTCTTTGAACTGGTGCGTGGCCTCATAAATTTTCGCCACCTGGATGAGCAGAGCCGGGTTTTTGGGGTCTTTCTTGACCTGTTCGAGCATAGGCGCGGCCTTAGCGTCCGCCATCTGCTTCATCTGATCGAGCGTTGGCATGGGATGTTCACTCATGCCGGGCGTCGGCGCGGCGGGTTGCGGCGCGGCCGCCGAAACCGCAGGCGCGGTCGCTTGACTCTTGGAGCCTCTGAAGAAATATCCCAGCGCCAGTCCCAGCAACAGGAAAATCCCAGCCATCACGTAGGCCTGAGTGCTTGTCCATGCCGGGACCTGCTTTTCCTCTTGGGTAACCATTGTCATAGTCCGCATCGAACCCCCGAGCGCATAGCTTTCAACCGCTTTAATTGTGCGTGAGACTCGGACTGAGCGGACGTGACGAACATCACTCCGCATGGTGACGCGGAACATCACATCTGCCAGGCCACTCGGCCAAGCTCTTCCGGGCAAACTGCTGCACTTTACATCGCACTCAACTCCAACTAAATTAGACAGGTTCCGGAGTCGAAGTATGAGCTTACGTTCATCGACGGAGGAACTCCATCCCGTTCCTTCGACTAAACCAGTGACCGATCTTTTGCTCTCCAGTTCCTTCCTTGAAGCTATTCCCGACGCCATTGTCGCCGTCGACCAGCAAGGCGTGATTCTCCAGATCAATTCTCAGGTCGAGCAGATCTTCGGCTACGCGCGGAATGAAGTGCTCGGGGGGACGGTCGACATGCTGGTCCCCGACCGGCTTCGGTCTCAGCATCGACAGCATCGCAAGGATTTCAGCGCCCATCCCAAGACGCGCCGCATGGGCGCCGAACTTGAACTTTACGGCCGCCGCAAGGACGGTTCTGAATTCCCCGTCGAAATCAGCCTGAGCCCGGTTTCACTCGAATCCGGGACCATTATTTTAAGCGCAATTCGCGACGTCACAGACCGCAGGCGGATTGAGCGCGAACTGCTCCGAATCAGCGAAGAGATGCATCAGCGCACGGCCGAACAGTTGGGCGAGTACCGCGCCCGCCTGGCGGCGATCATCGATTCTTCCACTGACGCCATTATCGCCAAAGCCCTGGATGGCACCATCACCGCCTGGAACAAGGGCGCGGAAAGCATGTACGGGTATGGCCCGGAGGAAGCCATCGGCCAGAATATTGCCAGGTTGGTGCCGAGTGATCGGCCCAATGAGATTCCGGAAATCATGCGCAAGGTCGCCGAAGGCCACGCGACCGAGCATTATGAATCGGTGCGCGTCACCAAGGATGGCCGCCACCTGAATGTCTCGATCAACGTTTCTCCTTTGCGCGACGCGAAAGGCCAGATTATCGGAGCTTCCGCCATCGCGCGCGACATCACCGCCCAGCGCAAAGCCGAAGAACAACTTCGTCAGTCGCAGAAAATGGAAGCTGTGGGGCGGCTCGCCGGCGGCGTAGCCCATGACTTCAACAATGTTCTCGGTATTATCAACGCCTGCACCGAGTTTCTTCGCGACCGCACCGATCCCTCCGGCGAAACCGCCATTTATGTCGAGAACATCAAGAAAGCGACCGAACGCGGCGCCGCTCTCACCCGCCAGTTGCTCGCCTTCAGCCGCAAGCAGGTGGTCAAGCCGGTGTTGCTCGATCTGAACGACCGGCTCAAAGAGATCGGCAAGCTCCTGCGCCCGCTGATGGGAGACGATATCGAAATCCTGATCGTTCCTCGCTGTAGTTCAGCCGTGGTTGAGGCTGACGCCGGCCAGATCGATCAGATCGTTATGAATCTCGCCGTGAATGCCCGCGATGCCCTGCCCCACGGCGGGCGTTTCATTTTGGAGACCGATCTGGTCGAGTTCGATCAACATTTCGCCGACAAACACCAGCCTCTGGCGCCCGGGAAATACGTCATGCTCGCCGTCAGCGACAACGGTACAGGCATGGACAAAACCACCCTTACCCGGATTTTCGAACCCTTTTTCACGACCAAGGAGGCCGGGAAGGGAACTGGTCTCGGCCTCGCCACGGTTTATGGAATCACCCAGCAAAGCGGAGGCCACATCTGGGTTTACAGCGAGCCCGGCCGGGGTACCACTTTCAAAGTCTACCTGCCATCCGCCGAGGAGAAACTTGCCGCTTCTACCCCACCCGAGGCCCAAGTTCCTACTCCGCGCACCCAAAAAGCTACCGTGCTGCTCGTGGAAGACGACGAGATCATGCGCAGTCTGACCAGTCAATTGCTGCGCGAACAGGGTTACGAAGTCGTGAACGCGCCGAACGGCAAAGCCGCCCTGGAATGGGCCGACTCCCATCCTGGCCAGCCCGATCTTTTGCTCACCGATGTAGTTATGCCCCGCATGAGCGGCCCTGAACTCGCCGACCGCATGCGCGGTTTGCGCCCGTCGCTCAAAGTGGTCTACATGTCTGGATATACCGGCGAGCTGATGTCCGGGACTGAAATCCTGAGCCACGGAACCCTGCTGGAAAAGCCTTTTACCCGCACGGCCCTGCTGAGTGCCCTGCAAAAATCCCTGGAGTAAGGTTACCCAGAGTACTTGCGCGCTGTCACCGACGGTTGGTGATGGTGATCACTCAGCCGGGGTGCGTGGAATCACCCATCCCCCCGTCAGAATTCTCTATTGAGAAAAGCCCTAAAATAATCTAATTATCCTGTTTTCAATGGACTGGAGCTTTGCCTGCTGTGTTGCAAAATGTGGCAGCCGAACTGCCAATGTAGAGATTGTTAACGGAGGCACAACATGGCGACCCAGACCATCGGTAGGCTGCAAAAGGAAGTGGAGAAAACGTTTGCCGGATTCCCACCGGCTGCAATCGAGGCAATTGAGCAGTCGGCCCTGACCACGTCGTATCCGACAGGAGCCGTTCTTTTTGCCGAGGCCCAGGCCCCCAAAGGTATCTTTATCGTGCGCCGCGGCCGGGTAAAGCTTTCGGTTTGCGGCAGCGATGGCCGGACCCTGATCCTGCGTATGGCTGAGCCTGGCGATCTGCTGGGCGCCGCGTCCGTCATCTCCGGCCGCGAATATGAAGCCACGGCCGAGACCCAGGAACCCTCCGAGATCAGCTTTATTCGCCAAAGCGATTTGTTACGGCTGATGCGCCAGCACGGCGAAGTTGCACTGTGGATTACGCAGCACGTCAGCGCCGACTATAACTCCACCTGCCGCGAAATTCGCGATCTCATACTCTCCGATTCGGCTAGTGAGAAACTCGCGCGGCTTATCGTGGGCTGGCTCGATCACAGCGCCGATTCCCGCCAGAGCGGCCAGGTGAAAATGGCCCTGACCCATGAAGAGATCGGACAGATGATTGGCACGTCGCGCGAGACCGTGAGTCGTTTGTTCGCCGGATTCAAGAAACAACGCCTGATTCAGCAGAATGGCGCCACTCTGGTCGTCCCCAATCGGATGGCGCTGCAATCGTTAATTACAGCGTAAAGGAAGAATTGGCGGCGCCCCCTTGTCCTTGTCATTTGTCCGACGCAAGGCGGAGTTGCGGAGTCCATTGATCGCTCAGAATCTCGAGCAATTCGGTCAGCGACGAAATCTCCGAGTCGGGCGTTTCCGGCAATCGTTCCGGCTCCTGCTGGAAGCGGTTGCACCACAGGACGCGAAAACCGAAGGCCTTGGCGCTATAGGCATCCCATCCGTTCGAACTCAAGAAACAAATCTGCTCTGGTTTCAACTTCAGGCGGTCACATGCCAGGTTGTAGGCGCGGGGATGCGGCTTGTATACCTTAACTTCGTCTACGGAAAGAATCGCATCGAACAGGAGGATGATCCCCGCGTTGTCGGTCATCGAGTGCAGCATCGTGGGATTTCCGTTGGACAGGATCGCCGTTTTCATTCCTGCCCCCCTAAGTTTCTGCAATACATCCGGCACTTCAGGATAAGTGCTGAGCGCCAGATAGAGGTTCATCAATCGCGCCCGCAGCATCGGGTCGTTTAGATGGAGCGCCCCCAGAGCAAAATCCAGGGCATCGTTTGTGACCTGAAAAAAATCTTTGTACCGGCCCGACAGGCTGCGCAGCCAGGTGTATTGCAGTTGCTTCTCGCGCCAGAGTTCGGCCAGTTGAGGCCATTTCTCTCCCACGGAATCTTCTGCCCGGTGCGCCGCGCTGTTCACGTCAAACAGCGTTCCGAACGCGTCAAACACGCAGGCCTCAATGCCCTGCAACTTGAGTTTCGTCATTCCCTCTCTCCTGGCCATTCTGGATGACCGGCTTTAGATGCTGAATTCGAAATCTTTGTTTTTCGAACGGCCATTTGCGCACGGCGCCGCAAGTAGATTCTGTCATGCGGCCCGGCATCTCAGGCGGATACGTCCGAAAGTACAGTAGTGGAACCTGCTTCTCGTTTTGATCGGGCTTGCGCCTCGGTCGAAGCCCCCATAGTAAAGTGATAGTAGGCACAGATTTGGAAGGCTACCTTGATTTCATCGATTCGCAACATCGCCATCATCGCACACGTCGATCACGGAAAAACCACCCTGGTCGACGCCATGCTCAAACAAAGTGGGACTTTCCGCGCCAATGAGGCGGTCGCCGAGCGCGTCATGGATTCCAATGAACTGGAGCGCGAGCGCGGCATTACCATCCTCGCCAAGAACACGGCCATCTTTTATCACGACGTGAAGATCAACATCGTCGATACTCCCGGCCACAGCGATTTTGGCGGCGAAGTGGAGCGCGCGCTGAAGATGGTGGACGGCGTGATGCTTCTGGTCGACGCCAGCGAAGGCCCGCTGCCGCAAACCCGCTACGTTCTCGGTAAGGCTCTCGAAGCCAAGTTGCCGCCCATCGTGGTCATCAACAAGATCGACCGCCCCGATGCCCGCCCGCAGGAGGTGCTCAACGAAATTTACGATCTCTTCATCGACCTCGACGCGAAAGAAGATCAGCTCGATTTTCCTGTTCTCTACACGAACGCGAAAGCAGGCACTGCGACGACCGACATGAAAGGCGGGGGCGAGGACCTGCGTCCATTGTTCGATGCCATCTTGCAGACCATCCCCCTGCCGCAAGGGGATGCCACGGGGCCGCTGCAGATTCTGGTGGCGAATCTGGATTACAGCGATTATCTCGGCCGCCTCGCCATCGCCCGTGTTTTCAACGGCACTATGTACACCGGCGAAGACGTCGCCATCGCCAAGCGCGACGGTTCCATACAGAAAACGAAAATCACAAAACTGTTTTCCTTCTCCGGGTTGAAGCGTACCGATGTCACCGAAACCGCGCTCGGCGATATCGTCGCCGTCGCTGGCGTGGAGGGAATCACGATCGGTGAAACCATCACGGATGCCGAGAATCCCGTGCCCCTTCCGCCCATCGTCATCGACGAGCCCACCATCGCCATGACTTTCACGGTCAACACATCGCCTTTCGCCGGCCGCGAAGGAACTTATGTTACCTCTCGTAATCTCCGCGAGCGCCTTCAGAAAGAACTGCTCACCAACGTTTCTCTCCGTGTGGAAGAAATGGGCACAACCGATTCCTTCAAAGTGATGGGTCGCGGCGAACTTCAGCTCTCCATCACCATCGAAATGATGCGGCGCGAAGGGTATGAACTGATGGTGGGCAAGCCGGAGATCGTGACCAGGCGCAACGAAGATGGCCGCCTGATGGAGCCGGTTGAGCATCTCACGATCGACGTGCCGGAAGAATTTGTGGGCGTGGTGATGGAGCAACTCGGCTCGCGCAAGGGCGAAGTGGTGAATATGCACAATCACGGCTATGGCCGCGTGCGCATCGAATTCCGCGTGCCCAGCCGCGGCCTGATCGGCCTGCGCAGCCAGTTGCTCACCGACACGCGCGGCACCATCGTGATGAATTCGCTGTTCGACGGTTATACCGAATGGCAGGGAGAAATTCCGCATCGGCTGACGGGCGCGCTCATTGCCGACCGCGCCGGCACGTCGACGGCCTATGCGCTCTGGGGATTGCAGGAGCGCGGCGAGCTTTTTGTCGGCCCCGGCATTGAACTTTACGAAGGCATGATCATCGGCGAGAACGCAAAAGATAACGATCTGGATGTGAACGCGGTGCGCGAGAAAAAGCTCACCAACATGCGCGCTTCCACCGCCGATGAAGCGATTCGCCTGGTGCCGTTCCGGCAGTTGAATCTGGAGCAGGCGATCGAATTCATCGCCGACGACGAATTTGTCGAGGTCACTCCGAAATCTTTGCGGCTGCGCAAGAAGACTCTCCAGGCGAACAAGCGTAAGAAGAGTGCGCTGGCGGCGGTGGAACAAGAATGAGGAGCAAGAACGATAACGAGGCCAGATTTCACCGGCATCGCGCAGAGCGCAGCCGCTCTTCACCCCGAGCGAAGCATCTCATGCAAGCTAACCCATTCGGCTTGCCGGCCGACGACCGCCCCTTGACGATGCTCCTCATCCCCTGCAGCTGCGGTGCGACCTTTTCCGTCGCCCAAAATTACGATCGCCAGGGCAGCGCCTGGAGCCGTTATCTGCCCTGCCCGCGCTGCGGCAAGCGCCACGATCCCAGGAACAGACTCCTTCAGCTTGCTTACCAGAGCCGGAAATATTGGCAAGTGGAAACCTGCTGAACGCGCCATTTTTCGCCACTCCATCTTCCCGAAAATCGGCCTTCCCGCGCTGGACGCGGCTTTTGTAAAACCAACTCTCGAGTGGTATGACCACCATGCCTCCCTCTTGACAAGTGCTCACCCTCAAGCTGCTATACTGCGTGCCGCATTCGACTGTTCGCTAGCTCCGGTATCGATTTTCAGGGGAAGCAACCCTGCCAGTCCGCCGCATCGAGCTTGCACTCTCGACAGCTCAATGCAGGGGTGGGGCGTGAAAAATATTTTTGTAGGCAACCTGAATTTCAACACATCGGAAGACGAGCTGCGGCAAATCTTCGAGCCGTACGGTCAAGTCGACCGGGTCAGCATTCTCACCGATCGCGACACCGGACGCTCCCGCGGCTTCGGCTTTGTCGAGATGGCCAACAACGAAGAAGGCGAGAAGGCCATCACCGCGCTTAACGGCTCGCAAATCGGCGGACGGACACTCAATGTAAACGAAGCGCGTCCCAAGGCCGAGCACGCCGGGGGTGGGGGCGGGGGCCGCGGCCCGCGCGGCGGAGATCGCGGAGGCCGTGATGGCGGCGGCCGGCGTGATCGCGACCGCGACCGCGAACGCGCGCGCTGGTAAACTTACTCGCAAAATCGAGAGCTGTAGCCGTTTTGGCCGAACGCTGAGTGCTGGCGGCTGACCGCTGTTCCCAGCCGTTGTACACTAAAGCTACCCGTGTGCGCCCGTAGCTCAGATGGATAGAGCGATTGCCTCCGGAGCAATAGGTCGGGAGTTCGAATCTCTCCGGGCGCACCATGCTAATCTCGATTCCGTTGCGGTTTCGAGATCCTTCGCCAAACGGCGGCTCAGGATTTCGGCTGCGGGCTCCCGCTCCGCCAAGAACGCTGCGCTCACGCCCGCAAACGCCTCAAGTTCGAATCTCTCCGGGCGCACCATTTTTTTAATTCGGGTTTCCGGAATTTCCCTACAGCGCCGCCACCCGGCGCTGGATCAGAAAAAAGTAAAGCGCCAGCAGCACCACCAGCACACCGTTCACGCCCAGCACTACTGGCGCGGTAAAAATCGGCACCAGCCATCCTGAAACCAGATTTCCCAGCGGCATACCTCCGCGGAACGCGAAGTTATAAACGCTCATCACGCGCCCGCGCATTTCGTTGGTGGTAATCAGTTGCACCAGTGAATTCACCGAGGCGAACACCGCCATCATTGACGCGCCCACCAGTACCAGAAGCGCTTGACTCAAATGCAGCGTTTTAGAGAGCGCAAATCCTGAAATGCCCAGTCCCAGCAGCGCCAGCCCGCCCACGGCAACGCGGCCCTTGCCTTCAATATTTCCCAGGCCGGCAATCGTGAGCGATCCGATGATCGATCCCAGTCCCATCAACGCCAGCAAATTTCCGTAAGTTTCCGGGCCGCGGTGAAAAATGTCTTTCACGAACACTGGAATGTACGTCCGCAACGGCACGCCCAGAAAAGTCATGAAGAAAGCCAGCACGATCAGCGCTTCCATGGAGCCTTGCCTGCGCGCGAAGGCAATGCCCTGCTTCATGCTGGTCAATAAAGATTCACCGGTTTTCTGGGGGAGAAAACGCGTGGTAATCATGGACAAAGTAATGATCGGGGCAAGGAACGAGAGCGCGTTCAATCCGAAGCACCAGGTTTCGCCCAGCCTGCCCAGAGCCAGCCCGCCCAGCGCGGGGCCGATCATGACCGCCACGTTGAATTGGATCGCGTTGAGCGCAATCGCGTTCGGCATGTCCTCGCGTTCCACCAGAGTGGGAATCAGCGCTGAATAGGCCGGCGCCCCGAAGGCCTGGGCGCACCCCGACAACAAGGACAGGCTGAGAATGTGCCATACGTGTACCACGCCGGTCGCCACCAGAACGGTGAGAACCGTCGCGCTGAACATCTGCACACACTGCGAGGCCAGCAAAATCTTTGACCGCTCCACCCGGTCGGCAATTACGCCGGTAAACAAAGAAAGGACAAAAATCGGCAGCCCGCCCAGAACCTGGTCCAGCGCCAGCAGCCGCGCGGAATGGCTGAGGCGGTAAATCAACCAGCCCTGCGCCACGATTTGCATCCATGTGCCAATGCTCGAGGTGCATGCCCCGATCCACATCAGCCGGAAGTCGCGATATTGAAATGCTTTGAAAACCCGCCGCAGCGTCCCCACGAAGAAAAGCCTAACATGCGGATGAGGCAACTTCGGTCGAGCTCGGAAAGAAAACAGGCGCTGTGGAAATTTCGAATGCGACGGGGCAGAACACTATTTGCCTGCGGTTCCGCGGCCTTCCTCAATCGTCAGGATGCGGTCAACGCCCGGGACCGCAACCACTTCTTTATTTCCGTCAGGCCACAAGATTTCCAGCTTGTCCACTTTCGTCGCGCTCCCCAACCCGAAATGCAGACGGGGATCGGAACTGGAAGCATAGCTGCCGCCGCTGAAAACGTCCCCTCGTTGCCGGATAACGCCGGTGGTCACGAATGCTTTTGCCCCGATCGCATCCCGTGGGCTTCCCGGCGCTCCAACCAACTTCAGTTCGAGCCAATGATTTTCATTCCTGACCACGTTGCGCAGCAGCACTGGAGTCGAGTCCATGACATTCATCACTACGTCCACGTGCCCGTCGTTGAACAGGTCGCCGAAAGCGGCGCCCCGCGCGGAAACCACGTCGGCTAATCCGCTTCCGCCGGCGGCCGGAACCTCCGCAAATTTCTTTCCGTCACGATTGCGAAACAGCAACGGCCGCTGCGCGTAGGTCGTTCCCCAATCCTGCTTGTCGACTGCCGGATAAACGTGGCCGTTGGCGAAGAACAAATCCAGCAGGCCGTCGTTGTCGTAGTC
>DATLKM010000100.1:0-2179 GCA_035538435.1 Binatia bacterium
AGCAGGTTTCGCGACTGCGCGGAATTGCCAAAAGCGACAATTCCGCTGTGCTCGAAATGACAAAATTTCATTGGCCCGGATTCCGTCAGGACCGGGCGTTTGGGCTGCCGAAAAGCGTTTCCCGCGTCGAGCGGTCTGACACGGCAATGACTTTGATGATCTCGAAGACGATTACGGCCCCGTAGGTCACGGCGGCCCATACACAGACGGCTTCAACCGGCAGGCGAGACCAGGCTCCGATGAATAGGCCGGTCATCTGGCGATGCTGATAGTTCCACCAATTGTAGGGAACGGCGAGTGTCGCTTCCCACAGAATGCTGATCAACATCATTAAGAAAAGAGTCAGGCTGAAGGCGCGCCAATTGATGAAACGCCGGGCGACCGGAAAGAAACTGACGGAGGGAAAAAGTCCACCGGCGGCAAGCACGGTGAAATAACCCGGAAAGCCGGGGCGGTCTGAAGGCAAGGCACAATATTTTTTGAAGAAAAGCGCGGCCGCGATGAGAACAAGAGCGACGATCAGCGACGCCGGATGGAATTGCACCAGTTTTCGATAGCGGAGCGCTTCGCCGGGATAATCGCTGACATTGTAGGCAGCCAGCCAGTACTCGCCCAGCCAGACATATAAGAGAAGGACGGTGAGAAATCCGGTGAGATAAAAAATGTATTCTTCAACCGGCACGGGATGGCCGAAAGCGGGCGCGCAAATACCCAGCGTTGCGCCTCGATTGGGATAGTCGAAGAACCACTGCGCGAAAACTACATCGAGCAAGCAGCCGAGCGGAACCAGCACCGCAAGCGTGCGCCAGAAAGCTTTTCGCGGAACATGCAGGCGCTCACCGGGCAGAAACCAGAAAGCGATCGCGGCGATAGGAATGATGAAGAGAAGCAGGCTCACGGTGTAGCCGTACGGGGTTGAGTTCTGGTCGACGGGAATCGGCGGCGCGGGATGAGAAACGGTGTACAGCGTAAACGCTGCGGGGATGGCGATCATCGCCAGCATGGCAAGGACGACGAGGGCGCAGGTGGAAGGGTTCGGCGACGGGTTAGATTGTGGCGCGGGCATGAGGCCCTCCTAGTTGCGACCGGTGCAGGGTAAGGTAGTTTTTGCGCATGATTTTACACGCGGCGTCGTGAAGCAGAGCTTTTTGTTCTTACCAGGGGCGGCAACCCGACGCGAAAACTGAGAATCCTACTGTTCTCCCGGTATATCTGGGGAAATTCTGTTACGTAATTGGGGCGGTAAGAACGGTTCGCTACTTTGCGCAATTGCCAAAGCAGCAATTCCGTTGCGCTCGAAACAGGGTTTCTTTCGTTGAGGAAAACTTTCAGGATCCGGCACATGCGCATAACCTCTCACTTGACCGCGGCGATTGCAGTGTTAATGGTTTCAGCGCCAGCGTGGGCCGCTTTGGGCGGCAGCGCGGCCAGCGTGCAGGATGACCGCGCCCACTTGCAGGGCACGCTGCGCACTACGGCTGCGCAAATGTACACGGTGAATGAAATTCAAACGCAGAGCGGGACCAGAGTGCGCGAATACGTCTCATCCGAAGGCACGGTTTTTGCGGTCTCGTGGCGAGGGCCGTGGCCGCCAGACATGCGGCAGTTGCTGGGCAATTACTACCAGCAGTTCGCACACGCGGCGCAGAATTCGCCGCGCGCGGGGCGCCGGCCGCTGGTGATTGAGCAGGATGGTTTCGTGCTGCAGTTTGCGGGGCATCCGCGGGCGTTTATGGGGAAGGCTTATATTCCGCAGATGATGCCGCAGGGCGTGCGCGCGGAGGACATTCAATAATGATCTCCCGCCGATTTCTTCTTCCTGCAATCTTCCTCTCCCTTGCGGCCGGCGTTGGCTGCGGCGGGGGAACGAGCAGCAGTAATCGCTCTCCGGCCAACACAATTACCACGAGCGGAAATAATGTTGTGCCGATCACAGTGAATCTGGGACCGACCGGCAATTACGCGGATGGGGCGTTCGCCAGCGTGACGCTTTGCGCACCCGGGACTTCGAATTGCCAGACCATTGACGGCGTCCTGGTGGATACGGGTTCTTCGGGACTGCGGATCCTTTCCTCGCTGATCACCGTTCCTTTGACTCCGGTGAACGCCCCCGATGGAAATCCGATGGTGGAGTGCTTTCCTTTTGTGAGCGGCTACACGTGGGGAGCGGTGGAAACGG
>DATLKM010000101.1:0-11769 GCA_035538435.1 Binatia bacterium
CATGGAGAACAGCCTGCCCGCGTCCCATGGCGGTGGTGTACGCGTTGCGCACGTCAAACTGATGACCCATCGCTGAAAGCTTCTGCCGAACATCGGCGGGCACGCGCGATTCGATCACGATATTGCACCCCCGCTGCGGGCTCACGGTAAAGCGCGGCGCTTCCAGCGCCTCCTGAATATTCATGCCGTAATCAACCACGTTCGAGACAAACTGGGCGTGCGCCAACGGCTGGTTTGCCCCTCCCATGATGCCGAAACCGATGTGCTCGTCACCGCGTTCCATAAACGCCGGAATGATGGTGTGAAACGGCCGCTTGCGCGGGGCGAGAGCGTTGGGCGAGGCGGGATCAAGCGAGAACAAGGCGCCACGGTCCTGCAAGACAAATCCCATGCCGCGTACGGTAATGCCCGCGCCGAAGGCCTCATAGTTGCTCTGAATAAGAGAAACAATGTTCCCCTCGCGATCCACCACCGACAAATACGTGGTATCGCTGAACGGCGGTGTTCCCGCTCCGACCTCGCAGTTCGCCTTATTTAGATCGATCAACTTTGCCCGGTCGCGCGCATATTCCTTCGACAAAATTCCTTTCACCGGAACCTTCACAAACCGCGGATCGGCGTTATAGCGTTCCAGATCGGCATAAGCCAATTTCATGGCTTCGATCTTTTTATGCAGCTCCGCCAAGCTCAACGGCCCGTCGGGCGAGGGCGGGGCTGTCTCCATAATGTTCAACATCTCCAACGCGGCCATGCCCTGGCCATTGGGGGGAAGTTCGTAGATCGTCCAGTCGCGGTATTTTGTCGAAATCGGTTCTACCCACTCCGGCTTGAATTCGGCAAGATCGGGGGCCGCCATCGTACCCCCGAGACTTTGCGACGTGTTGATGATGGCGCGGGCGATCTCGCCTTTATAGAAAGCATCGGCGCCTTGATCGGCGATCAAACGCAGCGCCTTGGCCAGGCCGGGATTGCGGAAAACCTGTCCAACTTCCGGAGTCTTGCCGTTGATCCGATACACCCGCTGTGACTCGGGGTCGCTGGCAAACCAGTCGGCGGCATCTTTCCAGTAAGACGCGATCACCTCGGGCACGGGATAGCCTTCATCGGCGTATGAAATGGCCGACTGAAAAAGGTCTTTCCACGCCAGCTTTCCGAAACGCTCATGCAGCGCTTGCCAGCCCGCGACTGCGCCCGGGACCGTGACGGAATCAATGCCTGATCCCGGCATTTCGTGATCGCCCTTCGCCCGTAAGTGTTCGATCGTCAGCGATCTTGGCGCCCAACCGCTGGCGTTCAGGCCATAGAGCTTTCCAGTTTTCGCGTCCCAGTAAATGGCAAACAGATCGCCGCCGACGCCGTTCATCATGGGCTCGGTCACGCCCAGCACGGCGTTGGCGGCGATAGCAGCGTCGATGGCAGAGCCGCCGCGCGCCAGGATCTGGGCGCCCGCCTGCGACGCCTGCACGTGGCTGGTGGCCACAATGCCGTAGCGGGTAATCGTCATGGAGCGTGCGTTGGAACGGTCGCGGGCCGACATGGGTGTGATGAGAAGGAGAACAGCGGCTAAGATCGGAAGCCTGAGTTTCATGGTATACCCGGAAAGCAAGCGCGGTCGGCTGAAACCGGCTGCGCTCGGCGATGACCGCGCGAAGTGTTTTCATCCCCCGATGTGGCACAGGGCTCGCGCCTCGGGGCTACTTCTTCAGCGCCGCCGTAAAATTCGTCACCACCGTGACCGACTGGCTCACCTGCTGGGAAACCTCGTCCAGCAGGATTTTTTTGCCGTCGGGAGTGACGTCGTAGAGGATGTTCGGCGATGCCCAATTGGTGACGATCGTCTGCGCGGCACCGAATTGCAGTGCACCGCCGACCTCAGCGACCGGCACCACAGCGAGACTGTTGGACTGATCAAAATAGTACAGTTCCTTGCCATCACTGCTCCATTGCGGAAGTTGTCCACCATTGGCAGAGACCTGCCACTTGCCTTGCCCGCCGCGGAAAGGCACCACATACACTTCGGGGGCGCCGGATTCCAGCGACGTGTAGGCAAGCCAGCGCTGGTCCGGCGAGAGGTGAGGATCGACGCCACGCTGCAACACCTGCCACGGTTTACGCTCTCCCTCCAGAGGCAGCACCCAGACGGTGGCGTCGGCAGGCGACAGGCCCTTTGCGTAGATCAGATATTTACCGTCCCGCGACCAATCGGCGGGCACATGTACTTGCTCTTCCTTGAGTAACAGTTCTTCCGCGCCGCTCCCGTCGGAGGGTTTGCGGAAGAGTTCCGAATGGCCATCTCGATCAGAGGTATAGGCGATCCATTTACCATCGGGTGACCACACCGGGTATCCATTTGTCGCCGGACCAAACGTCAGCCGGGTTTTGATGCCGCGCGCGACATCGAGTACCCAGATGTCGTCCACTCCGTTGTCCATCTCCAGCGCCACCCGGTCGCCCTGCGGAGACAGCCGGAGAGTGCGCAGATTGGCCAGCTTGTTGGTGACGGTGCCGGCCTGCCGCTTTCCGTTGCGATCCACCCAAAGCAACTGCCAATCGCCCGCGCCGCCGCTCGCGAAGACCAGCAATCCGTTGATGGAAGTCGAGGCATCCATGTGCCAGGTGCTGATGTCGTTGGCCACGCCTTTGGCAACGCTTTGAGGCTCCCCGCTCAGTTTTCCGCTGGCAGGATCAAAAGGCTGTCCCATCAACTGGTCACCGCGCGCGAATAAAAGATAACCGCCGCCGTAAACTACATTGGATTGGCAGCGCAGCACCTCGCGGTTTTCGCGGCCATCGAGCGAGGCATAGTACACCGCATCGTCGGACCCCTTAGAAGGGTCGTGGTTAATGGCCAGGTAGAGGAAGTGTTTGCCATCGGGAAGGAAAAACGGCCAGCGATGGGAAGTGTGCCGAGATGCGTCAATTTTGGTGAGGGGCACTGGAGTGCCGCCGCTGGCGCTAACCCTCACGAGCGACGTTTGCGTCAACGGAGAAAACACGATCACGCCATCAGCACCCCACGCCCCGCCGCGGCCGAACGGAGCCTCGGCCACCACTTGCGCGGCGCCCCCGTTGAGGTCAACCGTTTTCACCTTGCCGTCGGCGAAGAATCCAAGCGAGCGGCCGTCGGGCGACCAGAAGGGAAAAATCGCCCCTTCGGTGCCAGCCAGGATATGCGCTTCCAACAGGTTCATGGGCCTAACCCAGAGCATGGTCTTAGTGTCCGCGCCGGTGGCCGCAAAGGCGAGGGTTGAGCCGTCTGGCGAAAGGACCGGTGGTCCGGCGGAATCACCGACCAGATTGAGCCGGGTTTTCTCAGGAGGATCAATGACCGTACGAATGCCTGGCGCAGGCCCGGAACCAGGCCGCAGGAAAACTCCGACCAGCGCGCCGATCGCGATTGCGAGTATTAGGCCGGCCGTCCAGCCAAGGCGTTCGCGCTTGCTGGAGACCCGGGGAGCAGCCGCTCCTTCGAGTATCGGAGCCGAGGCGGATTTGTCGGCGGCGATGAATTGCAACTCGATCTTAATATCGTGCGCGGCGAGATAACGGTCGTCGGGATTTTTTTGCAAACAGGTTTTGACGACGTGATTGAATGCGGGCGGAGTCTGCGGCTTGATCGAGGTCACTTCCTCCGGATCGTTTTCCAGAATCGCCGACGCGAGGGAGATCTGGCTCTTTCCCGTGAAAGGCCGTTTGCCTGCGACCATCTCGTAGAGGACCGTGCCGAAGGCAAAAATATCGGAGCGGGCGTCAGCTTCCTTTCCCTCGATCTGCTCCGGCGACATGTATTGAATGGTTCCGACGATGCTGCCTGCAGTCGTAAGCGGAGTTAGCGGGCTCGGCCCGCTAAGAGTGGCGACCGCCGTGAACGAAGGCGGCGCCGATGCAGACCCGGAACTTGCGGTTTGCATGCCCCACGGCTTGGCGAGGCCGAAATCCATCAGCTTCGCGCCGCCCGCAGCCAGCATGATGTTCCCCGGCTTCAGGTCGCGGTGCACAATGCCGCTTTTGTGCGCGGCGGCCAGCGCCTCGGCGACAGCGACGCCGATCTTATAAATTTCGGCGAGCGGCAATGGGCCCTTTTTGAGCTTCTCGGCGAGAGTCTCGCCTTCGAGCAACTCCATAACCAAGTAGTCGGTTCCGTTCTGTGAGCCGATGTCGTAGAGATGACAGATGTGCGGATGATTCAGAGCAGAAATGGCCCGCGCCTCGCGTTCCATGCGCTGCCTAAGTTCCGGTGACGAAGAAAGGTGGGCGGCAAGAACCTTTATTGCAACGCTGCGGTCGAGGCGAGTATCGCGGGCTTTATAGACTTCTCCCATACCGCCCGCGCCGAGTGCTGCAACGATTTCGTAGGGACCAAGCCTGGTGCCGGAAGTCAGGGCCATCGCGTCGCGCCATTATAACCGTGTTTGGTGCAGGCGGTCCTTTGCGGATTGAGTCTCGTACGACACTATTTAGCCGCCAAAGCGTCTTTGATGGCCGATTCGAATACCGCGTAGGGGACGGCTCCGACGATGCGCACCCCCGCGATCTCCGCTTTGTCCGTCTTGCCGATGACGAAGCTGGGGGTCCCGGAAATGCCGAGCTTGCCGGCGTCCACAGAGTCTTTCTTGATGTCTTCGGTGTACTTCTTGTCGCTGAGGCAGGTGCGGTAGGAGGTCATATCGAGGCTGACCTTTTCTCCGTACTTGATGAGCGCGTCGGGGCCCAGGTCGGTGGCGCTGTCGAGCATCATGGCGTCGCGGATTTGCCAGAACTTGCCCTGATCGCCGGCGCAGCGCGCCGCCATGGCCGCCGCCGGGGCGTTGGGGTGGAAATCGAGAGGAAGGTCGCGGCTGACGAAGCGCACCTTCCCAGTGTCGATGTATTCCTTTTTGATCTGGGCGAAGCTGTCGCTTTCAAATTTGCGGCAGAACGGGCATTGATAGTCGGTGAACTCGACCATGGTGACGGGAGCATCGGCGCGGCCGATGGCGTACCAGCCCTGCCCAACGCTCATGGTCACTTTGTCGTTTTGCGGCGCGGCGGCGGGAGGAGGAGCGGCGGCGGCCCGGGTGTTTTGCTGCGACTGGAGCAATTGGTGAATTGCTTTCAGTTCGTTGAGGATGGCATCAGCCTGATCTTTAGTCATGCCTTCGGGCATGTTGATGGTGACGGACTCGGCTTTGACGGACTCTTTTTTCGCGCTCTCGGCTTTGGCTGGGGTTGAGGGCGCGGTCTTGGCGGGAGCGGCTGTGGCAGACGCCGCGGCGTGATTCGAGGGCGTCTGGTTTCCTGAGGGTGAAGCGGTCTGTGCCAGCGCTACGGCGCCGCACAACAGTCCTGCTAAGACGAAGCTACGCATACTTCTCCTTGGTTACTTTCAGAATGATGTGGCAGGCGCGAGTGGGCCATCACCCGGCGCCCGCCACGGTTCCCTCTACTGACACGTACCCGCTGTACAGACGAGGCCGGCTACGCAATCGGAAGGTTGCAGGCACTTCTGCCCCACGTTGCAACGGTTGCAAGCGTTGCTGCCGCCGCAGTCAACGTCGGTTTCGACGCCGTCCTGCCTATGATCGGAGCACTGACTGCTCACGCAAGTTAGCAAGTTCGCGTCGCAGGCATTGCTGGTGCAATCGGTGTCGACGATGCAAGCCTGCCCAACAGCGCAGGCCTGGCAAGTGCCGCCGCCGCAGTCGACGTCGGTTTCGTTGCCGTCTTTTCTCTGGTCCACACACGTACTGGTGACGCACTTTGACGTAACAAAGTCGCAGGCATTGCTGGAACAAGCGGCATTGCTGGTACAGGCTGCGCCAACCGGGCAATTCGAGTTGCACTGGGCGACGCAGGTGTTCGTTACTTGAGTCCAAGTCCCGTTATTGCAGGAGTAAGAACACGCGCCGGTATAGCCGGTGGCGCACGCCCCCGCGTCAATGTTGCCGCTGTTCGTTGCTGATAGAACACAGTTGTTTTGAGTTCCTGCCGGGCACTGGGCGGCACAGGTGTTCGTTACTTGAGTCCAAGTCCCGTTATTGCAGGAGAAAGAACACGCGCCGGTATAGCCCGGGACGCACGTCCCCGTGTCGGTGTTGCCGCTGTTCGTGGTTGTCAGAACACAGTTGCTTTGAGTTCCTGCCGGGCACTGGGTCGAGAAGCAGGCACCATTGCTGCAGGTAGAGCCGGAGGGGCAGACGTCGCCGCAGGCGCCGCAGTTGTTGGGATCGCTGGAGGTGTTGGTGCAAACACCGTTGCACACCACCTGCCCGGCGGAGCATACCGCGGTACAGACACCGCTGACGCAATTGTCGCTGGAGCATTGCGAACTGACCACGCAGGAGGAGCCGTTGGGCAAAGGCGCCGAGCACACGCCCGAGATGCAGGCAGTGCCTTGCTTGCAGACATCGCCGCACGTGCCGCAGTTATTGGGATCGCTTTGCGTGCTGGTGCAAGCGCCGTTGCAATACACCTGCCCGCCCGTACAAGCAGCCGGGCAAGCACCGCTGGTGCAGGGCTGACCACTGGGGCAGGCGGTTCCGCAACTGCCGCAGTTGGAAGGATCGGAGGCAGTACTGGTGCAATATCCGTTGCAGGAGGTACCGGCGCAATTGTCGGTATCGCCGGGCTGCTGCATTCTGTATTCGACCAGCAGGTTGGTGTCGGCCCCGGTATTGCTGGCGCAGGTTGAGCCGGTGCGCAGGGAAGCCTGCAACAAGGCACCAGAGCTGAAGGTCATGACCATGGAACCGGTGTCAGACCAGGACTGGCCTGGGGCGAGAACGAGATCCTGCCCCTTGGTTCCATTGGAGAGGCGGAAGACCGCCGCCGGACACGAGGAACCGGTCGGGGTTTTCGCCGTGGCCGCGATGCGCAGGACAGTGATCGACTGATCCAGGTTCCAGTTCGCGCCCACCCATGTGCCGGTAAGATTCCCCGGGTAAAACGAAGAGAAGGTCATCAACCCATTGGCGTTTGAGGCCATGATCGACCAATCCGTGGGATTGGTATCAGGCGTGGGATTATTGGGGCCACTGTTGGCCACGATGGCTACATAGGAGGAACCGTTGTAGCTGGCAACATCGTTGATGTTGTAGGAAGCAGAGTTGTTGAAGGCGCCGGTAAAGTTGAATCCCGTCCCGGGTAATCCTTGCGGGCCGGTTGGACCCTGAACTCCCTGCACTCCCTGAGTGCCTTGCTGACCCTGAGCGCCAGCAGCGCCGGTTGCGCCCGTGGCCCCCGTCGCCCCTTGAAGCCCCTGAGGTCCGGTAGCGCCCTGCGCCCCGGTTGCACCTTGTGGTCCTGTAGCTCCCTGTGCGCCGGCCGTACCTTGCGGACCAGCCGGGCCTTCGGGTCCGGGCGGGCCTTGTGGGCCCTGCGCGCCGCTGGCGATGGTGATCTCCAACTCGGGATGATGGCTGGTCAGCGAATTTTCTTTGGAATCGAAGGAGAAGGCGCCGGTGCTGGTGGTGAGCGCGAGCGCGATACCATCGTTCGGAATGCTGCCGTTCAGCCAACTCTGGGCGAGCGACGTGATATCGATGAGGATGAACTGATTGACGCTGGAAGCGGTGACCGCTACCGGATTGTTTCCCGTGGCCGAAACCCCGAGCGGGGGCGCGTTCTTGTAGGTGAGCGTCGCCTCACTCCAGCTCGAATTGATCTGGTAAACGTCGAAGCTGCCTTTGGCTGTGGCGGCGTCCAGAAACAGTCGCAGCGTGGCCTTGGTGATGGTCGCGCCCGGGGGCACATCGGACAGGTTGAACTTGATGTAGCTGTTGGAGCCCTTCTGCACCACCAGAAGAATGTTGGACCCGTAGTTCGTGGTCTGCGCCGTGGAACTGTCGTAGGTATCGGCCGAAGGCGGCGCACCCTGCGCCAGCGCAGAAATCGCCAGAAAAAGGACAGAAATGCACGACAGCGGGAGACGAAGTGACCGCATCGCACTTCTCCTTGCACAAGTTTTAACTGAGCACAAGTTTTAACTGAACAGATGGCCCCAGGCTTCCGTGGCCGCTATCCTTGCGATTGATAGCAAAAACTGGGAGTTTGGCCAGAAAAGCGAACTGCCGGCATTTGACTGGAGTTGGCCGATTCTGTCAAGGAGAAATTAGTGTGGGGTGGGGTGGCACGGGGGTGGGGTGGCACGGGGGTGGGGGCTGCTGGAGTTGTGGTGTGTGCGTTTCGCACTCACAACTGCTGTTCGAAGGACTAGACTTAGATACTCCGATAGCGCACTGTAGGTACGTGGTACGGCGTTGGCGTACCATCGAATGGGGTTTATCGAGGCGCAGCAAAGCTGCGGCGCTGGTGCTGCTGGTAGGGCGATTTCCGGATATGCTCGCGAGGCTCGACGATGTGGCAAGAGTGTAGAGCTCGGCTCACTGGGTCGCACTGGCCTGCTGCCCTCGGAGAGGGCGAATAAATCTCGCGATAAACTTAATTCATGGCCACCACCCTCAACTCTCTAGCCCACGCGTCTTCCGCCTACCTGCGCTCCGCCATGCATCAGCCCATCCAATGGCATGAATGGGGAGAAGATGCGTTCACGACCGCGCGCAGCGAGAACAAGCCCATGCTGCTCGATATCGGAGCGGTCTGGTGCCACTGGTGCCATGTGATGGACCGCGAATCTTATGACGACCCTGAAATCGCGAAGATTGTGAACGAGCATTTCGTGGCCGTGAAGGTCGACCGTGACGAGCGCCCCGATATCGACATTCGTTACCAGGCCGCGGTGCAGGCGGTCAGCGGGCAAGGCGGGTGGCCGCTGACGGCGTTTCTTACTCCCGACGGCAAGCCATTCTATGGCGGAACCTATTTCCCGCCGACCGACGGCTACGGCCGCCCGAGTTTCAAGCGCGTGTTGCTGAGCATCGCCGCCGCTTACAAAGAAAAGCATGGCGACGTGATGGAACAGGCCAAAATGGTGGAAAGCGCGATTGCTCAGGCCGAATCGTTTGCCGGTCACGACGGGAAAGTTTCGCCGTCGATTGTCGATACGATCGCGAGCGCGGCCGAGCGTATGTTCGATCCCCGGCATGGCGGCTTCGGCAATGCACCGAAATTTCCCCATCCGTCGATTCTTGATTTATTGATCGGGCGATACGCGAAGGTTTCAATCTCGGGCTCAGAGAGCGCGGACGCAAGCGCGCGCGGCTCTACAAACCGCGAGATTGAGCACCTCCGGCACGTCATCGCCACCACGCTCGAACACATGGCTAACGGCGGAGTCTACGACCAGCTCGCCGGCGGCTTTCACCGCTATTCGGTCGATGAGCGCTGGGTCGTGCCGCACTTCGAGAAGATGTCGTACGACAACTCAGAACTGCTGAAGAATTACGTCCACGCCTATCAGGCGACCGGTTCGGTATTTTTCGCCGACGTGGCCCGCGACATCATTCGCTGGATGGACGAATGGCTAAGCGATCGCGAGCGCGGCGGGTTCTATGCCTCGCAGGATGCCGACATTAACATGGACGACGACGGCGACTATTTCACCTGGACGCTCGACGAAGCCCGCGCCGTGCTCACGGAACAAGAAGCCACGGTTGCGTCACTTCATTACGACATCAATGAAGTGGGCGAGATGCATCACAATCCCGCCAAAAATGTTCTGTTTGTGCGGGCTCCGATCGATGAAATCGGCCGTCGGCTGAATCTTGATGAAGAACAAGTGCGCGCGATCCTTGATTCCGCCAGGAAAAAAATGTACGCGGCGCGTCTTGAGCGGCCTACCCCCTATGTGGACAGAACTGTTTACACCTCGTGGAACAGCATGTGCGTTTCGGCATACCTGGAAGCGGCGAAGGTAATGGGTCTCGAATACGCTCGCCAGTTTGCGCTGAAGTCTCTGGATCGAGTTCTGTCCGAAGCATGGAGACACGACCGAAAGGCCGCTGCGGGCGGTTCAACGCTCCTCCATGTCGTCGCCTATTCCGATCCCCAAGCCGACCACCGTACGGTTCCCGGCCTGCTCGATGACTATGCGGCAACGGCAATTGCTTGCCTCGACGCTTACGAAGCTTCAGCCGATCTCAGCTACTTCAAATTCGGCCAGGCGATTGCCGACGCGATGATCGCAAAATTCTACGATGATGCCGGCGGAGGCTTTTTCGACGCCGAGCCGGCAGGCGACGGCAGCAGTTTGGGAGTGCTCGCGACGCGGCGCAAACCGATCCAGGATTCTCCCACGCCCGCGGGAAATCCGATGGCTGCGATTGCGCTGATCCGCCTGCACCACTACAGCGGAGACCAAAGTTATCGAGAAAAGGCAGAGCAAACGCTCGAGGCATTCGCAGGCGGCGCGCCGCAGATGGGAATTTTCGCCGCCACATACGGCGCCGCGGTCTTGCATTTGCTGGAAGAACCCCTGCAGATCGTGGTCATTGCGGGGAGTTCTGCAGAAACTGCTGATGCACTGTGGAAGGGGTCGACGGAATCGTTCGCTTTCGGCAAAAGCGTTTTGCGTATGCCGGCAAGTCACGCCGTCGCCGAAAATCTTCCGCCAGCGCTGGCGGCCACAATTCCGAATTTGCCAGACCTGAAGTCGGGGAAATCCTTCGCAGTTGTGTGCTCGGGATTCAGTTGCCGTCCTCCCATCTTCGATCCCGAGCAACTTCAAGCTACGTTGCGGCCAGCTGCCGCCTGAGGTGAACACAAAAAACAGGGGCTGACGGGGTATTATCAATTCCGCCAGCCCGAATATTGCGAGCCCTAAGGGTTCGGCCCAAGTTACCACCGGTTACTTTGGTGACCTTGCGGCCACCGCTTACTTAAGTTCTACTGCTTTGCTATAGGGCGAATTGAGTGCCGCCGGAACCGCCGCCAGCGCACTTATTGTCCAAGTGTTGTTGAGCCGGGCACGTAAGGATCGGGCCTCCATCCGGGGTGGGAACCTGAGGAATGGCAGCTGCGACGTATGTGCCCACTAAACCTAACATCAGGACCGAGATCCTGATAGCTTGCTTCATGGGGTTGCTCCTAACCCGCACCGGCGTCCCAAAATGGGCTCTTTGGCGCGGGAGCAGAATTATAAAGCATGAGTCAAGCCCCTGAACAAGCCTGTTTACGATTTCCGGAATTCGCCACAGCCAGCCCCTGCCGCCGTTCCGAGAAGCGTGTGGCAAATCTTTTACATTGTTAAAGTTAGGGTGCCTCGCGAGGCGCGTCCTCACCTTTTTCCCCGGGGCGCGAATAAAATCGAAAACAGGCCTTTTCCGAGAAAAAATTTACGAAATCCGGAATTCGTCGTGCCGGAAAGCTCAGAAGTCCTTTGTAGGGAAGGCGTTTCATCTTCCGCGAACGCCGCTGGGGCGGAGGGCCGCTCCGCTAGGCCTATGATCGCTTTGAAGCGAGCCGCTCGGCCAAAGCCGGTATGCTCATTGTGTTGATGGGCAAGACTGCGCCTTGACCCACTGCCTTTTCGTCCTCGGCCAGTGCCGTCGCCGTAGGAGTGGATTTCGAGAGTGCCCGATCCACCATTCCCTCAAACATCGGAATGAGCGAATCCGCGCCGGCGGGGTGTTGAATGTCGGACAAGCTTTGTTCCCATCGCTGGGGCCGAAGCAAGATCGCGCCAACTTCCCGAGCCTCGCTCCTGCTTAGCATGTAGCCCAGCCAGATCAGCAGCGTGCCGTTATAAGCGCCCATGTTGATCAGATTCATGGCGACGTCGCCTAAATGATCCCCAACCCAGGAGGCGATAAGCGCCAACTCGATCAGCGCGTAAGTTCCAAAGCCCAGGGCGATGCCGAAACTGTGCTGCTTCCGGCTTACGCCCAAGTAGCG
>DATLKM010000102.1:0-11579 GCA_035538435.1 Binatia bacterium
TACGACCCGCGTCACGCCGGGATTCTGCGCTTCAGTCCCGACGGAAAAGGAGTGGTATACCCGATTCACGACAAGGGCATGGACAATCTTTGGCTGCAACCGGTCGACGGCGGCCCCGGCCGCCAGATTACGAATTTCACCGCGCTCAAGATTTATTCCTATGGATGGTCGCCTGACGGCAAGAGCCTGGCGCTGGTGAGGGGCGAATCGCCATCGGACCTGGTGCTGGTACATGACACGGGAAAGAAGTAAGCGATAGCTGTTCGGCCCCGGCCCGCGGCATTCCAGGATCCGGGCATTGTCATAAATTTAGGACAATGCCAAGCGCGTGGTGGTGGGTCAGCAGCATACGAACCCACTACCAAGCGCGTCCGCTCCTTGCTTCCGTCCGTTGAGACTCTTATACTCTGAACGTTTGCCCATACCGGGGTATATCCCTGCCGATGTGGGGAATTCTTAAAACGTCATTATTTTGGAGAGCGATTTATGAGCACGATGACCACCGCGCCGCACCTCGATAAAGAAACCAATCCGTGGGAGTCGCAGCGGGCGCGTTTCGACCTGGCCGCGCAAAAGCTGAATCTGGATGAGGGGCTGTGGCGGGTGCTGCGTTATCCCAATCGCGAGTTGACGGTTTACATTCCGGTGCAGATGGATGACGGCCGACTGGAGGTTTTTACCGGTTTTCGGGTGCAGCACTCGATTGCGCGCGGCCCAGCCAAGGGCGGCGTGCGCTATGCGCCGGACGTGACGCTGGATGAAGTCCGCGCTCTTGCCAGCTGGATGACCTGGAAGTGCGCCGTGGTCAACATCCCGTTCGGCGGGGCGAAAGGCGGAATCATCTGCGATCCGCACAAAATGTCGATGGGCGAGATCGAGCGCATGACCCGCCGCTATACCAGCGAACTGATCGAGTTCATCGGCCCGGAAAAAGACGTTCCCGCTCCGGACGTGAACACCAACGAACAAGTGATGGCGTGGATGATGGACACCTATTCCATGCACATGCGCCAGACCGTGACTGCCGTCGTAACCGGCAAGCCGATCAATATTGGCGGATCGCGCGGGCGGCGCGAAGCGACCGGGCGCGGGGTGATGGTGGTTTGCGATGAGGCCATCAAGAAACTTGGCCTGGCGAGAGAGAGCACGCGCGTGATCGTGCAGGGCTTCGGCAACGTCGGCTCGAACGCGGCCCACCTGATGTACCAGGCAGGATATAAGGTTGTGGGCATCGCGGAAGTCGGTGGAGGTCTGTATAACAAGAACGGAATGGACGTGAACCAACTGGTTGAATTCCGCCAGAAAAATGGGACGGTGCACGGCTTTCCGGGAGCGGAGTCGTACGATCCGGCCGAGTTGCTGATTACCGACTGCGAAATTCTGATTCCGGCAGCGACGGAGAACGTGATTACGTCGCGCAACGTGGACCGGGTGAAATGCCGCATTCTGGCGGAGGGCGCGAACGGGCCGACGACGGCAGCCGCCGATGACGTTCTGGCTGACAAGGGCGTTTTCGTTATTCCCGATATTCTGGCCAATGCCGGCGGCGTGACCACTTCGTACTTCGAGTGGGTGCAGGACCGGCAGGGTTATTTCTGGAAAGAATCGGTGGTAAACGAGCAGTTGCAGGAGATCATGATCTCGTCGTTCAACGACGTGGTGCGTTATGCCGAGACGCACCATGTGAACAACCGCATCGCGGCCTACATGCTGGCGATAGATCGCGTGGCGTATACGATCCGGCAGCGCGGAATTTACGCTTGAAAAGCAGTTCTCGGTTCTCAGTTCTCGGTTCGCAGTAAACCGCGGCCTGGAATTACGACGGTGCACGCTTCAAGAGGAGGGGACGATGATTTCGCGGACGAAAAAACTGTTCTTGCGGATGTTGCCTCTGCTGCTGGCGGCTTTGATGATTCCGGCGGCCACGCCTGTGCGGTCGGTTGCTTCTCCGGTTCCTCAAGCGGCCGCCGCGGCCGATAAGCTCGACATCAATACCGCGACTGCGGACCAGTTGAAGGCGCTGCCGGGAATCGGCGACGCTTATTCGGCCAAAATCATCGCGGGTCGACCGTATCGTACGAAGCTGGATCTGGTGCACAAGAAAATCATTCCCCAGGCGACCTACGACAAGATCAAGGACCAGATCATCGCCAAGCAGCCGAAAGCGGCGGCTACAACCATGAGTAAATAGGTTTGCGGTCCGGTTCCGAGTGAAATTCGCCGCAACACTGGGGAAGGCGCGGGCTTCGGGACAGCAGCTTTGATAAGGTGCACTTTCGAGTAGACCGTGGCCATCCCTGATTGTGTTGCCTTCCTCTCTCACCGTGGAGCATAATCGACGTATCTCCGGCGCGGAAACGGGGATTTCTTCGGTCGAGCGGTGAACCTGCCTAATTCCATCACGCTGATTCGGATCTGCAGCATCCCTCTGCTGATGTGGATCCTGCTTTCCGGCACTTTCAGCAGCGAGCATGGCACGAAGGAACTGCTGGCGTCGTTCGTCTTCATTGCCGCCGCCATGACCGACGGGATCGACGGCTATCTCGCCCGCAAGCACGGGCAGATTACGACCATGGGAATTCTGCTGGATCCCATGGCCGACAAGCTGCTGATTGCCGCCGCGTTCGTGACCCTGGTGCAGTTCAATCCCAGCCTGGTTCCGGCATGGATTGCCGTGATTGTGATTGGGCGCGAGTTTCTGGTGAGCGGCCTGCGCTCTATCGCCGCCTCGGGCGGATTCACCATTGAGGCCAGCGAACTGGGCAAATTCAAGATGGTCGTGCAGATTGTTTCGGTGGTGGCGGTGATTCTCGACCATCGCTGGAAGGAATGGCCCATCTACGGAAACTTCGTTCTTCCGGTGCATTGGATCGCTTATGCGGCGATCTGGTTTGTGGTGTGCGTGTCGCTGGTTTCAGGAATCGATTACTTCGTCGCCTTCTGGTCGAAGATTGACCGGCGCGTCTCGAAGAGACGGCGCCGCGCCTTCATTCTGAGCCGCCGCAAGCCGCAACCGGCGCGGCGTCCGGCCGATGCCGATGTCGCTCCCACAACGTAATTCGATTGAAACAGTTCAACACTCCGCGGCGCAGGGCGCCGCTTTGCCGGAATTTTCCGGCGAGGAGCGGCTGCAACTGTTGCGCATCGGGCACGACTCGATTCTCTCGAGGGCAGAAGAGCGCGAGATTTCTTTCGCTCCGCCCACGGCGCATCTTGCGGAAAACCGCGGAGTGTTCACCACGCTCTATCTGCTGGGGCAGTTGCGCGGATGCGTTGGCTACGTGCTGCCCGCCTGCCCGCTTTATCGTGCGGTGGCAGAAACCGCCCGCGCCGCGGCGTTCGAGGATACCCGATTTGTTCCGGTTACGGTGGAGGAAGCGCCGCATCTGGAAATCGAGCTGAGCGTCCTGTCGCCGCCAAGTCCGATCGACCCTGGGCAGATCGAAGTGGGACGCCATGGCCTGCTTATTGCATTCCAGGGCCGGCGGGGATTGCTGTTGCCGCAGGTACCGGTTGAGCATGGCTGGGACCGCATCACATTCCTCGAACAGACCTGCCGCAAAGCCGGGCTGCCGGCCGATGCCTGGCAAAAAGGGGCGATCGTCGAGGGCTTCACCGCCGAGGTGTTTGGAGAGAAGAGTGGAGTGTAGTAGCTCTATTCCTGTAGGGACAGCCGTCTCGGCTGTCCAGGGGGCGAGGCGAGCCGCGCGGGCGCTATGAATTCGGCTGCGGCGCCGCCGGTGCAGGTGGAGCCGGAGGCGTTGACGCACCGGCCGGCAATCCCTCATTTACCAGGTCCTTCAATTCCTTGCTGGGCTTGAAGAAGGGGATTTTTTTGGCGGGAACTTCGACCTTGTCGCCGGTCTTGGGGTTGCGTCCGGTGCGCGGCTTGCGCTGGCGGGTGCGGAAGCTGCCAAAGCCGCGGATTTCAATCTTGTCGCCTGCGCGCAGCGAGCGCACCACGCTGTCGAAAATCGTTTCCACAATCACTTCGCTGTCTTTGCGTGTAAGTTCCGCCAAACGCGAGACTTCATCGATGAGATCGGCTTTGGTCATACGGCCTTCTGCTTGCCCCCGCAAGAATAAAGTTTTTCCGCTCGCGGTTATCTCGTTCCGCGAACCTTCATAACCTTCTCAAATTTCAGGAGTTAATGCAAGTTACGGTTCGGGTGCCCGTGCCTAAAAGCCAGGTTGCGGCAGATGCCTCGTTTTGGCTGCGATTCGCTAACCGGAGTTTCAGCCGCACCGGAACGA
Organism: Binatia bacterium; assembly: GCA_035538435.1. GTDB lineage: Bacteria > Acidobacteriota > Terriglobia > Terriglobales > Acidobacteriaceae > Sulfotelmatobacter. The sequence continues at coordinate 4,255 of DATLKM010000102.1, forward strand.
GAGGCCTCACTTCCACAAATAGTAGAACCCGACATGCTGCTCGAGCATTTTTGCCGCATTGGGAAGGTACTGCGACACATCGCCCAGCAGCAGATCGAGCAAAGTGCGGCGGTCTTTTTCGGGATGGACAACGGTGGGTTCGCCGGAGATGCCGACGGATTTTGCCGTGTCTTTGATGGCGGCCTGGAAATCTCCGACTTCGTCGATCAGCTTCATTTCTTTGGCTTGCTGGCCGGTCCAGACTTTTCCATTGGCGATCGACTTGACATCTTCAAACTTCATGCCTCTCCCGGTCGCAACCGCCTGAATGAACTGGCCGAACATATTGTCGATGAGCGACTGCATATAAGCCTGTTCGGCGGGAGTGAGGTCGCGCGAGGGATTGCCCGTGTCTTTGAACTCGCCGGTCTTCAGCACGACGTCTTTCAGCTTGGCCCACTTGAGCAGGTCGCCGTAGTTGACCCACTGGGCAATCACGCCGATGGAGCCCACAATGCTGCCATTATCGGCGTAAATTTTGTTGGAAGCCGAAGCCACGTAATAGGCGCCGCTGGCGCCGACGGTCTCAATCGAAACGACAACGGTCTTTTTCTTTTCTTCGCGCAGGCGCTTGACTTCGCGATAAATCTCTTCCGAAGCGGCCACGCCGCCACCGGGAGAGTTGACATGAAGAATGATGGCCTTGATGGAGGAATCGTCGCCGAAGCGCTTGAGTTCGCCAACCACGGGCTCGGGCGACAAAATCACGCCGTCAAGATCGACCACGCCGATGCGGTCACCGAAACCGCCGAAGCCCGAGGCATCACTGGTGCCTGCATGAAGGGTGAGATATAACAGCGAGAATATGGCCAGCACAAAGAGGAAAAAAGCGCCTCCGCCGATCAGAATCCAGAGCAGTGTGTGGGAGCGTCGTTCAGCCATGGCAAGAGTTTAGCACCGCCTTTCGATTAGTTTTGTCTACCAGCTAACGACACCGCGCCCGATTGGGGGAGCGCGGTTGCGATACATGCGAGATGCCTATGGACAGCCACAGCTCCCCTTCGCTACGTTGGTTCGCCCGTAGTTTTCGAACCGAGGAAATTTATGGCTGCCCGCATTCTGGCGATTCCTGTTGCTCTCCTGGTTTTGGCGTTCAATTCGGCCGCGCAAACGCGGTCCAACAATGAGCCGGCCTCGAGTTTGTGGCACGTTGATGCCGTGCCGGTCGTGTCGGAGCAGGTCCACTTCAAAAATGCAGGGGCGGAGCTCGCGGGCACGGCGTATCTGCCGGAGAAAGGCGATCATCTGCCTGCCGTTGTCGTATTGCACTCCGCCTCGGCGGGAACGCGCGAAGCCGGGCTGTATCGCCACCTGCGCGAAAGCCTGCCGCAGATGGGATTCGCGGTCCTCATCTACGACCGGCGCGGCGAGGGCCAATCTACCGGCAACGCGGAAAATATCAGTTATGAAACGCTGGCGGATGATGGGATCGCGGGCCAGCAGGCGCTGGCCAGAAATCCGAGAATTGACGCCGCGCGCATGGGCTTTTGGGGACTGAGCCAGGGCGGCTGGCTGGCGGTGCTGGCCGCGGGACGAAGCCCGAACGCGGCTTTCGCGGTTTCGATCTCCGCTCCGCTGGTCACGGCGGAGGAGCAGATGAAATTTGCCACCAGAAATATTCTCCTGCTGCGCGGGTACTCCGATTCCGACGTGCGCGAAATGCTGGCTACGCGCGCGGCCTGGACGGGCTACCTGCGCGGCACGAACTCCCGTACTGAAGCGCTTGAAGCCCTGACGAAGGCGCAGGCGAAGCCCTGGTTCGGGCTGACCTATATGCCGAACGCCGCCGAGCTGACCACCGATCCCGAACATAATTCCTACCGGCACGAGATGGACGACGATCCCTTCGCCGCCGCCGCGAAGGTGAAGGCGCCCATGCTGTTCATGTATGGAGATTCCGATCCGTGGATTCCGGTTGCGGAGACCTTGAAAAAACTGCAAGAACTTTCCGGACGGCAGCATAACTTCGAATACGCGGTCATTCCCAACGCAAACCACGAAATGATGTCGCCGATTGGCGAGAACATGAAAATCGACGCGGAGACGATTCGAAACGATGCACCGCAGGCGCCTTCTTATTTCATGGTGCTGGGGGCCTGGCTGGCGAAACAGGTTACGGGGAAATGATTTTGAGCGCGGCGCGCTGTAGGCCGATTTCGACCGGAGTGCGGCAGACGAACTCGCCATCGGCGTAAACCTCCAGCGGGGATTCGGTTTCTATCCGCAAACGCTCAGCGCGGAAAGAATCGACGCCCTCGATCTCCAGATGACGGCCGGAGTAGACGGTGGGGAACATGCAAAAGAGTTTGAGGGGATCGATACCGCCGATGATGCAGACGTCGAGTTCTCCGTCATTGATTCGGGCGTGGGGCGCGATTTTCATGCCGTCGCCGTAAGTCGAGGTGTTGGCGAAAGCGGCAAGAAGGGTGGGGCGGTCGCTTCGAATGCGCCAGCCGTTTTCTCTGCCTGAGGCAAGGATTTTCATGGCCAAGGGCGCGAAGCGAAAGACCGTTGCCGCCAGGCCAAGTGCGTATCCTCCGCGGGCGCGAAGCCAGCGCGGAAGGGCGTTGGCGCGGCGCGTGACCTCGCTGCTCAAGCCGATTCCGGCTACGGTGGCGAAATAGCGGGGAGCGGCGAGCCGCGAGCTTCGAGCGGGCTGTGGCGGCGGCGCAGGGTCTGCTTCCGGCGCAATACCGGAGACTACTCCGAGATCGACTTGGCGAACATTGCTTTTGTCTTTGCAGAAATGTTGCCAGGCGGCCAGTGAGGTGCGCAGGTTGGGCAGTCCCAGGGCGCGGGCGAAGTCGTTGCCGCTGCCCGCGGGGATGATGAGTACGGGCAGATCAAGATTGACGAGAGCTTCCAGATGGCGGTGAATCGTGCCGTCGCCGCCGCAGAGAATGATGGCATCACAGTGATCGCCTGCCTCAGGAACGCTGCCGCTCCACTCGGAGTCAGGAGCGGCCTGCTGGAATGGCTTGAAAGTTTTGGGAGAGCACCCCGGCCCGAGGATGGCGGCAACGCGCATGTGCGGGGACGAGAGTAGCACAGGGCGGCGGAGCATCCGTAACGCCCATGTAGGGACAGCCGCCCTCGGCTGTCCGGCGGAGCGAAGCTCCCGCAGCGGTTCTTAATTGTGGTTAGAAGGGATTCGAAGGAACAGAGCCAAAGCAATTCGTTCCGGCCCGCAAGGAGCTTCCGGAAGGGCTGGCGAGCTAGCGCTCGCCCGGACAGCCGGGGGCGGCTGTCCCTATGTCTCTCCTCGCGAACATCCAGAGGGGAGATGGATTCACAGCCCCCCTGGGCTACTGCTTCCTCCACAGCCAGGGATAGTCCGACCACCGAGCCACCAACCCCGCTCGAACGGGATTGTCAAGAACATAAGCGATCTTCGCGTCGAGATTCTCGGAAGAGCGCAGCACATGATCGAACGACTCGATTTGCCACAACCGTCCCCGGCGATTGAGCAGCTTGTTCAACTCATGGGCTGAGGCGCCTTTGATGCCATTCATAATTTCTGCCAACGAGACAATTTCCATTGCTTCGCGATCAACCAGCGGAGTGAAAATCAAGTGCGCATGGTCGGGCATGATTACGGCAACTTTGAGGTCGTACTTGATTCCGTTGTCGTGCAAGCAGCAGTCGAGAACAGCCTTACGCACATGTTCAGGGAGTATTCGCCGGCGATCGGTGCAGAAGGTGACGAAGTGCGGCTTGTCGTCGCACTGAAGATGGGGGAGTTTTCTGCGGTAGAAAGCCGTTGGCATACGTGTAGGGGCAGCCGCCCCCGGCTGTCCGGCGGAGCGAAGCTCCCCGCTGGATTTCGATTGTAGTGCGCTCCGCCCGAGCCCGGGGAGCGGCCAAAAAATTTTGTGCGTGTTCGTTCCAATCCGGGAATTTGATCAGGGTGCCATCACTGGCGAGCTAGCGCTCGCCCGGACAGCCGAGGGCGGCTGTCCCTACGTGAGGCGGCTGAGGTAGGCCCGCCTTACCTAGCCCCTCCCAAGCCCTCAATCACCGCGGACTTCACTTTCTTCCCGACTCGTATAACCAATCGTATATTTGTCGGATAGTACTTAATAGGAAGGTGAGGTGCCGTGCAGATTTCGCCATGAGACCGATCCTGCTTCAGCAACTCAACGGAAGAGGCCTTGATTTTCCTCGCCGCATCGGTATTTGAATCCGCCAATCCGCAGACCACCAAGAGTCGGTCTAACCGAATCACAACGAACCAGTCCGTTCCCGGAGCGGGCGAATCAGCCGTTCGAATGTCGTCGAAAGAAACTCTGACCTCCTCGATGTCCCTTGGCACGTTTTCTGGCGCCAGTTCACGACTACGTAGCTTCGCCCAGTCTTCGCCTGCTTTCGCCGCCGCCTCCGCCGAATGAAAATCGGTTACGATTCTGCGCGCCAGGTCTTTCTTGGCCTGCATGGGGTGCGACTCGCGTTTCATCTTTTCGATTTCAGCCAGCGACACATCCGTCAGCAATTCGTAATATCTCCACATCATTTCGTCGGAGATGCTCATGATCTTGCCGTACATCTCCAGCGGCGGCTCATGAATGCCGATGGCGTTGCCTAGCGACTTCGACATTTTCTGCACGCCGTCGAGGCCTTCGAGAATCGGCGTGGTCAGCACCACCTGCGACTCCTGCCCGTAGGCCCGTTGCAGCTCGCGGCCGACGAGCAGGTTGAATTTCTGGTCGGTGCCGCCCAGTTCCACATCGGCTTCCAGCGCGACCGAATCGTATCCCTGAACTAACGGATACAGCAGCTCGTGCACGGAGATCGGCTTTTCTTCCTGGAAGCGCTTATGAAAATCTTCGCGCTCGAGCAATTGCGAAACCGTGTACTTGGCGGTAAGGCGCACGAAATCGTCGGCGGTGAATGCGCCCATCCAGCGGCGGTTGAAGTCGATCATGGTTTTCTGCGGATCGAGAATCTTGAACACCTGCGCTTTGTAGGTTTCGGCGTTCAGCTCGATCTGTTCGCGGCTCAACGGCGGGCGCGTGGCTGAGCGGCCGGTGAGGTCGCCGATCATGCCGGTGAAGTCGCCGATCAGAAAAATAGCGGTGTGGCCAAGGTCCTGAAAATGTTTCAGCTTGCGCAGGACAACCGTGTGGCCGAGGTGAAGATCGGGAGCAGTCGGGTCCATGCCCAGCTTCACGCGCAGCGGCTTACCGCTGGCGCGCGATTTTTCGAGCTTGGCGCGGAGATCGGATTCGCGAATGATCTCGGACGCACCTTTTTTGAGGTAGGTGATCTGTTCTTCAACTGGAATAAAGTCCGGCATGGGAACAGACATTATAAGGAATGAGGAAGTCGGAGTGCAGAAGGCAGAAATTGGCTGGGGCTTCCGCTCCGCCTCGAGCAGGAGATGTTCTTTTGGGCTTAGCGTCCCAGGAAAACGAGCGCGCCGATTTTCCAGCTAGCGACGTCTGCGCCAGTTCAGCAGCATACCGATGCCAATTCCCACGGCGACCGCGCCGGCCAGTTTTTTCCGGTCATGGATGGGGACAAAACGAGTTTGCTGGTCGCTGATTTCGACCACACCAACCGGGAGTGCAACTGCTCCTCCGCCACCACCGCCGCCTTCACCCCGGGCGCCGGAATCGCCGACACCGCCGGTGCCGGCTCCAGCACCGTAGCCGTAAACGATTTTGGCCACGGGAATCACCGTTTTTCCCTGAGCGGCGATAGGCTCCCCATAGACCGCTTTCACGTTGGCCGCGACGATACTTTCTTTGAGCGATTGCAAGAGGGCGAGACTACTCATGGTGGACTCTCCTTCGATCCAGCTTCGTACATTGTTGGATGACGATAAACCGGCCGATGGATAGAGGTTTCGGGTTAATTGTTTTGTCATGAAAAACGTTGTTTTTCCAATTGCGAGACTGACAGGAATTAGAATGCTGCCAAGCCGCAGCTTCCCCGATGCAGCCGACTATCCACATTCGCAAGGCGGCCATGGCCGATGTTCCCCGGCTGCGCGAGGTCATTGAGGCCTCCGTGCGCGGATTGCAGGCGGGCGACTATTCTCCGGCACAGATTGAAGGGGCGCTGAAGTCGGTCTACGGGGTGGACACGCAGTTGATCGCGGATGGGACATATTTCGTTGTGGAGGGGCCGCGGCCCGACAAACCGGAGCCGCCGGACAGCCAAGGGCGGCTGTCCCCACATTCACCGTGGACGGGATCCGGCGATCGGGCAGATCTCACCATCGTGGCCTGCGGCGGATGGAGCAAGCGGAAAACCCTGTATGGCGGAGATCAGTTTGCCGGACGCGAAGATTCGCTGCTCGATCCCACACGGGACGCCGCGAAAATCCGCGCGTTCTTTGTGCATCCGGATTGGGCGCGGCGCGGCATTGGGACGATGATTCTTGATGCCTGCGAAAAAGCCGCGGTAGAGGCTGGCTTTACTCATTTGGAAATGGGAGCGACTTTGAGCGGAGTTCCGTTTTATCGAGCCAGGGGATATGAAGAAGTCGAGAATCAGTCAGTGGCAATGGGTAATGGCGAGTCGCTGCCGATCGTCAAGATGAGAAGGAAAGTAAGAGAAGCGGGAGAATAGCCGGGAAAGAGCTTCCGCCCGATAAACCTCGGTCGCCCGGACAGACGAGGCGGCTGTCCCTACAGCGATTTAGTCTTGAGCCTGCGTCCCGATGTCTCGAAATTTTCCCGCAACACAATGTTGATCGCTTCCGTGTAGGCGATGTGTTCCTGCTCGAGAATGCGTGCGGCGAGGGTATGCTCGTCGTCGCTATCGAGCACGGGCACGGCTTTTTGCGTGATGATGGGGCCGTGGTCGAGTTCCTCGTCGACAAAATGCACGGTGCATCCGGAGACTTTCACGCCGTAAGCGAACGCCTGCTCCTGGGCTTCGAGTCCGGGGAATGCGGGCAATAGCGAGGGATGAATGTTCAGAATCTTGCGCGGGAATTGCTGCACGAACCAGGGCGAGAGCAGGCGCATGTAGCCGGCGAGGCAAATCAGGTCGACGTTTGCCTCGCGCAGCGCGTAGACGACCTCGCGGTCGTGCTGCTCGCGGGTTTTACCTTTGGAAGGGATGGAGAGCGCCTTGAATCCGCGCTCGCGCGCCGCAGCGAGGCCGGGTGCGTCAGACTTGTTGGAAATCACGATGGCAATGCGCGCGTTTGGAATGCGGCCGGCGCCGATGCCGTCGGCGATGGCGAGGAAATTCGATCCGCGACCGGAAAGCAGTATGCCCAGGGATTTCATGAATCGAGTTTGATGATACTGCATGGGCGAACCGGATAGTTTAGT